>MNVX01000007.1 GCA_001872185.1 Candidatus Pacearchaeota archaeon CG1_02_32_21 | reverse complement strand
AAAAAAGACTTCTAACTTTTTGTATTTTTTGTTTAGATTAAAAAGCTTTAGAAAATCAATCTCATCAACAATATACTCTCCTACAAATGCAAAAGGAAGAGTAGTTAAAAATATTATTCCGACTATTAAAAAAGTAAATGGCTCTTCTGTCAGGAGATTTATTAAAATTAAGTCCTCTATTATTCCTAAAAGAATTCCCCCTATTAAAAATTCAAAAAACACAAAAATTGTCTTGCTCTTCATTTCACTTTTACTAATGAGTCATTTACTATCTTCAAACATTCTTTTTGATTGTTCCAGGTTAGTCTTTTTATTGCTTTTTCATATGACAACCATAAATATGAAGAGTGCTCTCTGTGGTCAACTTTAACAACCCCTTCAATTAGCTCTACTGAATATAATTGGTAGCTCTGCCCCTTGAAAGGCCTGTCCGGAATAACTTTTTTGTATTCATATTTTCCATAAACCTTTTGATTTGTTATTTTTTTTATTCCCAAACCAGTTTCTTCTTTGACCTCCCTTTTAACAGCCATTTTTTTAGTTTCTAAGAATTCTACTCCGCCTTTCGGAAACTCCCAACCTTTCCAATGTAACTTTCTTTTCAGAATGAGATATTTTATGTTGTCATTAATTATTTTGTATGCAACGATAAACAAAGCTTTTCTATACGGTATTTTATTATAGAACCTATTTATCATTTTAATTATAGTGGAAAAATGCTTATAAATATTACCTTAGAGTTTATGCACAACATCGAATAGGTTAATAGACTCAAATTTAAGCACAGAGTGATCTTCATCCGATATATGCATTTTTACTATTCCAACATCGCTTGTTATGCAATTCAGATTCCAGACTAATTTTCCGTCTAAATTCTGCAATACAGCTATTATCTTATGCAGTTTGTGAGTTACCATATGATTTTTCATTTCATCTTCAACAAGCCCTTTTAAAATATCCAGGTCAAGATTTATTTTTGTGCTTATTTCCATAGGCATTGATTGGTTTGAAGCTCCACTCTCCTTGATTTCAATTTTTTTATTGTCCATAGCGAATGTAATCATTTTTTTATTGTCAGGATTGTAATAATCTATTTGGTGCAAATTATTGTTTTCTTCGAAATCCAAAACAAAAAAACCTGCTGAAAAGTAAGACTGGGGATTTTTTGCCTTAAAGCTTTTAAATTCCTGCGAATTGTTCAGTTTATCTATGTAAAGCTGTATTTTCATTTTCCTCTTTTTATCTCTTTATTATTTTATCTGTCTAACATTTTTCAATTCTTGTATCTAAGTTATGTCTCTTAGCTAAATGATTAATTTCTTTTTTACCTTCTCTTTTGTTAAAGGTTATTGCTTGGTTAGGATCAACACCCCATAATCCTGATTGGTAGTCAATTGAAGGTAATTTTATGAGGTATTTCCTGGGTTCATTATTTTCAGTTATATTTCTAATGTGATATTGTCTCATTTTTTGTTATTTTGTTTAATAAATTTACTTATATTCCAAGGTCTTTTTCAATTCTGACAGTTGTACCACTTTGTTTTAATCTGTGAGTTATATCTTTTGCCTGTTTTTTACTGAAATCTCTCCAGTCCTCAGGGTTGCTTGACCATATTCCATACTTTTCATTTCTTAAATAATCTGTTAAATATATCTCATTTTCACTTGATATTCTTATAATGTGGTATTTCATTTTTCTATTAGTGTTTTGGTTGTTTTTCTCTGTAAACTCAGTCTTCAAATCCTTCATATCTATTTAGTATTCTTACTAAAGTTAATGAGTCAAACTTATCAAATATTTCTGCACTTTCAGGATTATTAGACCATGGATTACATACATTTAAATTTTTAGTTTTGAGATAATTCCCTTCTGATACACTTATTATATGGTATTTTCTTATAATCTTTGTGTTACCCAAGATTATTTTCGTTCTTTTATTTCCTTATCAATGTTTTTTATAAAATTATCTATACTTAACTGCTCTATGTTTTTTGAACCTCTTTTTCTTAGAGCTATTGTTTTTTCTTTTTCCTCTTTGTCTCCAATAACAATTATGTATGGTATTTTCATTAATTCAGCGTCTCTTATCTTTCCTCCCAACGGAACAGATGATAAGTCAGAGTCTACTCTTATTCCCTGTTCATTTAATTTTTCCATTATTTTTCCAGCATATTTATTATTCCTGTCTGTAAAGTTTATGACTCTTACTTGAATAGGAGAAAGCCATACTGGAAGGGCTCCATTTAGATGTTCTAATAAAATTCCAATGAATCTTTCCAAGCTTCCGTAAATAACTCTGTGAAGCATAATTGGTCTTTGTTCTTTGTTATTTTTGTCCATGTAAGTTAATTCAAATCTTTCTGGCATTGAAAAGTCCAGCTGTATTGTTGCACATTGCCAAGTTCTGCCTAAAGAATCTTTAATGTGGAAATCAATTTTAGGACCGTAAAAAGCCCCATCTCCTTTGTTTATTTTATACTTAATTTTATTTTTATTTAAAGTTTCTTCAAGTATTTTCTCTGCTTTTTCCCACATTTTTAAGTCCCCAATATATTTTTCAGGACGTGTTGATAATTCTAATGTATAAGAAAAATTGAATTTAGTATATATCTTATTTATTAGATCCATTATGCTTTTTATTTCAGGCTCTATTTGGTCTTCTGTGCAAAATATATGTGCATCATCTTGTGTGAATTGGATTACCCTGAATAATCCTGATAAAACTCCTGACAATTCTGTTCTGTGGACGACACCTAGTTCTCCCATCTTTAATGGCAAGTCTTTGTAAGATTTAGGCTTGTTTTTATAAACCAGTATTCCTCCTGGGCAGTTCATAGGTTTAACAAGAAAATCCCTGCTTTCATACTTTGTAGAGAAGTTATTTTCTTTGTATTTATCCCAATGGCCCGAAATTTTCCATAGTTTTGAATCAAGGATTTGCGGAGTTTTTATTATTTGATAACCTGATTTCATATGAAGATCCATCCAGTAATTTATCAATTCATTATAAACTACCAATCCATTATTGTGCCAGAAAACCATTCCAGGTGCAACTTCACTAAAACTGAACAAATCTAATTTTTGCCCTAAAATTCTGTGGTCGTTATCTTTTAATTTACTTGTATCTAATTTTGATTTTGATATTTCCCTCAACAATTGTTTGTAATCATATTTTTCTTCTGGAATTATCTTCTTATCAGATGTTTCTTTAGATATACTTCTTTCTCCAATTTCTCTTGATAATTCGCTTAGAGGATGCCCTTTTACTTTTAGCTCAAATTCTTTGTAATACCCAAAAGGGGCTCTTGTAACTTTATACTTTAATTTTTTTAATTCTCTTTCTGTTTTTTCTAAAATGTCCAGAGCTATATCTGGATTGCTGAGATTTGAAGATAAATGAGCATAAGGATAAAGAACTATAGCGTTTGCTTTAACCTGTTTTGCAATGTTTTCTATGTTTTTGACAAGCTCTTTTACCAAGTCTAAGGAGTCATTTTTTTCAACAGCTGTTAAAATAACCAAGCATTCATCTATTTTTATTTCTTTTTTTCTTTCTTCAGTTAAATTCTCAGGCTGCTTAAGTGCCTTTTTCAATGGCTTGAATTTTATATAGTCACAATGCAGACTTATTATTTTCATAATAACTAAAGAAAAACTTGATATTTAAATTTGGTGTCTATTAAGGCTTAGCTAACTGATTGCTATATCTGGGGTTAATTCAGATAATAGTTTAGATGCTGAATAATATTTTCTTTAAAAATTAACACATCTTTTTAGTTAAGACAGTTTCATAAGATTTAAAAATACCTGTTATTGGTAGTATTAGAATCTTTTTTAGAGATGCTTAATAGATTTTACAGATAATAGCCATTAATCTAAAGATTTATAAATGGTTTATATCAGATATTAACAATCGTTAAGGAGAGATGTAGAACAATGACAAGAAAAGTTAGCGAAGTTAAAACTATGAAACAATGGGATAGACTAGTTAGAACTAGGCAAAAACATCCTGGGAAGTCTGACAAGCAAATTGACGGAATTGAGTCCAGGAGAAGTTTTCTATTTAAGTTGGGAATGGGAGCTTTAGCATTAACTCCAGTTGTTGCTTACATATCTAATCATTATCAAAGGCAGAAAGAGCAAATATACAGGGAGATGGGAATGATTGATGTTAGAGTAAAAGAATTACAAAGAAGTATTGGAAGAAAAACTAAAATTGAAGAATTGGAAAACATATTGTCTGATCTAAGATTAAGCAATGAACAGTTTAAAGAATATATTGATACTTATGATGAAAGATTAATGGAAGAACTTGCTAAACTAAATGCTAAAAGAGATGAAGAAATGGAGATATACCAGTTTGTAATTGACGGTTTTTATGATTATGAAAAAAGAAACCCCGAAAAATACGTTTTAGGCGAGGGTTCAAGAGTACTTGATTTAGCCAGAACAATTTTTCCAGAGTCTAGAGGCGAGTGGGAAAGTGAAAAGTATCAAAGATATGTTGGAACAACTGTAATTGAAAGGGCCCATCTTACTGGAACGGATTTTCCAGAAGTAATAAGCAAAAAAGGAGCTTATGAATTTATGGACCCTGAGAACCCTATGTACAAAATTTTCCTAAATCCTCTTAGAGACAGAGAAGAAGAGGCATGGTTTACAACATTTGACAGATCAAGAACATTAATTGGATTACCTTATGAAGAATTAAATCCTAAAGTAACACATTATTTTGCTAGACCTATTAAAAATATGAATACGAATTTACCTAGTTGGGCAGATAAAGGAAAGCTTGTTGATGAGATTACTATAAATGGCAAGATTACTAGATTTAGAAATATTCCCGAGGACTTTTAAGAAAAGTGCTTAATTAAATATTTGATTTAAAGATATAATTCTAGTCAAAATCTTTTGATAGAAAAACAAATCTCACATATAATAATATTATTAATCCAACTGGATAATCAATAGCTTAAGAAGAAAAATCTTTATATAATCTTGTGGAGTATGTTACAAAAACCATAAACAAATATAATTAGTTATTAATAATTTAATCTAATCTTATTTCATTATAGTTACTCATTTTTCTTTATAGATAAACTTTTCAACGTCTTTTTTAGCTAACTCTCTTTTTTTCTGGAATTCTTTTAAGAAATCATTAATTTTTTCAATTGTGTATTTTTTCAATTCACCTGTAAGCATCTTTCCGCTTCTGTAATCTTTTTCAATTTGAGCCAGTTTTTTATCATCACTTTCAAAAAACATTTTTAGATATTGGAATGAAACATCTATATTTGGGTTTCCTCCTAATTTTCTATGCTCTTCTATAGTTGGCTGGCCTCCTGAAAAAGCATATTTATTTATCTTTTTTTCAACTTCTTTTGGAGTGTCTGTTAATGCAATGAAAGAGTTAGGGTCTGAGGCAGACATTTTTCCTCCACCTAATCCTGGAGCAAACAAATGATATGTTGATGATAGTTGTATAAATCTTGGTGATTTTATTCTTTGAGATATATCTCTTGCCAGCCTTAAATGTGCATCCTGGTCAATTCCTACTGGAATTATTACAGGAGCTTGAGATTCAAATTCTTTTAGCTGTGGATGCAGCATGTCTGAAGCCTGCAATAAAGCTGAAAGCATTTTACCAGGAGTTATATCTCCATAAACAGCTTTGAATTCATTAAATGTTGCATATCTGGCTAATAGGTTTTGCAACTGGTAGTATGCATTTGACTTTTTAGCATCACTAGACCTATTGCTTTGGAAATATATGTCTGCTTTTTTTAAGTCTAAACCTAAAGAAGCATAGCTTAAAATGTAATCTTCAGCTATTTTTTTACTATCTTCTAAACTTTGCCCTCTTGCATTGTAGGCTTCTAAATCTGCTACAGCGATATAAACTCTAGCTCCTAACTTTTGGTAGAAAACCATTTGCTGGGCAAGTATCATGTGCCCTATGTGGAATTTTCCAGTAGGCATTAATCCTGTCATCATCACAAATGGTTTTTTGTTTTTTACAGCTTCTAAAATTCTTTGTATATCTCTGTGGGCAAATATGATTTTTCTTCTGAATAATATGTTTTTATTAAATATTTCTGGAAGTTCTTTCAGAGGAGAAACTCCAAATTCTTTTATCAGTTTGTTATAGTCTATACTTCCAGAAACTTCCCAAGGAGTTACAACCTGTTTTGTCATGTATTAAATAGTAGAAGTGATTTTATAAAACTTGTCAAGAATGCTGTGAAGAACGTAATAGGATAATATTTATATATACATTTTTGCTATTTATGTTATGAATATGAAAAGAGAGGCATTGATTGCACTAATTTTAATGTCTTTATTTTTGATAAATTTTGTAAGTGCAGATATTTTTCTTGTGTCACAGCCAAAAGAGGTTTATAATTATGGAGACTATCTTGAAGTAATATTAGGAAGTGATGGAAGTGATGGCAAGACAACTATAGATCTTGTCTGTGGACAGGGTTCTATGAATATATACTCCCAGTATCTTCATTTGGAGACTGAGATACCTATTACATTTCCTTTTTCTTCTAACTTTCTGAAAGGTTTAACAGGTGAATGTTACCTTTCTATGGACTTCGAGGGCAATATTAAGAAAAGTTCTACTTTCCTTATAACTAATAAGATGAATGTTGATGTTAAGTTTAACAGAGAGGATTTTTTTACTAATGAAAATATAAGCTTTACAGGAACAGCAAGCAAGGCAAATAAACAGCCTGTTAACGGGGCTGCTAAAATAAATGTAAATAAGATAGACTTAGAGTCTATTGTTCCGGTTGAAGATGGCAAATTTTCAGGATATATTCTTTTCCCAGAAGATACAAAATCTGGAGAATATAATATGGAGGTTTATGTTTATGAAACAAAAGATGACCAGACTACAAATTTTGACAACAAGACCTTTTCATTAACTGTATTGCAAATGCCAACTAGCCTTGAGATTAGTTCTTTAGATGGTGTTGATCCTGGAAGTGAAATGACTTATTCTGCAATGCTTTATGATCAAGCTCACGATAGTATGGAAGGTTTTCCTGTTGCTATTAATATTTATGATGTTAACAGCCAGATTATAAAAAGTATTTTGCCTAAGACTGGAGAGTCAAGCAAGCTGATTATTCCGAAAAATGCTCCTTATGGACAGTGGAATATGACTGCTGAATCTGAAAAAATAGCAGTAAATAAGGTATTTTATGTAAGAGAGAATAAAGAGGCTGAATTTGAAATAACTAACAGGACATTGATTATAAGGAATGTTGGAAATGTTCCTTATGATAAAATTATACAGATAACTATTGGTAACACTACTAAAATTCAGCACCTTAACTTAAGCACTGCAGGTTCTTTGCTTCTTGAGTTGTCTGCTCCTGACGGAATTTATGATGTAGAAGTTAATGATGGAGATGTAAAGGCTAATGCAAAAGTTTCTCTTACTGGAAATGCTGTTGATGTAAGATCTCCTTATGATAATTCAGCACTTGGATTTATGAGCAAAGGATTTTTTGCTTGGGTATTTGTTTTTATTGTTCTGGGCGTATTTATTTTTATATTTGTAATGAAAGTTTATAAGAAAAAGTCAGTATTATTTTTTGACGGCTCTTTGCCTAAGAAAAAAGAAGAGGGTAAAGGAGGAGTTGTTAAATTAAGCTCCCCAACTGGGCCAGGTACTCCATATAATAAACATCAAATAGAGTATGTCAGCAGTGAAGCTTTGCCTTCACTTGTTTTAGATGGAGAAAAGCAGGATTCTTCAGTTATCACTTTGAAGGTTAGGAATTATGAGCAATTGAAAAGCAACAGATCTAATGCTGCAAGTGCTATAGAAGAAGCTGTAAAAGAGATTTCAGAGAATCGTGGAAAGATTTACAGAAAGGATGATTCAATTGTAGGCATATTTGCACCAGTTATTACTAAAAAATTTGACAATGAAGTAAGTGCAGTTAAAGTAGCTAAGAAAATTTCTGAATTACTTAATGAACATAATAAGAGATATGCTCATAAAATAGATTTTGGTATTGGAGTTAATAACTGCCATATAATTGCAAGCAAAGATAGAGGCAAGCTTTTGTTCACACCTGTAAATAATTCGATTTCAGGAGTTAGGACAATTGCTGATCTTGCTAAGAATGATTTTCTTTTAGGTGAGGCTATACATAAAAAACTTGGAGCTAAGGTCAAAACTGCTCCACACAGCCATAAAGGACTTAAAACTTATGCAGTTTTAGATATTGTTGAAAGAAAAACTGACGATGCCTTTATCAGAGGTTTTTTGGATAGAAACAAAGAATACAAAGACAACAGACCAAGATTTCAGAAATAAAATATTTCTTCAGTTTTTTTAAAGTGTGCTGCTAGTTCGGGAGGTTTCAAGCCGACCGAGAGGATAGCTTTTGAAACATTACACCTTCAATTAGAAACAATAAGTAAATAAGTTATTAGCGAGATAATTACAATAGCTCCTAGCGAATAAACAATTATTCCCATTCTTCTAATAGGTTTGTAAATATTTTGGACTTCTTTTGGAAAAGAAGAAAGATTCCAAAATAATTTAACATGTATGAAATAAATATTAGAATAATTTAATTTATACTTATATTTATTATTTAATAAATCTATGATTTTTTTGTTGTTTTGAAGATGTAAATTCCCCAGATTACTGAAGGAAGACCAATAGCAATTAGTAGTATTCCAACAAAAATTTGGTTGTCTAATATTGTTATACTATGACAATATAGAGATATTTATTTAAATCTATTGTTTAGGCTAGCCAGAAGTAACTAAGTAAAAGCTAATAAAGGACTTATATATTCAGATTTTTGAAGTGGAGGTAAAGCCTGTGAAATCTTTTTGTCCTTTGACTCCAATACTAGAACAATAAACCATATATTTCTAAAGTCTTTATACTCAATATACCCATCATTTAGATTTTGCAAGAATTTCTTATCTATATCTTTATTAAATAATCCAAGGAATTCGCTGGCATAGAAAATTTCCACCCCTATAACATTCCCTTTCTTGTCTAAATCAAGAATTATGTCCTTAGAAAATTCTACACTTTCATCAACTTCTTTTTCAGCATTCTGAATATATAAAACATCATCTTCAACATCATAATTAGTGTTATATTTTTCCATGATTATTCTAACTATCTTAGATATTTAAACCTTTTTTCTTGTATTTCTTAATAGTTCTTCTGCCAAGAGGAAAAGCTGTAATAATTCTTATATTATTATCTCTAAAAGTCAAAACATATTGCCTTCCTCTTTTATGAGTATATATAAAGTATAACACATACCTAACTTCATTATCTTTGGCTTGTTTGTCTGTAAAGTATAAATTCTTACAGGTAAATATCTCTTTTTCAATATTTTCTTTACTTAGTTCAATTCTTTTTATTATAAAATTTATTTCTTTCCCAAATACAATTCCTTTTTCTTTATAGTGATTTATTAATTCTTTCACCTCTTTTGAAGAATCTTTCATAAATTAAGCAGGAATTTGTTATTAATAAATTTTCTTTTATACTATTATTTTTTTTACTCAAATTCCCCACATTGTTTTATAATTATCTAAAGACGCTTCTGAATTCTACTACTAGTGATTTTTCACATCCAAGATTTTTCATTTTATGTGCAACTACTTTTGTTAACTCACTCGAAGTATTTTTCATGTGAGATTCAATTTCATTTTCTATTTGCGATCTGCATAGGGGAATATTCTGGTTGCCGGATATTTCCTTTGTTTCCAGCCAGTCATGCATTCCTTCAACCATTGCTTTTAGATAATTCCAATTATTATTTTTTGTTTGCAAGCCGTTTGAAGTTTTTTTAGAAGCCATGTTTGAAAGCTATACACAATCTAATGAAAGATGTGCGTATTAACAGAATTTAATAAGTCTATATAACACGGGAGTTACTGCTGAATGAAATGACCAATTCCCTGTCTTCATCTTGTAACTCCAATTATTCATACTTTATATAAGAAGTTCGTGTTTAAAAATATTTCTGTGTTTATTAATGTTTTTTGAGTAGTAAAAATTTCAGGAAAGATTTTATGGTTTTTCGTCTGTTTTTCCTATCTTGAATATTGATAAAGGATACATTACAGATTTTAGTAGTCCATATAATGGATGTGTTGGTCCATTAATCAAATGCAGATTTGTGATGTAGAGCAGAGGATTCTTTTTTCTAGGAACTATTTCTTTTCTTATCTCTTTAACGTGTGGCAGTAAGAAAGCTACCACCATCATTCTTCCTAATCCTGAAACAAGGAATATGAAAAGGAAAACGTTCATGAAACTTGGATGGAAATATTGTGCTGTTAGTCCTCCAAGTGAAGCTCCTATAAATACTGCAATTCCGTTTAGTAGGCTGTAATATGCAACAACAATTCCTCTACGCTGGACTGTGACTGCGTCATAGATAAAATTTGATGCTCCAAGATTAAATGCAGCCCAGCCTATTCCAGATATTAACTGCGGAACTAAAATAAGGTAAATAGGATTAGAATTTAACAGCCATAATATCGGAACAAATGGAACAATTAAGCTTCCAATTCTTAACAGCTCTCTGTTGCCATATTTATCTGCGAGTTTGCCCCATAATGGCATCATAATTACAGAAAATATACTTGCAGAAATATTGACAATAGTAAACCAGGTGTAGTTAAAGTGCAAATCTTTAAGCATATATACTGCGAAAAAAGGTCCTGCAAAGCTTACTGTTAGATTTATTAAAGCTACATATACTGCAAAATGCCCGAAGTTGTTATATGGAGCTTTTTTTATAAATTGGTAAAATGAAAAATAATATCCCTTTTCAAATTTTATTTTTGGGACATAATGCCTTGTAAAATAGTATGCTGAAATTGATCTGCCTATGGCTGATATTGAAAATAAAGTTATAAACCCAATTATTATTATGTCGGCTCTTTTTGAATAATCCAGCCATAATGCTGCTGAAACTGTTATTATAATAGCTATTGCTCCGTTTATTCTGTTTCTTTTAGAAAAATATGCCCCCCGCATTTTTTCCGGAACTATTTCTCCCATCAGTGAAAACCAGGAAGGTCCTACTAAAGAGCCGAATGTTATATTAACAATATATGAAACAATTAAAAAGGGGACGATAAAATCCGGAGCAATTGATTTTAAAAATAAGATTCCAACTAAAACAAATAATAGCCAGCTTAATGATTGCAGAAAAACAAACAGTACAATCATTTTTTTCCTGTCATATTTTTCCATCAGCTTACTGCCAAAAATCTGGGTTATTGGACCAAATAAACCTGGAAAACTTGATAAAAAACCAACTTCTGCATTAGTTGCATTTAAAGACAGGGCATAAGGAGTTACATAACTTTCTCCTGCACCTCCTGCAACTGAAGAGAATGAGCCTTCAATTATTGACAGTTTTCTTGTTTTCTCAAGGGCTTTTTCTATTTCAGCATCTTTATCGGCCTGAGTTTTTTCATCAGACACAGGGTTAGTAGGATTATCCAAGGTTATCACCTATTAATATTAACCTTTTATCCTGTTAATAAATTTTTTTGTTTTTAGAATATTTTCTTTCATAAACTTTATAAGTGGGGATAAGTGTTTAATAAGTGTTTAATAAGTGTAACAATAGTTAAATTTATAAAAACAGTTTATCTTGGAAAAATATGATTAAATACATTGTGAAAGGAGGTTAAGAATGGAAGAAAAGACGAAGAGCTTAGAAGGAGGTAGCGTTACTGTAAGCAAGTTGGCTATCTGGAAAACAGCTAGTTTTGTGTTTGCAGCCTTATTCATAATCTCTCTTCTTACAGGAGGATTTGGCTTGGGAGACAGTGTTACAGGAAATGTAATTAACAATGGAAATGTTCCATCACCCGAACCAAGCGCAGATATTAAAGTCAGTATTGGAAATGATGACCCTATACTCGGAGATAAAAATGCCGGGATAAAAGTTGTTGAGTTTTCAGACTTCCAGTGTCCTTATTGTGAAAGAGCTTATTCTGGAGCTGTTGCAGGCATAAAAGCCAGTGATGATTTTAAAAATGGAGATGTTGCAATTGTGTACAAGCACTTCCCATTAACAAGCATACATCCTTATGCACAAAAAGCTGCTGAAGCTTCTGAATGTGCAAATAGGCAGGGTAAATTCTGGGAATATCACGATACTTTGTTTGAAAATCAACAGGCATTAGATGTTCCAAGCTTGAAATTATATGCATCTCAGCTAAAATTAGACACTACTAAATTTAACAAGTGTTTAGACGGAGGAGAAGCTAGTGCAAAGGTTAACAAAGATTCGCAGGATGCACAAGTTGCAGGCGGACAGGGAACACCTTATTTTGTTTTAGTTAACAAGAAAGGAGAAACTCAAGCTGTTTCTGGAGCTGTACCATATGCAAACTTTGAAGCTGCAATAAGTTCACTCAAATAAGAGTTTTGTTTTTTTATTTTTACTATTTCTTGTTTTTTTATTTTACTCTTTCTTCAATAGATTTAGTTAATCTTTCTCCATCTTCATTACTATCTTCTTTGTTAGGTAATAGTATGCTAACTTGGATTTCATCATTTCCATTTTCTCTTCTTAGGATTACCACACATGAATGTCCATCCTCTAAAATATGATAATTTTGGCTTTCCCAATTACAAAAACTTTCTGGAATTTTTGACCTTCCTAACCCTTTGATGTAACCTGTCTTTGAAAAGATTTCTTCTATGATTGTAAAATAGTAGTCATTATCCTTTTCTTTGTCTATTAGTTTTTTTATTAAGTTGTAAAACATAATTTTATTTTGATTAGTCAGTTTATAATTTTTATTATATTAATATTTAAAAATAATCATAATGTCTTTTTATTTTAAAATGAAATATTGGGCTTTTTAACAACCTTTATTTAGATTAAATGGTGATAATTAATAAAACATGTTTTTAATTTCATAAACTTTTTATACCATAATCTGACTTATGATTGGGATGTCACAAAGAATTAGAAAGATAAAACAGGCAATTTCAGAAAGACCATATGTCTTTTACTTTATAATTATATTTTTGTTATACATTATCATTAATATTCTGATTAACCAAACTTACATTACATTCGGTGTATTTTTTAGTATATATAGACCAAGTTTTTACATACCTTACATTATATTTAACTTAGTTGTGGCTTTTTTAGTTCCTTTAAATATTAATCTTATAATTATTAAAGTTAAAGAAATTAGTCTTGTTAGTGGAGCAGAAGGATTTAGTATTTTAGGGGTTATAGGAGGTTTAATTGGGGGAGCTTGTCCTGGATGTATTGCTGGTTTACTGCCCAGTATATCAGGAATTTTAGGGGTTGCTGGTTTTAGCCTTTATAATTTACCGTTTCATGGATTGGAAATACAAGTATTATCGATAGTTTTATTAATAATTGGGGCTCTTTTACTTTCAAGGGATTTAACCTGTAAAATACCTAAAAACAAAAAATAAAATGCCGGAAAATAATAAGTTTAAATGTGAGAAATGTGAAAGAGAATTTTCCAGTAAAGAAGCTTTAGAAATGCATAATAATTCAAAACATTATGGAGCTACTAAAGGCTTGAAAAAGTTAGATAGTGTAAATAAAAAGAAGATAAGGAACTGGGCTATTTTTATTGTTGTTATATTAGTTATTGTAGGAGTTGCTTATTTTATGGCATTTAGACCAGAAACTCCTGGAAGGTATGATGATTTTGCCAAGTGTTTAACTAATAATAATGTTACAATGTATGGTGCTTGGTGGTGTCCTCATTGCAAAGATCAGAAAGAGCTTTTTGGAAAAAGCTGGCAGTATGTCAATTATGTTGAGTGTTCAACTCCTGACGGCAATGCGCAGCTGCCTGTATGTGAAAAAGCAGGAATAGAAGGATATCCAACCTGGGAATTGGGCAATGGAAGCAGAATAGACAGAGTTCTCACTCTTAAATATCTAAGCGGACTAACTGATTGTACACTTCCTTAAAAATAGCCACGAGTTGCTTTTTGAATATAAACCTTTAATAACCTTTATTTTTTAGAAAGTTAATAAGAGAAAACATTTCGAGATTACCTGTTGCAATATCTTATATAGTTGGTGGAGTTGCTACCTGAGTTATTGGAAATTTTCTTGCTGGAGATAATCCTTTTAGTCAAAGACCAAGAGATATAAGGGTTGAAGAAGGATATGTCAAACCAAGCAACATAGAAATAAAATTAGAAGATCTTGACTTAAATGGCAAAAATGAAACAATTTTAAGAGTTGATGCAACTGATTATCTTTTTAAATATGATGGAAATAAAAATCTTTTTTTAGTGAAATATGATATTGAACCTGGAAAGGAAATTCCTCCAAAAATAGTTCTTAAAGAATAGTTCAGTATCTCCGAAACAATAAACAAAATAAGATAGGTTAACCTATCTTATTATCCAAGATTTGAATAATACATGCCCTTTCCACAGAACCTAATATCTCTGTAAAAAGATTATTCTTTATCTTGTTTTACCCATTTCTTAGCAGTATTTGATAATTCTATTAAAAATTTCTTAAATGGGACTTCATCTTTATAAAAACAAATCCATGTTGTTTGAAGCATTTGCT
>MNVX01000025.1 GCA_001872185.1 Candidatus Pacearchaeota archaeon CG1_02_32_21 | reverse complement strand
AAATGATAATTTCTTTAGAGAAGCTCGTAACTAAAGATATGTAAAGAATCAGGACAATTATAATTAAAGAAATCATTAACGCAATTAATATATAAAGAATATGAATTAATATTTTATATAGGGTGCTTTTGTTAGAATCATCTATAAACTCTTTATTACTCTTCCTGCCACTCTCTTTTTTCGGCATTTTTCCCAGCGAATAAAGCAAATTTCAATTTAAATAGTTTTATGTTAAACTATTGCAAATCTTAGAATCCTTAATTACATTAAATAATTTTAATATTCTATATCCCATATTATATAAAGTTAAAACCTGTATAAAAGGCTATCTCAATCAACATTTTTCTGTAATTGATACTTAGAAAGTATATCCTTTCTGATATACTTTGTGTAAACAACTATCTGGGAACTGCTACTTTTTACCGCTAATTTCTTATTGCCATAAGCCAGGACCTTTCTTTGTTATATGTTTTTCTTGAGCTCCATATTTTCTGAAAATAGCTTAAAGAGTATGTTTTGTTAGGGCCGTCTACAGGATCCATAAGAGTTATTTTAGTTGGTGTTAATTTTCTAACAACTGCATAATGCCCAATTTTTTCTGTTGGGTGGAAGTAGCAGACAATTATTTTATAATGGTTTTTATAAAAATACTTTAGTTCGTCTATTGTTGCTTCTCTTTGGACACTGTACCTTAACTTGTATTTTTCAACTACACTTAGAAAATCCCTGTGATTTGTACCCCTTATTTTATTAGTGCCTATTAGCTTTGTTATTTGCTTCTCTGATTTTTTGATGCCCAGGCTGCCAAGTACCATTCTCATGCATGCAGGACCACAGGTATAATTGGTTTCCTGCTCGTAATACGGGATCTGGACCATCATCTGAATTTTCCATTTTATTTACTTACTATAAGGGGAGGATTTTGAGGCTTTAAAAGCTTTCGCTTCAGAAGATAGAAGATTATTTAAACAGACCAATTTACTATTAATTATGATAAAGATAGGAGAAAAAGTTCCTGAATTTGAAGCGAAAGCTTTTCATAATGGTGATGAAACCAAAGTTAAGCTGGCTGATTACAAAGGCAAATGGCTGGTTCTCTTGTTTTATCCTGCTGATTTCACATTTATATGTCCTACAGAGCTTGAAGAAGCAGCTATTCTTTACTCTGAATTTCAAAAAGAAAATGCAGAAATACTAAGCGTTAGCACAGACAGTGTTTTTGTCCACAAAGCCTGGCATGATGCTTCAGAGGCAATCAAAAAAATAAAATTTCCAATGCTTGCGGATACAAATGGAAGTATATGCAAAATTTTTGGAACTTTAATGGAAGACGGTCTTTCATTAAGGGCAAGTTTGATAATTGATCCTGATGGAATTTTAAAATACATAGAAATGCATCATAATGATATTGGAAGGAATTCCAATGAAACCTTGAGAAAATTAAAAGCTAGCAGATTTGTTTATGAAAACAATGGTGTGGAAGTTTGCCCTGCATCCTGGTCTCCTGGAAAGAAAACTCTTAAACCTGGAATGGACTTAGTCGGGAAGATTTAAATTACTTTTTCTATAATCTTAAGTTATTTTCAGCTTATCAGTGCATAACTTATTTTTAATAATTATGCTAAATAAATTTGATTATATAACTTAAAATTGTATATCATCTTAAAATACCCAGGATAAATATGTTTAATTAATCACTTTTAATATAATTTTATCCATGTTTTTTATTTCAGATGCTACCTTGCTATCATTTTCTTTAACCTGGCAGTATTAATTACCCATAAGATTTATAAATTAAAAACAATTTTATTGATTATGGCAAAAAAAGATCATGCAAAAAAGCTTCAAGAAACACTAATTCAAGTGGGATTAAAAATAGCTAAGCGTGGAGAAGGAGCATTGTTTGTAATCGGAGATGTTGAATACAAACCATTGGTAAACCAGGAAGTGCCTCCATTTAATGTAATGAACAATCCAAAATTACTTGAAAGTCTGGCAATTATGGATGGTGCTGTAATCCTTGACAAAGAAGGTATGATGAAAGCTTATGGTGTGATGATAAAATCGCAGAAGATTTTCAAAAATTTTGGCACTAGACATAGTGCAGCCATGAGTGCTTCAAAAAAAGGCAATATTGTTGTGGTTATTTCTGAAGAAGACAAGAAAGTGAGAATTTTGAAAGAGGGAAAAATGATTATGCAGATTGATGCTTTGCAAAAAGATGTAGAAAAATCTGTTCCTCAGGCAATGCAAATATTAGAAAGTATTGGAGCTGGAACTATTGGAGCAATTGGAACAAGTATTATAGCTCCTACTTTGGGAGTTGCATTTTTGCCAGGGATAGTTGTTTTCGGAAGTGTGTATTATTTATTTAAACTGTTTGGCAGAAGAAAGAAGTGAAAGTTAGTTTGTGTTTAGCTGAAAAAGAATAAGGTGGTTGTTAAGAGAATAATATGCCATGTATAACAAAATCAAGGACAAATGCTGCATTAAGTTTAGTGTTCATTGTGGCCCTTTTTTTGCTGATTTCTTATTTAGTTCAGCAAAATGTAGATTATATTAAAAGTAATCTATACTATGGTATAAATGGGAAACTTATTTATATTGGAGCGTTAATTATTTCAATTGTCTTTGCTCCAGTAAGTGTTGTTCCTTTGATGCCTATAGCATCCGGGTTATGGGGATGGAAAATTGCCGGAGTGCTTAATATTATTGGCTGGTCTTTAGGAGCTGTAATTGCCTTTTTAATATCCAGAAAATATGGAGTTCCTCTGGTTTCTAAACTAATTCCAATTAAAAAGCTTAGGAAATTTGAAAAATATATTCCTGAAGAAAATCTATTTTTAGCAGTTGTATTTTTTAGAATGGTTACCCCTGTTGATGGTTTAAGTTATATTTTAGGTTTGTTCACCCGAATGTCTTTTACCTCTTTTACTTTAGCCACGGTTATTGGCATAGCACCATTTTCATTTGTGCTTGCTTATGCAGGAACGTTAAGCATTGGATACCAGATTTTGTCGCTTAGCGCAGCTTTTCTCATGTTTTTAATCGGGTTAATAATTGCTTATTTTAGTTATAAAAAGAAAAATAAAAACTTATGAAATCAGTTTATACAGGATAGTTTCAAATTTCATAAGGTTTATAAACACATATGTACGTATCTTTCATATATTAATTAAGTTAAAATGACAGCCAAAGATTTCATCGGGGAATTAAATAAGGATAAAGGAAATAGGGTAGAAGCTGAACTAATAAAAACATTTCTGTATTCTTTTGTTATAAGTATTGTCATTCTTGGAATTGCGTATTTTGTAAAATTAAGGCAGATTGACGGTTTTCTTGGAAATTATGGTTTTTATTTGTTATTAACTAGTATAAGCACTGCTCTGATAGCTTCAATGATTAGGCAGGTAAGGGCATACAAGGAGTTTGCCTGTATGTCTGGAATGATGATTGGCATGACTGCTGGAATGATTTCTGGGTTTAATATAGGGTTATATTTGGGAGCTACTAATGGAATGTTTTATGGAGGTGTTTTGGGAATAACTCTTGGAATGTTTATTGGAATATGGATGGGTAAATGCTGCGGAATTATGGGAATAATGGAAGGAATAATGGCTGGATTTATGGGAGGGCTAATGGGGGCAATGACTGCTGTGATGATGATTAATGATAATCTGAAACTTGCTGTTGCAATTATATCTTTAGTTTCATGGTCAATACTTATACTTTTGAATTATATGATTTACAAAGAAATGAAGGAAAATGAAAGGCAGAGAAAAGAAGATCATACAATTACTGCTTTAATCACAATAATAACCATAGCCATACTCACATGGTTTATGGTTTATGGACCAAGGAGTACTTTATTCGGAGGATAAAAATAAAATGAAAAATACACTTAGAGTTGAGATTGTTGTTATTGTTTTTGCTATAGCTTTATCCTTTTTGATTTTTGGAAATGGCACAGAAAATAGTGTTAGTGGTGCATTAGTTAGTAATACTGTTGATCAAAATACAGGTACTGAATCTGGAGATGTACAGGTTGTTAAACTTTACGTAGAAGGAGCACAGTATATTTTAGAACCATCAAGTGTAAAGAAAGGCGTACCTGTAAGGTTAGAAGCAGATATGTCTAGAATGCCCGGGTGTCCTAGGGAAATTATTAGTTCTGAGTTGGGAATTAGAAAAACTTTCAGTTCTAGTGATAGTACATTAACATTTACACCAAGTAAAGCAGGAACTTTTTATATTTCATGTTCAATGAACATGTATAAAGGAACTCTTACAGTTTTAGAATCAGACGGGTCAAAATCTAATTATGTTCAAAAAGCTCTTCCATCTGGCTCATCTTGCGGTGCTAGTGGAGGATGTGGTTGTGGGAGTTAAATTAAAATGAAAAACACAACAATACTTGCAATTATTGGGTTAGTAATTATAGCTGTTGGAGCATTTATATATTTTGATTCAAATAATGTTCAGGGAATTGATAATGTTAACGCAAATCCAGATAGTGATATTAATCCAGACACTAGTAATGGAGATGTACAAAAAGTTAATATTGGAATAAAAAATTATAATTACTACCCAAATACTATAACTGTTAAAGCTAACAAGCCTGTTGAAATAACCCTAGATAGCAGTGTTGTAGGGTGTTATAGGGGTTTTGTGATAAGGGGTTTTGGGATTAACCAGTACTCAAGCAACCCTTCTGAGAAAATAACTTTTACTCCGACTAAAACTGGAACATATAAATTCCAATGCAGTATGGGTATGGGAAGAGGGACTATTATAGTTGAGTGATAAAATGGAACATAATTTAATGCATAAAAACCACAATCATTCAAAACATGGAATATCTGAGGAAGAACTCTATGGAGCTTACAAGATATTTTTTGGTACTCTAGTAAGTGAGTCAAGATTAAAAATAATAAATATTTTAAGAAACAAAAGAAAAAATGTTTCTGAAATTGCTAAAGGGTTAAACATGGATCAGACTCATGTAAGTCATGATTTACAAAGGCTTAGAAGATGTGGTTTTGTTAAGACTGAAAAAGAAGGAAAATTTATTTATTATAGTTTGAATAAAGAAACCATTGGACAACTAATGGGCATAATCGACAAGCACATGGGAAGTTACTGCATACACATTTTAAGAAATGACACAGATACTAATGAGGTGATGAAAGGAGGTGAAGATAAATGAAAAGATTAATATTAGCATTAGTTAGCATTTTGTCTTTGAGCTTGGTTTCTGCACAGCAAAATTCAGGATATTATGGATGTCCTGGATGGGGAATGATGTCTGGATATTATGGATATGGTTCAGGATTTATTTTTAGCTGGGTATTTATGGTATTAATTACTGTTGCCTTAGTGTTATTGATTATTTGGATTGTAAGGCAGTTAACTCAACCAATTAAAAAGATTAGGAGGAGAAAATAAAATTGATAAATGTTATTGCAGTTGATAATAAAAAAACTTATCAGTGTGGAGACTGCAAATTGATTTACAATGATAAAAGAAATGCTGAAAAATGCGAGAAATGGTGTAATAAGCACTATTCCTGCAATTTAAGAATAACTAAATACGCAATCAATAAAAATCGAAAATGAAGACAGAAGATTTTGCTTATATTGTTGAAACAGAAAAAAACTTTGATGAGTCAGTTGTATCTGTGCTGAGAGCAGTTGAACAAAAAGGTTGGAGTTTATTCAATGTTTATGATATTAAAGAAAGGCTGAGGGCAAAAGGGTTTGAACAAGCTCCATTAAAAATTATCGAAATTTGTTCAGGAAAATATGCAAATAATTTGTTAAATAAGAATAAATTAGTATCCCTTTGTATGCCCTGCAAAATAAATGTTGTTGAAGATGATGGCAAGGTTAAAATTATTGGAATGAAACCAACTATGATGCCGGAATTTTTTAAGGAAATAAGCAAAGAAGATGCGGAAGAAGTTGAAAAACATATTATTGATATTATAAATTTAGCATTAAAATATTGAGGAGGTTTAAATGACAAGGAAAAAAATAGCAATACAAGGAATGCATTGTTCTAGCTGTGCTTCAAACATAGAGAAATCTTTGAAAAAAGTTCCAGGAGTTAAAGAAGCAACTGTAAGTTTAATGACTAATAAGGGATTTGTAGAATGTGATGACAAAGTTTCTGATGAGGAACTTAAAAAAGCTGTTGCACGAGCAGGATATAAAGCAGTAAGTATTGACTAAAATGAAACACAATCATAAAAAAATGAAACACAAAGATGGAAATATGAATAAAAGAGAAGAACATAGCGAGTATGATCATAAACCTTTTGAAAATGAACCTTTAGGAAATCTTCCCAAACCAGAACATGACCACGATCACTCTTCAGTAGAAGATAAAGAAATAAAATCATGGCTTCTGAAAATGATAGTTGCCTGGATTTTCACAATTCAAATAGCATTTTTAATGTTTTCTGAAAGACTTTTTAGTTTAGAACTTTTAGAGCCGAATATTATGACAATTGTCATCCTTGTATTAGGGTTTCCAGTTATATTTTTAGTTGGTTTTAGCACTTTAAAGTCTGGATTAATGGGATTTGTTAGATTTTATTTTAATATGGATTCCTTAATTGCTTTAGGAACAGTTATTGCTTATTTAACTGGAATTTTTTCTTTATTTGGATTTATGTCTGATTATTCTGGTGTTGCTGCAATGATAATGGCATTTTTTATGACAGGAAAATATGTAGAGGCGAGAGCAAGAGGAAGGGCAAGCCAGGAAATAAAAAAGCTTTTAGAACTGGGAGCTAAGAAAGCCAGAGTTTTAAGAGGCAATAATGAGTATGAAATTCCAATTGAAGCTGTCAAAATTGGAGATGTTTTGATTATTAAACCAGGTGAAAAAATTCCAACAGATGGTGTTGTAATAAAAGGAGATTCAGCAGTTGATGAATCAATGATTACAGGAGAAAGTATACCAACAGACAAAACAAAAAGCAGTAATGTTATTGGAGCAACAATTAACCAGGATGGTATACTTTATGTAAAGGTGACTAAAATTGGAAAAGATACTTTCTTAGCACATATTATAGAATTAGTTGAAGAAGCACAAGGAACAAAAGTGCCTATTCAGAAAATGGCTGATAAAATTACAAGCATTTTCGTTCCAGCTATTTTAGTTTTAGCTGTTTTAACATTTATAGTCTGGTGGTATTTTTCAGGAGATTTAAGCAGATCAATAGGAGTAGGAGTTGCTGTTTTAGTGATTGCCTGTCCTTGTGCTTTAGGTTTAGCAACACCCACTGCTTTAATGGTTGGATCAGGCATGGGCGCTAAGAGAGGGATTCTTATTAGAAAAGGAGAAGCAATTCAGACAATGAAAGAAGTTAAAATAATTGTTTTTGATAAAACAGGAACAATTACAAAAGGAAAACCAGAAGTTACAGATATTTATTCTAAGGTAAAGGAAGGGTATTTGCTGGAAGTTGCTGCAAGTGTAGAAAAATTAAGCGAGCATCCTTTATCTCACGCAATTGTTAATGCTGCACTAAATAAAGGTATTAAAAAATTCAAAGAAGTCAAATCTTTTAAGATTTTAAGAGGAAGAGGTGTTGAAGGCAAAATAGGAAATAAAACTATTGCAATAGGCAATGCAACTTTAATGAAAGAAAAAAAGATTTCATTAAAAGGTTTTGAATCTAAGATTGATGAATTTGAAGGCAATGGGAAAACAACAATGATAGTTGCTGAAAACTCCAAGGTTATTGGAATTATCGGAGTTGCAGATGCTGTTAAAGAAGATTCTATTCAGGCAATTAGCTTGCTGAATGCTCAGGGGTATAAGACAGTAATGATAACTGGGGATAATGAGAGAACTGCTAAAGCAATTGCTAGGGAAGTTGGTATAAATGAAGTTATTGCAAATGTTCTTCCAGAAGACAAAGCTAGGAAAGTTGAAGAGCTTCAAAAACAGGGAATGGTGGCATTTGTTGGAGATGGTATTAATGATGCTCCTGCATTAAAACAAAGCAATGTTGGTATTGCTATGGGAACAGGAACAGATATTGCAATTGAAGCAGGAGATTTAGTCTTAGCCAAGGGCTCTTTAATTGGAGTTGTCCAGGCAATTAATCTTTCTAAGGTAACATTTTCAAAAATAAAACAGAATTTATTCTGGGCCTTTGCTTACAATGTCGTTGCAATTCCACTAGCCATTGCCGGAGTCTTACACCCAGTAATAGCAGAAATTGCAATGGCTTTATCAAGTATAACTGTTGTTACTAATGCTAATCTTCTAAGAAGAAAGAGGATTTAATTATAATTAACTTTAAATAATCTCCAAAATTCAGGTGATTTATGACCCATATTAATAGATTAAGAAATACTGAAAAACTTGTTGTTGCCTGCGATATAGATGACGTGAAGTTTCCTTTTGTACCCAGATTCTGCGAGTTTCATAATAGGGCTTATGGAACCAATATGTCTCCTAGTGATTTTCATGTTTACTCATTTGGAGAAGTTATGGGTGTTAGTAAGGAAGAGTCTTTAAAACGAATTGATGAAGAATATTTGCGTTCTGAAGAATTTCTTACAGCTGAACCAATGGCAGGATCTGAAGACGCTATAGAACATTTAGCATCTGATTTTAGAGTTATTGATGTAACTGCGAGAAGAGATAACTATAAGCCGACTACCCATAGATGGGTAGAGCATTTTTTTCCGCAAGTTGAAAGAGTTCACTTTTCTCAAAATCATTATGTGCATGCAGGAGATAGAATAAGCAAAGCTCAAATTTGCTTAGAAAATGGTGCACAATTTTTAATCGAAGATTCAGGAGATTATGCTTTACAAGTTGCAGATGCAGGCGTTTCTGTTTATTTATTTGACCAGCCTTGGAATCAAGGCGTTGAACATGGGATTATAACTCGAATTCCTGGCACTGGAAAAGGACATTGGGATAATTTGTTAGATGCTGTTTATAGAGATGTTTGAGAAATCTAAATGGATATTGTCAACTTAAAGTCATTATTGTAAGACTTATGAATGTGTAATATTAATGTGTGATTATAATTATTTAATTATGTAAATGTTAAATGAAATAACTTAGGTAAACTATCTTTTTTATTTTTATTATTTAATGGTTTATTCAAATCAAATATACAGATGATGATAACTTGATGGTATCTAAGAAATAACTTTATAGTGCTCTCTTTTATAATCGAAGCAAGCGCATTTTCTTGATGATTCTGGATTTCTGCATCCTTTTTGGTGGTGTATTACTAATCTCTCTCCAGAATAAGGTAGTGGCGTTATTGCTACTTTTTTCTTGGGGCCTTGTTCTTTTCTTAAACCTACAATTGTTTTATCTTTTACTGGAAGCCCTTCAAATATACCTTCAGGAAGGTTTTCAATAGCTGTTATTAATCTAGAAGCAGTTTCTCATCATTATCTGCCTGAAAAGAAAATCGTTCAGTTTTCATTTTATGTAATAGATTTAATTATGTTTTTAAGTATTATTGTATCTAATAATGTATTAAATTAGACACTAGAATTAGTTGTATTAACTGTGGTTTCATTAGTATTTGTATTATTAATTTCTGTGTTGTTGATTATGGTATTGTTTGTAATAGTGTTATTTGTTTCTGTCTCATTATTATCTTGTCCATTATCACTTGTGTCATCTTCACCAAATAACAAGAAAGCCCACCATGGAACATTTTTCTGAATTAGTTCTCCTGTTGTTGGGTCAATATCACCATCTATTTTAACTTCCATTTTAAATATGCCGAGAAATTTGCCTGTTTTATTACCTTCAATATGATAAACAACTTCCGGGATGTTTTTGTAGTCAATTTCTTTTAATATTATGGTAAAATTCCTACTTTCAAAAATTGCTCTTGCTTTTTCAGAAGCAACTGATGGCAATACTTTTATCTCTGTCTCATTTCCGTCTTTTGTCTTTACTTTTATTCTTGTCTTATTTGTTGCAGTTTCATTATCAGACTCTGTCTCATTTTCGATTTCTATCTCTAATTCATCCTCTACCTCAATTTCTTCCTCTAATTCATTTTCACTTTCATCATTCTCCGACTCTATTTTTATCTTTTTCTTAATTTTTCCATTTTCTTCCTTCACCTCTACTTTTATTTTAATTTTAACTTCATTTCCGTTTTCATCAATAAATTTTGTTTTCTCTTCATATTTGAATTCACTTTTATCCTTTGTGCTTATTAAAGAGCCTTCACTTTCCTGCTCGTTTTCCTGCTCATTCTCATTTTCTATTTCTTTGTCTTTAGAATCTTCATTTTTGTTTTCATTTGAGTTGGAATTTTCATTTGAATTTTCAGAATTACCATTATTTTCAGAATTATCGTTATTATCCAAATTTCCACTATTATCTGAATTGTCGTGATATGCTAAAACCAGAGAAAGGCTGAAAATCATACCTAGTGCTATGAACAAGCAGAATAATAACACAAACTCTTTTTTCATGTAATATCGTTGTTTTAGAGGTTTATAAAGATTTTTAATGTTAAAACCACAGCTTCTATATTTAAGATATATAATAGGATGTAGTCTTTTTATCATCTAAATTGTTTAAAAGTATGAAATTATCAGATTTTATGAATAAAAAGCTATTAGCCGGTATTTTTGTAATTTTGCTAGTGTTTAGTGTCGCATTTGTTTTGGCAAAAGGTTCTGAGTATTCAAATGGCTTAGATAATAAGAATAAAACTCATGATAGATTTGAAAACAGCACTAATGAGAATGAAACTGAACATAATAATAGTGAAAGAATGAATTATGGATTATGCGTTTCTAATGTTACAAGAGATAAGAATAATTGTTTTGACTCTATTAAAGAAAAATATAAACAATGCAGTTATGATATTAGGCTTATAAGAAGGGGAAATATTAATACAACGTTGCTTAACTTTACTAGTTTGAATATTACACTGCCAACAAATAAAACTGAAAAAAAGGATTTTAACAAAGCTTTGAAAGACCTGTTAAAGGATTGCAGAGAAAGTTACAAAGATGAATTAAAAATGTGCAAAGATTCTTTTAAAGAAAATAAATTGTTGTGTGCTGAGTATAAATGCAAGGAAAATGAAATTTTGGCTGATGGCAAGTGCAAAAATAAATGAAATAATTCAACTGATGCAAATTTAACGCAGATTGAAAATAATGCAACTCTTTGCACAGAAAAACAAAGGAAAGTAACTACCTGTACAACTGTTTATGAGCCTGTTTGCGGATTTAGGCAAGTTGAATGCATTAAAGCTCCATGTTATCCAATTCCAGAAACATATAAGAATAGCTGCGAGGCATGCGCTAATAAAAGAACTATTTATTATATAGATGGCGAATGTGCTAATTATAAAGAATAATTTAACTTATGCAGATTATTCTGGAGGTTAACTTTGCTTATTGCTTGAATTTTCCAAATAAATAACTGTATTTTAATTAATTTAATTCTTTGGATGTTTAGTTATATACTCATAAGCTGAATAAGCTGCTGTGCAACCCTCTGCAACTCCCGTAATCAGTTGCTTAAATGGCTTGTCTGCAACATCTCCTGCTGCAAAAATTCCTGCAATATTTGTTTCAGATGTTTTATGGTCTATAATTATTTCTCCAGATTTGTTTATCTTAACTCCCAATGGCTTTGCCAAATCACTTAAAGCTATATGCCCAATTGCAACAAATATACCGTCTAATTTTAGCTCATTTGAACTTTTGTAAGGTTTGTCAAGAATAACTGACTTTAGAGATTTATCTCCTCTAATTTCTGTTAAATTTGTGTTGTTTATTATTTCAATTTTTTTATTTGCCTTTATTCTGCCCATATTTACAATTTCTGGATGTATCTCATTACCTCTGTAGATTATGTAAACTTTAGAAGCATGCTCTGATAAAACTAAAGCATCTTTTGCAGCAGAATCACTTCCTCCAATTACTGCCACAGTTTTATTTCTAAACAAAGGACCATCACAAAGTGCACAATAATTAACCCCTTTATTTTCAAATTCCTTACTTCCTTTAATGTCCAGCTTTTTCCATTTTGTTCCTGTGGCAAATAGCACAGTTTTTCCAAAATAATCATTAGTTTCTGTTTTTACTGAAAAATAATTTCCCTGCTTTTTAACAGCACTAGCTTTTTCCTCTTTTATTTCAACAAGATCATAGCTTTTAGCATGCTCTTCTATTTTTTTTGCAAGCTCTTCCCCACTTAGCCTGATAAAACCAGGATAATTTTCAACTATGTTAGTCGTTGTTATAATGCCCCCAATAGGGAATTCACTTCCATGGCTATAGCCAAGAACTAATGTTTTTAGCCCTAGCCTGGCTGCATACATTGCTGCAGCTAATCCAGTGCCTCCAGCACCTAAAACAATGAGGTCATATGCTTTATTTTTAGAATTGCTCTTTTTCATTTTATCCCTTGTTATTAAATTCTGAGAATATTTAAAACTTCTTAAGAAGTATTATTTATGCCCTGTATATTCTAGCCTTTGAAGTGCTATCTCAGCAGACTCTGCCATTTCCCGTATAGGGTCTTTAAGGAACTTCTTAACTTTTCGCCCAGTCTTTTTCTGTATTTATTTTCATTTTGTAATATAGGATAAAATTAAAGAAATAGTCAAGTTTATAAAATTAGTCATCTAATTATTAAAGAGGTGAAAATTAAATGTCTGTATCTCTAAATAAAATTACTACAAAAGGAAGAGCTCTGTATCTGGCTTATGATCAGGGGTTAGAGCACGGTCCTGAAGTAGATTTTAATGACGTTAATATAGACCCTTTGTATATTATTAATATTGCAAAAAAAGGGAAGTATAATGGAGTGGTATTTCAGAAAGGAATTGCTGAAAAGTATAATAAAGAAATTAAAAAATCTGGCATCCCATTAATTTTAAAGTTAAATGGCAAGACTAAGCTGGTAAAAGACGAGCCAATAAGTGCTCAGCTTGCAACTGTAGGAGAAGCTGTTTCTCTCGGAGCTAAGGCAGTTGGATTTACAATTTACATAGGAAGTAAGTATGAAGAACAGATGATGGAGGAATTTTCCAAAATTCAGAGAGAGGCGCATTCTAAAAATATTCCTGTAATTGCATGGATTTATCCAAGAGGTAAGGCAATTAAAAATGCTGTTTCTAGGGAGAATTTATCATATTCTGCAAGAACTGCTTTAGAAATCGGAGCCGATATAGCTAAAATACAATATGGTGGAAAGAAAGATGACTTAAAATGGGCAGTAAAGTCTGCAGGAAGAACAAGAATAGTCATAGCTGGTGGAGTTAAAAAAAATGAAAGAGATTTTTTGAAAGATGTTAAAGATGTTATGGATTCTGGAGCAATTGGGTTAGCTGTGGGAAGAAATGTTTGGAAGTCTAAAGATCCTCTTGGATTAACAAAGCAAATTAAAGATATTATTTGGAGTAAAACCAAAAATTAATATCCATTAGGAACGTAAGGTTTTTGAACAGCTAACTTAACATGATCTACTTTAATTCTATCTCTATCACCTTTCTTAGTTAACATTAATTTTAGATATTAATTAGATATATAAATTTTATTGTATCAAGTAGCAATAAAAAACCCGATAACTCCTGCAATTAAACTATAGATAACTGTTATCCAGATTGTTTTTCTGATTATGTTACCTTCCTGTCCTTTTAATCCAACTGTTGCTTCTGCAGCCAGAACGTTATGTATTGCAATCATATTTCCTATTGCTCCCCCAACTACTTGTAAACTTAAAATTACTGCTAATGGAAGCCCTAAAGCTTTGGCTGTTTCAGCCTGGAATGTTGCAAATAATAAATTAGAAACTGTATTGCTTCCTGCTATAAAACTTCCAAAAGCTCCTATGTATGGAGATAAAAATATGAATAAGCTTTTAGATAGACTTGATAAGGATTGAGCAATTATTAAAGGCATGTCTGAAATTATCAGCAACTGAACCAAGGCTAAAGCAAAAATTAAAGCTATTGCAGGAGTTTTAACTTTCTTGAAACTTAATTTTAAGAAATTCTTTATTTCTTTTTTATTTGCTTTGAAAATAAAAATACAAAATACAGCTGAAATGAAAAAGTAGAAACTAGGTGTAAATAAAGGAAGAAAACTATAACTTATGCTTTGATTTAAAATATTTATCCATTCCAAGGAAATATTTGATAAAATATTTTTCAAAGGAATTATTATTCTTGATAAACTTAGTAATATTATAATTATTAAGTATGGGGAAATTGATTTTATGCCTTTAATTAAAGAAATTTTCTGCTTTTTTGCTTTTTTAAAGCTAATAGTGTTTTTAGGGACTAAAAAATTATAATGTGCAGCTAGGGATGATAGTGTTAGCCCTATAAAACCTCCGATTATAGATGGAAGCTCAGGTCCTATGTAAAAAGCAATTAATAAATAAGGAATTATAAAAGTTATCCAAGAAAAAATTGCAAAGGGAAGTATTTCAAGAAATTTCTTCAATTTTTTATTTTTTTCTTTATAATTAATAACTAGGAAAACTAGGATCAATGGGATAATAAAACTTGCAATTCCGTGTATTAAAGCTGTATTCTTTGTTATTTCCAGCAATAAAGGTTTGTCAAAACCTAATCCTCCTAAACCTAATAAAATTGGAGTTCCAGCAGCTCCAAAGCTTACCGGAGTTGAATTAGCTATTAGGGCAAGAATAACTGCAAGCAGTGCAGGAAATCCTAATGAAACCAATAACGGAGCAGCTAATGCAGCAGGAGTTCCAAAACCTGCAATTCCTTCTATTAATGCACCAAATAAAAATGCTATTATTATTGCCTGGACTCTGGAATCATCTGAAATATAGGATAATGTAGATTGCAAGTTCTTAATCTGGCCCTTTTCCTTAAGTATCTGTAAAAATAAAATTGCTCCAAAAATAATCAGCATTATTTCCAGAGCTATAAAGACTCCTTTGATGAATGAAGCTGCTGCAAAAATAAAAGGTATATTAAATACGAATAGGACAATTAAAAGCGTTATCATCCAGGTTAAAGGCATTGCTTTGACAGCCGACCATCTTTTTATAACTATAAAAAAAAGCAGTAAGATAAATGGGAGCAATGCTAACAGAGTTAAAATTAAGTCATTCATATTAACCTCTTTTTATATTTTCTTTTAATATATGGTGGAAGGTACTTAAAATATTTTCTTTGAATTTTTTTAGGTAATTTGAAAAAATCTCCTGTTATTTTCTTTCTACAATTTTTACTCCCACATCTACATTTCATTACCCATCCTTTTTTATTATCAATTTGATCAACTGCTGTTAAAGAGTAGTCATGAGTTAGTTCTTCTCCTTTTTTAATGTCTTTTAAAGCATATACCTCTGATTTTAAGATTGATTTCATATTAATAACAGTATTTGGACTGCAGGAATGATTCATATAGGAACAAGGATAGAAATCAATTACATATTTTTCATTTCCAACATAATCAGAATGTTCTTGCTTTTCTTTAGATAATTTAGATATTTCTTTTAGGAATAATTTTTTTAATTTTGATTTATCGTGATGGAAAATAAGTTCTCCTTTTTTAAAATTTTTATTTGCAAAAAGACCCTTGCCTTTTTTAGATGTCCTTTTAATTATTAACCCTCTCATCTTCACCCCCCACTTTTAATTATATCAATTAGCAACCTTTAAAACTTATTCTTTCTTTGTTCTTAGATAAAAAGAGAAGAAATAATTAATATGGAAATAGTAATTAACCTTAAAACTTACAGGCAGGGAGATAGAATAAGGAAATTGGTTCATGCAATTGAAAGAGCTAATAATAAATCAATTGTTTGTGTGCAGGCTACTGATTTGTATAATGTGGTAAAAGATACTAAACTAAGAGTTTTTGCCCAGCATGTTGACCCGTTTAAATCCGGCAGAAATACTGGATATATTATTCCTGAAGATATCAAGGCTCAAGGAGCAAGAGGGTCATTGCTGAATCATAGCGAGCATAAAATCCCGCTTAAACAATTGAAAGAAACAATTAATGTTTGTAGAAAAAATAAACTTAAGGTAATTGCATGCGCTTCCACGTTAAGTGAAGTAAGGGAATTAATTAGTTTAAACCCCTGGGCAATTGCATATGAAGATCCAGAGTTAATTTCTACAGGAAAGTCAATTACACAGTATAATTCTGCTAATGTGAAAAAGTTTTCTGAAATGCTTGCCAATACAAAAATTATCTCTTTATGCGGAGCTGGAATATCAAGCAAAGAAGACATTATAAAGGCAGGAGAGTTGGGATGCAAAGGAGTGTTAATTGCAAGCGCAATTGCCAAAAATGGCAAAGTTGAGATAATAAAATCAGTTTAAGATTAGGATGAAAAAACCAAAATCAGACAAAGAATTTGAAAAGTTGTTTAAAGAAGATCATTTTAGGGTTACTATTTTTGGAAGTGCAAGAATTAAGAGAGGTGGCCCAGAGTATAAGGTGGTTTATGAACTAGCCAAAATGATTGGAGAAAGAGGCATGGATATTGTTACTGGAGGTGGTCCAGGAATAATGGATGCAGCAAACACAGGTCATAAAGAAGGAAGTAAAAAGTCAGATGCAAATTCAATAGGTCTTGGTATAAAACTTCCTCATGAGCAAGCCTTTAATAAATCGGTAGGTTATAAAAAAACATTTACAAGATTTTCTCATAGGTTAGATAATTTTATGCTTCTTTCCAATGTTGTTGTAGTTGCTCCAGGAGGTGTTGGCACTCTTTTAGAATTGTTTTATACCTGGCAGTTAATGCAAGTTAAACACATTTGTAACCTGCCAATTATTTTATTGGGAGATGTCTGGCCAGGTTTTCTAAGCTGGCTTAATAACTCTCCGTTGAAAAAAGGTTTTTTTAAGAAAAAAGATCTTGATTTGTTATACCATGCAAAAAATTACAAGGAAGCTGTAAAAATAATTGATATGGCTTACGCAGAGTACAAAAAAGGAAATAAAGATTTTTGTATAAATTATAGGAAGTACAAAGGTTAAAATGAAAATAGTAATCGGAAGCGATCATGCTGGGTTTAAATTAAAGGAAAAGCTAAAGGCATTTTTTGATAAAAACAAAGTTGATTATGAAGATGTAGGAGCTATGGAATATGACAAAAATGACGACTACCCGTATTACTCTATAAAAGTTGCTGAAAGAGTTGCAAAATTGAACTGCATGGGAATTGTAATTGGAAAATCAGGGCAAGGAGAAGCAATTGCAGCAAATAAAGTTCCAGGAGTAAGAGCAGTTGTTTATTACGGAAAAAACAAAAGCATAATTAAATTATCAAAAGAGCATAATAATTCAAATATTCTTGCTTTAGGAGCAGGGTTTTTGTCTGAGGAAGAAGCAATAGATTCTGTAAAATTATGGCTAAAGACTCCATTTTCAAAACATTCAAGACATGTTAGAAGACTAAAGGAAATTTCTAGGTTTGAGAAAAGGTGAATAGAAACCTTTAAATATAACCATAACTAAGGTTATTATAACCTAAATGTAGGTTATTGTATGTATGGCAGGTTTACTCAGTTTTATTAAGGAAAATAAAGATTTAAGATCTATTTTTGGTGTCAGAGAGTTAAAAATACTAGAAAAGCAACTACTCGGAATTAATTTAACTCAGTCTGAAAAAAATCGTTTGTCTAGAGATATCAGAAAAAAATTTAGGGTTATAAGAGAGATATCAAAGTATGCAGAAGAATTTGAGTTAAAAAAGGCGAGTGAGATTCATAGAATTATTCAAAATACAAAAGAAGACATTTTGTCAAGCGAGTATTTTCCCAAAATAAAAAAAATTTATTTATTTGGCTCTTCTGTAAAAAATGAAAGGACATTTAGATCTGATATTGATATCGCAGTGGAATTTATCAATACTATAAGCTTAAAAGAAGCCACTGAATTTAGGATAAAATTTTCTGATAAGGATGAGACTGATGTTCAGGTTTTTAATATTCTTCCGGAAAAAATACAAAAATCAATTTTAAATAATCATAAGATATTATATCAAAATGAAAGAGGATAGAATTAAAGATAAAATAACAGAAATAGAGCAGTTTCTTGAAGAGTTAGAATCTATTTTTCCATTTGATTTTGAAGAGTATAAAAGTGATTTTAAAATCAGGGCTATTTGTGAGAGAAATTTTGAGAAAATAATTGAATCAGTTGTTGATTTGGCCTTTATCCTAATAAAAGAAAGAAAGCTAAAAATTCCAGAAGATGACGAAAGCTCATTTAATATTTTAAGAAATGAAAATATTATTTCTGAAGTTTTAGCTAAAAAGCTAAAAGAAGCTAAAGGAATGAGAAATGTTATAGCTCATAAGTATGGAAAGATTGATGATGAAAAAGTGTTTCAGGCAGTCAGTGAAGAGTTAATTTCTGATGCTCATGAGTTTTTAAATAGCATTAAATCTATCTAACAAAATGGATAAAAAAATAAAAATAATTCCTACAGTATTTGCAGAGAAGAAAAAGGAATTTGATGAAAAATTCAATAAGCTCCTTGATGTGAGCAATGAAATACAAATAGACTTTATGGATGGTAAGTTTGTTCATGGTAAAAGTGTTAAGTTAAGTGATGTTCCAAATCTGAAGAGGTACGACAATAGATTTGAAGCCCATTTGATGATAAACAATCCTGAAAAGTGGATTAAGAGAGTGAAGAATAAAGGATTTTGTAAAGTTATATTCCATATTAAAAAAAATGGTAAAGGATCTGAAATAAGAAAAATAATAAATGAAATACAAAAACAGGACATGGAGGCTTTTGTTGCAATAAATCCTGAAACAAGAGAAGAGGAAGTTTTTCCATTTCTAAGTCAGGTAAATGGTGTGCTTATTATGGGCGTTCATCCTGGAAAAGAAAGGCAGAAATTAATTCATAAGACTTTTTACAAAATTGAAAATATCCGGAGAAGAAATCCTGATTTAGACATACAGGTTGATGGAGGCGTAAGCCCTAAAAATATAAGGTATCTAGTAATATCTGGAGCAAACATTATCAACACAGGCAGTTTTGTTTCTAACTCATTTAATCCAAAATTAGCATTGAGAGAACTGTATAAGCTATCTAAATAAAGGTAATTTTAGCAATAAGCCAGATATTAGTGCAATAATTATAGAAGAAACTGTTATAAGTATAAATTGCAGAGCACATACCATAATAGCCTTTGTCCATTTTAGATTAAAGGCCTTTTTGTATATCCCTATTAGCACAATAAATATTATAGCTCCAAAGTAAAATTTTATTAATAATGAAATTGCCGAAATAATCAAACCCGATATAAATGTAATAAGAAGAGTTTTTGGAAAGTTTGTCTTGCCTTTGAAAAATTTGACAGATCTATGAAGAGGCAGTGCTGACAAAATAAATAATGCCACAATTATAATGAACTTAATAGTATTAATATCAACCATAGTTAGTTTTTCTAATTTTTAATTTTTTCAACAGCTTCAACTATTGCATCAGAGTCTATTTTGTACTTTTTCAGCAATTGTTCAGGAGTTCCTGAATGAGGTATTTCTCTAACTGCAAGATGAGATATTTTTATGCTTGTATTTTTTAGTGCAGAAATAACTGCCTCTCCTATTCCTCCCTCTGGATAATGATCCTCTACTACCACAATTTTTTTACCATGAGATTTTATAAAAGAATTTAATTTTTTACCATCAATAGGTTTTATTGAGTATAAATCTACAACAGCAGCATTTATGTTTTTACTTTTTAATTTATAATAAGCTTTAATTGCCTCATGAACAGTTATCCCTGATGAAATTATTATCACTCGGTCTTTTTTTGAACTAAACAATACTTTAAACTCCCCTATCGGAAAGTTTTCATTATTTCCGTATAAAATGGGTGTTTTTGACCTGGTTGTCCTGATATAAGTTATGCCTTTGTTTCTATGAGAAAATTTTGTTAACTTTTCACATGAAACTGCATCGCTTGGGTACAAAATTGTTGAATTAGGTAAAGAACGAAACATTGCTATATCTTCTAGCCCCATTTGTGACACTCCATCTTCTCCTATTGAAACTCCACAATGTGACCCGCAAATACTGATATTTCCCGATGAAATATCTGCCATGCGTATTTGATCATGAGCTCTGCTTAAGAAAGATGCAAAACTTGAAGCAAATGGCTTAAATCCCTTGACGCTAAGGCCTAAAGCAATAGAAATCATGTTTTGTTCTGAAATATAAGTCTGTATAAATCTGGCACTAGAATTTTCTGCAAGATTGCTATAGGTTGAATTTCCAACTTCTGCATCTAAAACAACTGATTTTAAATCTCCTAAAGAAATTGAAGCTAAAGCTTTTCCATAAGCTTCCCTTGTTGAAATATTTATATTTGGTTTATAATTGTTAATTTTAATAAGCAGTTTGTTCTCCTCAATGTCTGTCTTTTTTGGAGGTCTTATTTTAACACTAGGCATATGGCCTTTTGGAATTTCATCTAATGCCTGCCCAAGTTCTCGATAGTCAAGAACTTTTCCATGCCAGCCATTTTTTCCCTCTAAAAAACTAACACCTTTTCCCTTTATTGTTTTAGCAATAATGCATAAGGGTTTGTTAGTTTTTCCAATTTTGCCCAAAGAACGAATTATTTCTTCAATGTCGTGCCCGTTTATTTTTATAACATTCCATCCAAAAGACTCTGCTCTTCTTTTGTAATCATCTAACTTATATCCAAGCATGGTCTCTCCTGTTTGTCCAAGCTTGTTAACATCAATTATTGCACATAAATTATTTAGTTTATACTGTCCAGCTAAAGAAAAAGCCTCCCATACAGATCCTTCTGCCATTTCTCCATCACCAAGAAGAACAAAGGTCCTATATTTTCTGCCTTCTAATCTCGCTGCTAAAGCCATTCCAATACCTACTCCAAGGCCTTGACCGAGAGAGCCCGTTGCAATTTTTACCCATGGAAAACTTTTTGGAACTGGATGACCCTCAAGTCTGGAATGCAATTTTCTAAGATGATTTAAATTATCTTTAATGCAACCTGCCCTGAACAAAGCAGAATAAAGAACTGGAGCTGCATGTCCCTTGCTTAAAATAAACTCGTCATTATCAGGATTATTACAGTTTGTAATATCTAAAGACATCTCACTAAAAAATAAACAACTCACTATTTCAGCGCATGAAAAACAGCTTGTAGGATGTCCGCTACCAGCATTGGTTGTCATAACTGCAACATCTCTTCTCAGAACATTTGCTATGTCTTGCAGTTGTTTTGTGCTTGCGATATCTTGATTCACCTCTTGAATATTAACCAAGAATAATATAAAAAGCTAACTGATTAAACTTAAAAATATGCTATTCCTTAGTTTATAATGTTTATTGATGTACATGCGCATTTAGATCTGTTGAAAGGTTTGGATAAAATCATTTCTGAATGCAAAAAGAAGAAAATAGCTGTAATTTCCCAAGGTATTAATCCTGAAACAAACAGAAGAGTTCTTTCTTTTGCAAAAAAATATGAAAATGTCAAAGCAGCTATTGGAATTTATCCTGATGAAGTGTTGAAACTAAATGATAAAGCTATATCTGACGAACTAAAATTCATTGAGAAAAACAAAGGAAATATTTCTGCAATTGGTGAAATTGGATTAGATAGTACTTATAAAAATATGGAAAAACAAAAAGAAGTTTTTGAAAAATTGGTTAAAATTGCTATTAAGACTGACAAGCCAGTTATAATACATTCAAGAAAAGCAGAGCTTGAAACAATTGATATTTTAGAAAAATTAAAGTGTGAAAAAGTAATTATGCATTGTTTTTCAGGCAATAAAAAGCTTGTTGAAAGAGTAATAAAAAATAAATGGTATTTGAGCATTTCTTCAAATGTCAAGTATAATTTGCAGTTTCAGGAAAATGTGAAATCATGCCCTATGGAACAGCTGTTGTGCGAAACAGATTCCCCATTTTTATCTCCAGATAAAAAATTTCCAAATACTCCATTAAAGGTTATTGAAAGCTATAAAAAAATTGCAGAGATAAAAAAGTTGAGCTTAACAAAAGTAGAAAGTATTATTTATAACAATTATGTGGAGTTAATTAGATGAAAAATAAAGACTGTATCTTTTGCAAGATAATAAGTGGAGAAATTGAATCAGTTAAAATATGGGAAGATAGAAAGTTTATAGCTATACTTGACGTATTTCCAAATACTGAAGGAATGACTTTAGTTATACCTAAGAAACATTACGATTCATATATTTTTGATGAAAATGACGACTTTTGCAAAGAGATAATTGTTGCATCTAAAAAAGTTGCCAAAATGCTTGAGAAAGGTCTTAAAGTTCATAGAGTGGCAATGGTTATGGAAGGCATGGGGATAAACCATGCACACATAAAACTATACCCTTTATATGGTATAGATGAAAAGTTTAAAGAAATGTGGGCTAAGGAAAAAGCTTATTTTAGTAAATATGAAGGGTTTATATCAACCCAGCTTGGTGAAAAAAAATCCTTTGAAGAATTAAAAAAAGTTGCTGATAAAATTTTAAAGTAAAATTTAAAAAAAGTTAAGATTATCTTACTGATTTATATCCATTATCTAGGCCTTTTTTGGAAAATACCTTTTGCCATACCTGAATTTTTCTTGCTCTAAATGCTCCTGCACATGACAGTAAGTAATATTCCCACATTCTTCTGAATCTTTCATCATATTTTTCTTTACTTAATTCATTCCAGTTACTTGAGATATTTCTACACCATGCCATTAGGGTTTTATCGTAATTAGTGCTAAGATTGTGAGAATCTTCTTCTATAAATAATCCTTCTGCAGCTTCTGCAATTTGTTTTTGAGAAGGAAGCTTTGAGTTTGGAAAAATATATTTTGATACCCATAAATCTCCAACAGCACTTGATTTGTTAGATCCAATTGTATGGAGAAGGAATAATCCATCCTCTTCCAATAAAGAAGAAACTTTTTTCATATAAGTTCTATAATTTCTAGGACCTACATGCTCAAACATTCCTAGGGAAACAACATGGTCAAATTTTCCTTTAGTGTCTCTATAATCTTCTAAAGCAATTTCAACACCCCTTGCCTCTTTTATAAGAGTTCTTCCCAATTCAGCCTGTTCTTTTGAGACTGTTGTTGCTTTTACATTTGCTCCATGCTGTTCAGCTGCATATCTAGCAAAACTTCCCCATCCTCCCCCAATATCTAAAACTTTCTCCCCTTCTTTTAATCCTATTTTTTTGCAAACTAACTCTAATTTAGCTTCTTGAGCATCATCTAAATTTGTAGCTCCATTGTCCCAATAAGCACATGTGTAAGCAAGCCTTTTATCAAGCATTGCCTGATATAAATCATTTCCAGTATCATAATGTCTTTCACCGATTTGAAAAGCTCTTCTAGGACTTTGCAAATTAATTAGCTTTGCTTTAATAGCATTTTTTATTAATGGAAGTGTAATTCTTAGCTCTTTATCAAGCTCAGTCTTTAATGCCCTGTAAAAAAACTGATCTAATGCCTGACAGTCCCAGTCACCATCCATGTAAGACTCTCCAAGCCCCAAAGTGCCTTGAGAAAGCACTCTAGAATAAAATCTAGGGTTATGCACCTGAATGTCCCAAGGATTTCTACCATTTATTTCAACTCCAGCTTTTTCCAAAAGCTTTTGAGCTGTTTTTTCCATTGAGTTCATTTTAATCTGTTGATTAATGCTTATATTTAAAGTTTTTCACTTTTTCTTTTAAGGTTATTTTAAAGTGGTTACAAATACTACTTATTTAGCTTCCATAATCTTTTTAAAATACTGAAGGCAAGTTAGAATATGGAAAAAAAGTGGGTAATAATAGCGATTTTGATAGTAATTGGAGCTGTAAGTATATGGCAAATTGGAAATATGGTCGGGCTTACTATAAAAGCTCCTACAGAAAAAATAATTGATTTTAATGCAGAAACTTACTCTGACAATGAAACTTTCATTTTTTCACAGTACAGCATAAAAGAAGATGAACCTGGAAGGGTTTTTTATTTTAATGGAAGCGATTTTGTAAGAACTAAAAAACTCAATATAACTGGAAGTGATGGTTTTAGCATAAACATATTTGCAAAAGTTGAAGATCCTGCAAATAAAAATAGTTTGGGTTTAATTTCAAGCCATTCCCAAAATAATGAATCAGGCTTTAGACTTTTATACAGAAATTTTGATGATGAAGACAGAGTTTACTTTGAAATTGGCAATGCTAAAGACTACGCTGAAATTGAAAAAGGACTTTGTTTGAATAAGTGGTGCTCTTATTCATTAACATATGATGCAGATACTGGAAAAATCAAGGTTTATGTTAACGGAGCTAAAATAAAAGAGTTAAAAACAAACACTGAAGTAGGTGCAGGCAAGAACATTAACATTGGTAAAACAGTGGACATAAACAGGGAATATTTCATAGGAGAAATAGCCGGCGCTGAAGTTTATAAGGGCGTTTTATCTGATAAAGAAATAAGAAGTCTTTATGAAAAGAGAAATGCTCAATCATAGATGTTTACCCAACAAAACTCAAAATAATCTCTCTATTTCTTACCTCTGGATGAAATAAAACTCCGAATATTTTATTATTTTTATGTTTTACAGCCTGTGGAATTCCATCCGATTTAGAACAAATTTCAAAATCATTAAGCTTGGAAAAATCAATGTAATTATTATGTAAATGATAAACCTCCAATTCTGTCCCATCTTTTATATTTAGGAAATTTTTGTTAAATTTTTCCTTGTAAAAACCTATTTCTGTTTTTTTCTTAACAGCACCATTATAAACTATGCCAATTATCTGCATTCCAGAGCAAATTCCTAAAATTGGTTTGTTAACTTTAGCAATCCAGGAAAAATCTGCAATATGCCCCATATACCAAAAATCCTGCAAACTTGTCCCACAAATTATTATTTTATCTGCTTTGTCAATGTCACCCTTATTAAGCATTTTATAGTGTTTTATGAAATAACTTTTTTTATTTTCTCTTAAAATATCTTCTATTGGCCTGACAAATTCCAGCTCATGTAGTTTATACTTGCATGTTGAGATTACTAAAATCATTTCAAAATAGCCTCCATTCTCCAACTCTTTCCATTGTCGTCACTCCAAACTCTTTTTCCAATCATTTTTAACGGCCTTTTGAACAATGGGCAGTTGATAACAAGAGTTTCAAACTCTCCACCCTCTCCTGCAGGGTTTATTTTATATTTTTCATTAAGTTTTTTCATATCTGAAATAAATAAGCTATCAATTTTTCTGCCAATCCATTTTTCATTTAAAGGATAAGCAAAAACACCTGTTACAATTATTTCAAATTTATTTCTAATCAAATCCTCCAGCAGTTCAAACTGATTTTTCTGCCATAAAGGATTAAAGCATTCTAAGTCTAGTTCATTGCATATTTTTTGTATCCTTGTAGCCTGGTAAACTGATGCTACAGCACCTGTTGCAATTCCTTCAATGTTATACTCTTTTTTCGCACTTTTGATAGCCCTTTTCAAGTCCTTAAGTTCAGACTCTTTTTTTCCAGTTGTTTTTTGCACTATGATGGGAATGTTCATATTGCCTGATTGTTTAACTGTTTGAGATATAGAAGGGGTGTGGAACATATAGCTTTCTAGGTTTTTGGATTCCAGGCTAACTAAACAAACTATTTCATGCCCATATTTTTCTGCCAAAAATCCTGCATAAGTTGAGTCTTTTCCGCCTGAAAATAAAAGTCCGAGTTTCATTTTTTTGTAATCTTAACGTTTTTTATTAATTTTAAACAACTGCGGATTGTCATTGATAAATCTTTTCATTACCCCGCTGATAATAAAGACTTCTCTTCTTTTTATGTATAAATACCCTAAAGATGAGGCTATAAGTGCCCCAACACTATCAAGTATTAAATCCCACATAGTGTCTACTAAACCGGATCTTTGCATGTTGAGCCCAAAAGTCTGGTCCACCGTAAATTCAACTATTTCCCATAAAGCTCCTATTGCAAGAGCAAAACTAAAAGAGAATGTTGCAATAGTTGAAGGTCTTGCTGTAATTTTTTTACCTCTGTATAAAACATACATTATTGTGAATCCTACAAAACCCATAGTAATAGCAGACCCTCCATGAAGGATAATATCCCACCACCAATAATATGTGTAATAATCATGCACTTCTCCCAAGAATATTGCAGCATAGATGAACATAACACTAATAAACTCAAATTCCAAAGGGAGATTTATCTTATAACTTACCTCAAGTATATATGGCAGGAAAGTTAATATTAAGACCAGAATAGTAACAAATAATGCTGTCCAACTTTGTGTTATAATAGAGCTAATCATGGCAAAAACAAGAGTTAATCTTATAAAGTTAATAAAGGCAAAATAAGCTTTTTCTATTCTTGTAGTATAATTATAAGAATTTTTTATTCTGTTGATTATGCCCTTAAATTTCATACAAATACATATAATTGCAGCTTAAAAATCTTACAATTTTACATCTTCTCAAGAAGAGCTATCCTTTTTTCTAAAGGAGGATGAGTGCTTGTTAAATTGTCTAGATTTTTCTTAAAAGGATCGCTTATAAATAATGGTGCAACTGCCTTGCTTATTTGATGTGGCTTCATGCCAGAATCGTTTTTTATTTTTTTCAATGCACCTATCAGCCCTGTTGGTCTTCTGGTAAACTTAACTGCTGTTGCGTCAGCAGTATACTCTCTTTTTCTCGAGATAGCTAACTGGACTAACTGAACAACTATTGGAGCAAGTATTGCGAATAAAATTCCAAGCAGTATAAACACAACTTGGGCCCTTCCATCCTTTCCGCCATCACTGGACTTGAAAAAAAAGCTATGCAAAAATATCTCTGCAATTATTGAAATCATTCCAACGAGGATAGTAACTAAAGTCATAAATCTTATATCAAAATTGGCAATGTGTCCCATTTCATGTGCTATAACACCCTCGAGCTCGTCTTTTTCTAATTTTTCTAATGCTCCCGTAGTTACGCATACAACTGCATTTTTCGGGTCTCTGCCTGTTGCAAATGCATTTATCTGATTATTATCCATTATGTAAACTTTAGGCATTGGCAAACCAGATGCTAAAGACATTGATTCAACTGCATTATACAATGTTCTGTATTTTGTTCTATCTGCTAATTTTGCACCTGCAGAAGCTATAGCTAGCTTATCACTATAGTAATAACCTACCCAGATATATGCCAAGGAAATTATAATAGAAGCAATCATCACTATTGTAAAGTAAGTTGGACCCAAAATCTTACCAATTATATAACCAAAGGCCATTAAAACTATTAAAATTGAAACTAAAAGAAAAAAAGAATTCCTTTTATTTCTGTTTATCTGATCATAAAACAAGACCCTTTCTGCCATTTATTATTTAACTATTTCTGGTTTATAAAAGTTAAGCTTGAAAGATATTGTCAAGTTACCATGATATTAATTATGAAAAATGTTCAGAAAATAAAGCAAATTTCTTTATCATAATATTTCAATGGTCTTAATAAATTAAATTACCGTAAGTATTTGTTATTATAACTATTAAATCAAATTTTACAGAATATTTGATAGTATTTCAGTTTTATTCATAAAACCAAAAATATCACAGAAAAATATCACAGCAAGCTAACAGTACCAGATTGCAATTCAGATTTTTATATTTTAGCCTTTTTATTTCCCTTTTTTCTATAAATAACTGAAATAATGGCTATTACAATTGCTATTATTATGGTAATCCCTATTGAATACACAATTGAAACTTTTTTGTATTCAGGTGTTTGGATTTCTGTTTCATTCACACCCTTGTTTTGGGAGATTATTGGCTCATAAATAACTGCCCATGAAAGCGAGGCATTTGTTTCTGTGATTTCTTCTACTTTTATGCTAAGCTCATAAAAATCCAGGTTAGTTATGCTTACTTTCTTTTCTTCCCCTAGAATTAATTCTATTGGTTCACCACTGATTGTTACATTGACTTGAGTATCATTAAACCAGGTTACATTAATTATACGCTCTTCTGTTTCATTCATAAGTTTAACTTTAACTACATCATTTATTTTAACTGATTGCTTATGCACAGTGTTTAAATTTTCAGTTAAATCATTATCATTCTGTTTAGTTTTAGTTGTTGAAGAGCTGCCACTTCCACCGCCTCCTCCGCCTCCACCAGAACTTGGAGTGCTTGGAGTTTCAGGAGTATATCCTGTTGTTGTTTGAGTAGCAGATTCATTTGTAACATTTATCCAGAATGTTTTTGAGTTGGCAGTATAATTTTGATTTCCA
>MNVX01000037.1 GCA_001872185.1 Candidatus Pacearchaeota archaeon CG1_02_32_21 | reverse complement strand
ATCTAAAGTAGCTGTATTAGCAATCTGGCCGCTTACAACATTGAGCTCATAAGTTGAAAACCAAAAATGAAAAGCCCAAAAAACTTCAAAAAGTGTTGCCATCATAGCAAAAAAACCAAATAAGATAAGAATGTTCAGCACCTGTTTTGGAAACTTTACAAATAAGGGTTTAATTATCTGCAGGAAAAAGGCAAAACTAAGAAATCCGCTATACTGAATTATTGTTGCAGGCTTAACAGCATTAAAAAATTCAAAGCCAAGACCTTTCTCCAACCTAACTAATACACTTACAATAAAAACTATTAAAAATAGGGAAAAAAATCCCAGATTTACCCATAGCCAAAAACTATGTTTTTTATTATTCATTTCTTTGTTCATTATAAAAGTAATTTTAATGTGGATTTAAATATTTTGGTTTTATAGTATACAATAATAACTAAGTTAGATACCCTTGTTTAACCCTTCCCTTTTTAACCATAGAAACATAATAGGTTATTAGTTTCTTCAAAAAATAATAAAAAATTATCAGCAGAATTAATACTATAATAGCAATTTTTATATCCTTGTAGATAGAGGCTACATAACTAAACCCTTTGCCAGCCAGCCAACCTATACTAACGATGATTAATATAGTAAAAAAATGTATAATTAGCAAGGAAACTAAAACTGTTCTAATCTTAGCTTTTTTCAACCCAAGATAAACTAAAGTGAGAATCCTTGCTCCATACATAAACTTAGAATAGAGTATTACTAAAAAGATATTTTCCTTGCTTAGTCGGGATATAAACCTGTCAGCCTTTTGATATGCTTTAGAAAATTTCCATAGTTTATGAAAATTATGCACAAATTTTAATCTGCCAACAAAAAATATAGCAATGTCTGTAATAACTACCCCTAAAAAAGTAAAAACAAAAACTATCCATAACGGAAAAAGTCAATTTCCTGATAAAAAGGCAAGGCTAAAATCACTGTTTCTCCGGAAATTAAACCTGCCAAAAAAGAAATAATTATAGGGTAGTCTGATAAGCTTATTAGCAAATTATTAAGCCATTCCATTTTAACATGCAAAGATTAAGCTAAGTGGATTCTTCAGGAACATCTTCCACCTCAACTAATTTTGCAACATCGCCAACTCTGTCACCCTGCTTCAGATTAATAACTCTAACTCCCTGAGCTGCTCTTCCCATAACCCTAATAGCTTTGGCTTTAGTTCTTATTGCCATTCCTTTTTTTGTTGTAACAACAATAGTATCTTTTTCATCAAGTTCAATAGTTCTTACAACTTTTCCAGTCTTTTCTGAAACTTTAATGTTTATTACTCCTTTGCCAGCCCTGCCTGTTATCCTATAATCATCTACTTCAGACCTTTTGCCATACCCTTTTTCAGTAATTGTCAAAATAGTGCTCTTAGTTTTTTCCATAGGAACTATTTCCATTGAAACAACTTCATCTCCCTTGTCTAATTTAATGCCTGCAACGCCATAGCTCGCTCTTCCCATATTTCTCACTTCATTAGAATTAAATCTTATAGCCTGCCCGTCTGCACTCATTAGCATCACCTGCTGTTTTTCAGAAATCCTTTTAACATCCACAACACTATCGCTGTTATCACTCGGCAGATTAATTATTCTAACCCCGACATTTCTGGGCTTGGAAAACATGTCTAATCTTATCTTCTTGACCATTCCTTTCTTGGTTACAATAAACAAATAATCTTTGAAATCCTTGACAGAAAGCACACTTGAAATCTCGTCGTCTTTAATACTTAACAGATTGACAATTGCCTGTCCTTTTCCATATCTCTGAGTTTCCGGAACTTTATGGGCCTTCAGCCACATTAGTCTTCCTCTCTTAGTGAACAACAAAAGATAGTCATGAGTTGAACATGTTAATAATTGCTTGACAAAATCATCTGTTGAAAGATCAGTTCCTATAACTCCTTTTCCTCCACGTCTTTGCTCGTGATATGCTTTAAAAGGCATTCTCTTTATGTAACCTTTTTCAGTAATAGTAATAACAACGTCCTGCTTCAAAACCAAATCTTTTTCTTCAATTTCCCTGATAGACTTTATAACTTTTGTTCTTCTGTCATCGCCATAATTCTTCTTCAGTTCATTTAATTCTCTCTTTATAATCTTAAGAATTTCTTTTTCATCATCTAAAATTACTTTCAATTCTTTAATAATTTCTTTAAGATCTTTTTCCTCTTTCTCTAATTTTTCTCTTTCCAAAGCCGTAAGCTGTTTAAGAGTTATTTCAAGAATAGCCTCTGCCTGTTTTTTACTTAGGTCAAATTTCTTCTGCAAGTTTTCAGAAGCTTCAAGAGTTGTTTTACTTTTCTTAATAGTTTCAATGACTTTATCAATCTGTTTTTGGGCAATTAATAATCCTTCGACAATATGCAGTCTGTTTTCAGATTTTTTCAGATCAAATTCACTTCTTTTCCTAACAATTTTTCTTCTGTGCAAAATATAAGCTTCCAAAATCTGTTTCAAATTCATTGTTTTCGGAACACCATTGTCCAAAGCAACAAATGTTGCATTAAATCTAGTTTGTAAATTAGTAGATTTATACAGTCTGTTAATTGTAAACTTAGGGTCAACCCCTTTTCTTAGCTCAATAACAACTCTAACTTTTCCTTTAGAAGACTCATCTCTAATATCTGAAACATCTGCTAATTTTTTATCTCTGGCAAGCTCAGCAATTTGTTTCACAAGTTCAGATTTGTTAATCTGATATGGCACTTCTTCAATAATAACTGCTTCTTTTGTTTTTCCAGATTCAGTTTTAACACTTCCTCTCAAAGTTACAGCTCCTTTTCCAGTTGAGTACATTCCAAGTAAATTTTCTGTAACCATAACCCCTCCTGTCGGGAAATCAGGACCTTTTATAATTTCCAGCAAATCCTTAATCTCACTATTTGGCTTATCAATTAAAGAAATAATTGCATCACATACCTCAATAAGATTATGGGGAGGAATATTTGTTGCCATGCCAACTGCAATTCCAGAACTTCCATTTATTAAAAGATTAGGAATTTTTCCGGGAAGAATCAAGGGCTCTTTAAGAGAATTGTCAAAATTCCCTGCGAATGGAACAGTTTCTTTATCCAAATCCTGCAATAACTCCAAAGCAATTTTGTCAAGTTTAGCTTCTGTGTAACGCATGCTGGCAGCTGCATCTGCATCCATACTTCCAAAATTTCCCTGCCCATGAACTAAAGGATATCTCAAAGAAAAGTCCTGAGCCATTCTAACTAATGCATCATAAATAGAAGCATCACCATGTGGATGATACTTGCCCATAACATCTCCGACAATTCTTGCACATTTTTTTGTAGGTCCTTTATCTAACCCCATCTGGTCCATTGCGTAAAGAATTCTTCTGTGAACAGGCTTTAAACCATCTTCAACAGCAGGCAATGCACGGGAAACAATAACGCTCATCGCATAGTCAATATAAGCTTTCTGCATTTCAGAAGAAATTTCAGAGTTTACAGTTCTGTCTTCTCCAATATCTTTAAAGTTAATTTCCTGCTTCAAAAGTGTTTCTACTTCTCCATTCCCATTTTCTGTTTCAGATTCAGATGTTTCTTCCTCATCCTCTTCATTTTCTTCGTTGTTTTCTTCTTCGTCTTTTGCCATTTTTATATATCAATCTCCGCAATGTTTGCATTTAATTCAATAAATTTTCTTCTTGGACCAACAGCATCACCCATAAGCATGGTGAAAACTTCATCAGCTCTAACAGCATCATCAACAGTTATTTTCTTTAATATTCTTTTTTTAGGGTCCATTGTTGTTTCCCATAATTGATTAGGATTCATTTCTCCTAATCCTTTAAATCTTTGAACTTCAGGATTTCCGGCAATCTTTTTTATATCCTTTTCTAACTCTTCATCAGAATAAACATACGAATCCTTTCCTTTCCATCTAACCCTGTACAAAGGGCTTACTGCAACATAAATGTTGCCATTATCTATAAGTTCTGGAATGTATCTATAAAAGAAAGTTAATAGTAAAGTTCTAATGTGCTGTCCATCAACATCTGCATCAGTCATTATAATAACCTTAGCATATCTTAATTTCTTAATATCAAAATTTTCTTTAATTCCTGCTCCAATAGCAGTGATTAAGTTAACAATTTCATCAGAACTAAGAATCTTTACAGGATTTGCCTTCTCAACATTTAGAGGTTTTCCTTTTAATGGAAGTATAGCCTGAAATTCTTTGTCTCTTGCCATTTTTGCACTATTATGCACAAAAACTCCTGAAGCTAAGGCAAAATTATGTGTATTAGGAACCTCAATATCATAAACATCAATTTTTTTATTTAACTTTTTTATTGATTTTATCTTATGGTTATAGTTATTAATTGCTTCCAACATTTCCCCATCATTATTATCAAAAAACCTATTAAGGAATTCTTTCTTACTCAAAATACTTTTATCATTCTTTTCTATTCTAATTTTGTCAAAATTATCTAAACTTCCAAATCTTTCAATAGCTTCTTTCATTAATTTAATAGTTTTATTGTAATAAGTTTTATTATAAGATTCCATTCTTTTTTCTCTAAATTCAGGAGTCCATTGCTCCTTAGTTTTTTGCCTTCTCCAAACTAATAAAACTTCATCTTTCCACTGCTCTTTTGCAATATTAGATAAATACTCTTTAGCATCTGGATTTTCTTTAAAAAATTGCTTTACTTTTTCAGATGCTTTTTTCCTATTTTCAGAATTAGCCCAATATTCTTTTTGACTTTCATTTAAAAATTCATTATTTATTTTTCTATATTCTTCATTTGAATTATAAAATTCAATAAGTTTACTAATCATATATTCTTTATAATCTTGATTTTTCCATTGTTCTTTAGCATTCTCACTTAATATTCTTCTTATCTCAGGTTGCCTTGCCCATTCTTTTACTTTATCTTTATATTCTATAGTTTGATGAGCTTGTTTTGCCTTTTCTTTTACATCTTCTCGATGTAATGTTTTATCCAAATGTTCTGTATGTAAAATTAAATGATCTTCCTTACTTAACCTAATTAAGTTATCCGGATTATTATTTCTCTTATTGAAATCTATATGGTGTCTAGCCTCTCCTTGTTCAATTGAATAAATATTTTTTGCTAAATTATAATCATCAGAAAGCATATGAGTAAATATCCATTTTTTAACAGGATCATAAATCATTTCATATCCATCAATAGTTATTTTTCCACCAATTTTTGAAATTCTTTTATGCAAAGGCATTAAAGAATCTTCTTTGGTCAAATCTTTAGCTTCTTTATACCCTCCATTTCTTAACATAAACTTATGATTGGGAGTGCAAATAATTTCCTGATCATTATCTAAAGCTATTTTTATAACTTCTGCATCTTTTTTAGTAATCCTAGGATTTTTTATTTCTTCTACTCCAATTCTTCCGTCATTTTTAATAGTATAACAAAAGTTTTTCTTTCCATGTTTATTTTCTTCAACTAATTGTTTGAATGAAATATTTCTACCATCTACAAGTGCAATTTTTGTATCTCCGGAAAAACATCCTCCAGCTGAATCTCCCTCTACAATATAAAGTTCAGTAGTTTCAAATTTTTTAGAAGAACAGTCTGCTAATTTCCCGGGCAAGCCAGAAAATCCTACAACTGATTTTCTTCTTACTAAATCCCTTGCTTTTTTCGCAGCTTCTCTTGCCTTAGAAGCTGAAACACACTTATTTGCAATTTTACTGGCAACATCAGGATTTTCCTCGAAAAACTCTCCTAACGCAATTGAAGATAAAGAATCGACAGACCCTTTTACCTCACTATTTCCAAGCTTAGTTTTAGTCTGTCCCTCAAACTGCGGATTTTTCATCCTTATACTCACAATTGCAGTTAATCCCTCTCTTGTGTCATCTCCAGTTAACTTATCGCTATTTTTCAAAAGACCTTTTTTTGTAGAGTAATCATTAATCGCTCTTGTCAAAGCTGTTTTAAAACCGGAAATGTGTGTTCCCCCTTCAACAGTGTTAATTGTATTTACAAAACCAAAAATATTTTCTTGATACCCGTCTACATACTGAACACATACCTCAATTATATTTGAGTCAGCTTCTTTCTTAAAATATACAGGCTTATGTATAGGACTTTTAGAACGGTTAATCCATTTAACAAACTCAACTAAACCTCCTTCATAATGGAACTCTTCTTTCTTGCCCTCCCCCTCATCAATAACAACTATTTTACAGTTAGGATTTAGAAAGGCCAATTCTCTAACTCTGTTTAATATAACAGAAAAATCAAAGTTAAGTGTTGAGAATATTTCTGGGTCAGGATAAAATGTAACACTAGTTCCAGTCTCGCCATTTTTAGCACTTCCAACAACTTTAACAGCAGATTGGGGAACACCTATTTTATAGGTCTGCTCATAAACTTTCCCATCTCTCTTTACTTGGACAATTAATTTAGATGAAAGTGCATTTACGCATGAAACTCCAACCCCATGTAAACCTCCGGAAATTTGGTACGCTTTACTTTCAAATTTTCCTCCTGCATGAAGCCTAGTCATAACAACTTCAAGAGCAGATTTCCCGGATTCGTGTTTTTCAACAGGAATACCTCTTCCATTATCAATAACCGTCAAAGAACCGTCTTTATTAATTGTAACTTCAATAAGTGTAGCCTCTCCTGCCTGTACCTCATCAATAGAATTATCAATCACTTCATAAAAACAATGGTGCAACCCTTCTTTGCTTGTGCTGCCTATATACATACTCGGACGCATTCGGACTGCATCCAATCCCTCAAGTACTTTAATATTCTTAGCAGTATACTCTACTTTTTCAGGCATTTTTCAATCCTCCGATTTTATATTCCATCCCTTTAGGAATAAATGGCTTAATAATTTCTATTAATTTTTTAGAATCTTCTTGTTTAAATCTTAAATAATAATATTTCTCATCCCTAAATCCTATTGTAGGATTTAAGCCAAATTTTTCATTAAAAAATTGTTTCATCAAATTATGCTCTTCCAAGGAATAAGAATTTGTGCATAATATAATATATCCTTGAGTATTATCATAGCTTCCATCATCACAAACCCAATAAGCTAAAGCTTTAGGATTTATTTGATTTAATATTTCATTTGTAATAACTTTTCTCCCATTTTTATAGAATAAATTCCTATAATAATTAAAAACAGAATGTGTTTTTGTTGAAAAATCAATCGCGTGAATGAAATGTATTCCTATCTTTCTTTTAACTTCTCTGAATTCAGAAATATTAAAATTACTTAGCTTATTTTTTTTAAATATTGAATATTCTTTTTGTGTAATTGAATGAGAAAACCTAAAGCAAGAATTTCTCTCTCTTTGTCTTATGCTCGCATCTCCTAGTAAACTCCCGATAATTAAATCATGTTCTTCTTGGCTAATTAATATTAAAGGATTTGATTGAACTTCTTTATTCCATAATCTAACTAATTTAATTAATTCTCTAGCTTGAGTTTCATAAATATCATATTTTTCATCAAACAATTTAAGTTCTCTACCTGTTCTTAAACTAGCTAAAATCCCCGCTTTACTTTTTTCCAATTTAGGAAATATAGTTAAAATTCTGGCTTCATCTACAGCCATTTTTAAGCTTCTAGGCTTAATTTTTAATTCCTTAGAAATAATTAGCATATCGCCTTTTCTCTTGACTTTTTTGCTTATTTCAATTATATCAAACTTCTCTCTTACTTCCTTAATGCTTTTTGCACTATATTCTTCTGCCATTTTTTGTTTTATTCTTATCTTCGTTTTTGGGAACCTTTGAGCCGTTAGGCTCGGTTCTTTTCGGAACCTTTTTTAAAGGTTCATCTGCCATGGTAAAAATTGCTAGAAAATAGGAGTAATTTTAAGTTTTTTTCTCTCTATTTCGCGTCACAAAAAAGACGTCAGGCTTTAAAAAGCTTTCTATACAAAAAAAGCAATTTATCGACGATAAAATCATTTATTAAAGAAAAAAGGGGGGTGATAAACTCCAAAACCTTTTAAACCAAAAATTATGTTAAAAAGGCTAATTTTTAAGTTAACTTTCGATTAAAAATATCAGTTATAAAAAGAAGAGAAATGAACTGTTGAATAACTGTTATTAATAAATAAAACTTTAAAAACAAAATAATCTATTAATACCTATGAAAAAAAAGGTGGTTAAACCTAGAAATTCTTCGGTGAAAAAAAAGATTTTCTTGGATTTTTTAATTTTAGGAGTAATCATCATAATCTTTTCATTCGCAATTTACTACTCTAACCCCGGATTAACAGGTGCTGCAATTTATGAAAATCAGCCTGGGATTGATGATGGAAATGACACTTACATAAGAAACAGTTCAACTTTAAATTTCGGCTCTGATACTGTCCTAAAACTAGGAGTCACTGCTGCCGGATCAGAATACAGGGGATTGCTCCAATTCAATGTCTCTACAATAGACTCACAGGATACACTAACTTCAGCACTAGTCCAGACATATATCTCAACTCTAAACACTGAAAACATAACAATAAATGCATATAGAATAACCTCTTCCTGGAATGAATCTGATTCGACATGGTATAAAAGAAATTCAACAACAAACTGGATTTCAGAGGGGGCTGATTATAATGAACTGCTGTTAGACTCTGTAATAATAAACGAATCAGGCAAATGGTACAACTTTTCAATTTTAAATGCTGCAAGAGGATGGGTAAACGGTTCATACGTCAACTATGGTATAATCCTTATTCCGCAGTCAGGAACAGGAAATAACAACTTAACAGAAATAATCTCATCAGATTATATTTCAGACAGTTCGCTAAGACCTAAAATAACAATAGACCACACTTCAAATGCAGCGCCGACAATAGCCTCTATATCAATAAATTCAAACCTAACAAATTTAAAAAAAGTAGGTGAAGATGTATCATTTACAATAGAATGGACAGACTTGGAATCAGATAATGCACAATTCTTTGTCTGCAATTCATCATCAATAACAACTGCAGGATGCGAAGGTTCATTATTCTGCAACACATCAATATCTTCATCCTCTTTGCAGTCATGCTCTTATACAATGTTATCTTCAAATAACAGAACAACAAATGTATGGATTTCTGCATGCGATGCAGGAAACTGTTCAACACCTAACGCCACTTCATTTAATATGAACCATCTCCCAACAGTTTTAGTTGTAGCTCCAAATGGAGGGGAAATAGTAAACCAAAGCCAGGGAAACTACTCTATACAGTTCAATGAAACTGATTCAGACTCAGATAAGTTATTTGGAGCAATATACTATGGAGAGACTCAAAACAGCACTACAACTCTAATTAATGGAAATTTAAACTTCACGCAATTTTGCACAGATACAGACTCAGATACTTCAACAACAAACAATTGTACATACTCCTGGAATACAACCGGGCTTTATGGAAATTACTTCCTAACAATAATCGCAAATGACTCGTATCATCCTTCAAACGATTCTTCAATTACAAACTTCAGCATAGTTTCACTGGTTGATACAACGGCTCCAAACATCACAGCACAATGGATTGAATCAGGAACAATTTATTCTGGAAAATCAGTTTCCATATATGCAAACATCTCAGAGTCGCACATAAGCACAGTATGGTTTTCAATAAACACAACACCTCAGCAGAATGTAACAATGTCAAACACATCTCGGGAAAATTACAACGGAACATTTATTGCTTCATCTCCTAGAACTTATCAATTTAAGGTTTATGCAAATGACACAACTGGAAACACAAATAACAGCCTTACAGGACAGGATTTTAATGTCGCAAAACCAACTGCCTCACCGCAAGGAATGTTATCCCCAAGCACATCTGCAATATACAACACAATAAAAGTAACCTCTCAGTTAAATGCAACTGACCCTTTAAGGGATGTTTATGCGTACTTATATGTCTCAGATGGTTTTACATTTCTTACAGACTACAGCCAAAACACCAACTCTGGAAACTACACTTCTAACCAGACAAAAACAACGACATGGTTTGTGTCAACTCCGTCAGCAGAAGCAAATTATTCGCTGAATGTTAGTTTCACAGATCACTATGGAAATCAATGGAACAGCTCAAATACATACATAAATGTGATGCAAACAGCAGACAGCAGGCTTTTAACACTGTCCGGGTATCCGGAAGTTGAAACATCTGGAGGCTACTTTATAGAAGGTTTTTTCACAAAGGGTGGAGTTCCTGAAAATGCAGATTCAGCTTCAATAAAAATATATGACTCAATTGGCTCTTTAATTGTCGGACCAGTAGCAATGAATAATCCATCAACAGGCACATATAATTACTCCTACACAGTCGGCGCTTCAGTAAATGAAGGGCAGTGGAAAACTGTTGTAACTGCAACTAAAAGCTTAGTAAATTACACTGCAAACGAATTCTGGAAAGTTGTTGGTGGGCCTTTTGACGTAAGAGATATAACAATTGATAATGCAGCTGTAAATGCCCTCCAAATATCAGCAATAGTTGAAAACACAGGGGGAGCTGTAAAAGATATTGCTATGGCATGGAATTTAACAAGAGAAGACACAGGAGTAGCTCTTGATTCAGGAGCAGACACTTTTGCAGTAAACCCCGGCTCAACAAGAACTTATACAATAACCCCATCAACAACTTATGTAGGGCAGGCAAGAATTACATTTTTAGGAACATTCTCAGGAACTGAAAAAGCAGGTGCTTATAAAACATTCAGCACAACATCTTCAACTACCACCCCTTCAGGCGGAACTCCTACGGGAGGCGGAGGCAGCAGTGGTGGAGGAGGCGGTGGTGCAACTGTAACAACTACAGAGAAAGCAACCTCTGCATCACTAAACTATGAAAAAGAAATTACTTTGACAAAAAACATACCAAAAAAAGTTGAAGTTGAAGTTGAAAACACAGGGACTGAAAAATTAACAAACATAACCCTGACAATTCAAGGACTGCCTGAAGGAGAGTATAATATATCTCCTATGTTAATTAATTCGCTATCTGCAGGAAAAAAAGGAGTCTTTGAAATAGAGTTCACTATAACAGATTTCATCGGAGAAAAACAATTTAAGTACCTATTGAAAACAAATGAACTTGAAAAAGAAGAAGATGCGACATTGCTTATCCTAAGTATACAAGATTTCTTTAAATCAGAAATTGAAAGGTTAAAGTCTAAAATAAAAGAGCTTAAAGGAGAAACAGATAATGAAAAAATAATTTCTGAAATAAAAAAATGTGAAGATATGTTAAGTGAAGCTGAAAAAAGTGTGGAAAAAGAAGAATTTATTAATGCTAAAGACAGTTTAGATAAATCTAAAGAATGCATAGATGTTGTAGAGAAAAAATTAGAAAGAGGTACTGGAATATTCAAATTTCCCGAAATAAATATGCCAAACATAACAATAATTATCGCAATTGTGTCTATAATTGTTATTATAGCCTTGCTGTATTACTTGTATATGATCTACAAAAAGTTAAGCGTGCTTGCTTTTTTCAAAAGAGAGGAAATATCACAGAAACCAACTTCAATCTCAGACTTGAAAAAAGAAAACTTTGACAGCAAACTAAAAAACATAGAGAAAAAGTTAGGTGTTGAAAAGTATAAAACTGAAGTAAAGTCTTCAGAAGAAACTGATAAAAAGTATCAGGAGGCTAAATCAAAAGAAAATCCTGAAGAATCTTCTGAAAAAAAATAGAGAAAATTAAAATCATAAAAATAATTTACCTCTTCTTAGCTTTCCTTAATTTTTTCTTAATAATCTTTTCCTCATCCTTTTTTCTAGGTTTGCTAACAATAATTTTTTGAGGTAAAGGTAATTTTTTCTTGATGACCTCTTCTCTATCTTTTTTCTTCATATTCTTTCCCGCATTATTTTTAACATTTGGTTGTTTTACTTTTATTGGAGGACTATGTTGTTTTGATTGTTTTATTGGAGTGTTTAACTTTTTTATAAGTTTTTTAATAGGAATTTCTTTCTCAGGTTTTTTGTTAAGTTTCTTAGGCATTATAGACTTAATACTTTTTGTTGTTTCCCTCGCTTCATTAATTAATCCACTTATCTTTTCTTTATCCTCTTCAAATGTTTCTTTTCCCCTGAAAGTAGTTCCAAACTTAGGCTTATTTTCCTCCAGATTTATTTCTTTGGTTTTTTCAGATATAGGGCTTTTTTTAATTTCGGGCTTTTTAACTGGTGAAGAAACAGGAGCTGGCTTAGATGCTTTTTTCAGATGCTCTTTGGTTTTTTTAGATAAATTATCCTTAACACTGCTTTGTTTGACATCTTTTTTCCCCTGGTTTGCAGAAGCCTTTTTCTCAAGGTTAGATATTTTATCAGCAAGTGCGTCCAAAACCTCAAGAACTGAATCAATTTTACTGTCAAACTCGCTTGCTTTCCTCAAATTATCGCTGCCTAAAGTCATTGAAATATCGGCAATGTCATTTTTGCTCTCCTCAACAATTCCAAGTGTTGTCTCAATCAATCTGCTTAACCGCATATTTTCATCTTTTATTTTGTCAATATAAATTAATGCCTGATTGATCAAATCAATTTTTGATGTAACTTCTTTTTTCAAACTGTCAAAATCCTGTTTACGGACAATGCTGCTAAAGTCAAGCTTAATTCTTTCAAGCTCTTTCTGGACATCCGAATAATTTGCGTCAAGATTTCTTACCTTTGCATCCAACTTCTGGCTTTCAGCAACACTGCTTCTAACCTCTGCAAAAATCTGTTCAACCTTATCTGAATGCATTTTTGCTCTCACAGCCATCTGCTGAGTTTCAACCAAATCTTTCTTTATAGCGTCATTGAGCTTCAAAAGTTCCTCAGTGCCTATAAAAGTTCCAATCTTGCTTCTCACATCTTTTAACTCTTTCATCAAAGCATCCATAAATTGTTTATTAGACTCAACTTTCTCATCAACCTGCTGAATTTTGGCATCAGCTTTTTGATACTCAATTCTCAGTTTTTCCGGTTTTAGAGAGGTCACAATATCAATTGCCTTTGCAGCGCCAGCCCCAAGTTTTCCAACAGACTTTTCATTTGCAAGATTCATTGCCCTTACTTCCCCAATCTGCTGGCTTAGCATAGAAATTCTCTCTCCATATCCGCCAATCAATGCATTCAGAGCTTCAAGCCTCGCAGAAATTTTCTGAAACTCAAGCTTATTCTTCTCAGATTCAACAGAAAAACCTTTATTAACAGCACCTTCTGGAATAGACTCTTCAGCCCTTTCACGCAATGGTTTCACAATCTTGCCTGTCTTCTTTCTCTTTGGCTCAGGTTCTTCGGCCTCTTCTTCAGTTACATCCTCGCCGGAATCATCATCCGTTTCATCACTTGTTTCATCTTCATCTTCAGATCCAACATCTTCCTCCAAGTCTACGCCTTTTTTCTTTTTCTTCCCAGAGTCCTCAACATCTTCTTGCCCAACATCTGGCGGAGAATTTTCATCTTTCTTATTAAAAATTTTTAATATGCTCATTTGCTCATTTTTTCAACTTCTTCTTTAATCAAGTCAACCTCTTCTTTAATTCCTTTAGCATCTTTTTCACCTATCTTGCCTTTAAATGGTTTAAGTCTGTTATCTAAGTCATTAAGTTTATTCTCTATCTGCGAAGTATCCTTGCCTTTTTTCTTAAACTCCTCAATTTTTCTTTTAATATCAACTATTTCTTCTTTAAATGATACTTCTTTCTCGGGATTTTTCTTTATATATTTTGCTCTTTCTTTCTTAGCTTCTTCAATTCCCTTAGCAACTTCTTCTCTTGCAATTTTCTTTCTCACGAAATGTCTCGGTGCTTTTCCAAGTTTTTTCCATGAGTCTACAAATCTAGGTCTTAAAGATTCAAGATACATTTCTGCCATCTGGAACTGCCCCTCTTTAACCTTTCCCTTAGCAAGCTTAAGCTCAAGCTCCAGGTCAAGAACATCAAGCTTCTCTTTCTTAAGCTCTTCTGTCTGGAAATCCAAATCTTCAATCTCAACAAAGTACTCTTCATACTTAGTAATTTCCTCTTTGCTTAACCTTCTTGTATTATGGAGCAAAGGCCTGAATGAAAGGAAATAAGGTCTTCCTGAATTATACTCTGCATTAACAACCATTCCAGTTCCTATAGGCTCTTTAACCAAAGATTTCAAAATATCGTCGCCATATTTAACTCCGACTCTTTCCAAATCTCCCTCATATCGTGTTCCCATCTGAACTTCAGTTCCAATATTCGCTTTTACCTCTCCAACAAAGTCACTTAATACCTGGCTGATTAATACAAGTCCAATTCCCCATTTTCTAAACTCTCTTGCACCTCTTTCAAGCTGGATAAATCCCTGTCCGCTTCCGCCGAATTTAGGCAAAAGCCTGTGAACCTCATCATAAACAATCAAAGATTTTAATTCAGAACTTTCTTCTGGCTCTGCTTTGAAAACCTGTTCAATAGTGCTCGCAACAACTACATCAATTTCTTTAGGACTTAGATGAGAAACATTAAATATAGTTATCTCTCCAGGCCTATTCAAGTATTTTTTAATTTCAATAACTTCATAAGGGTCTCTGATTGTCTGGATGCTTCCATTAAACCCTCTTACTTCCTTTAGCTTCATATCAAAATACTTATATCTCTTTAACATAGACTTGTCTTCAGATTTTCTCAAAAATCCCGTCCACTGTGCTGTAGGGTCAAATATAATAACACTTTTATTGTGAAGTAAAGCAGCTTCAACAATATCCTGGGCTGCGACAGTTTTTCCGCTTCCAGTCGCCCCTGCAACAAGAGTATGCATCTGTAGTTTATTCAAATCAATGAACGCTCTTATTCCTGTCTCTGCAACTTTTCCGACAAAGCCACTGTTAGCTCCTGCAGAAGGCAGTTTATTAAACTCAACTTTAGTCTTAAATCTCTTTTTTCTAAACTCGATCCATTTCACATAATAAAATCCTCCGACAAAACTTCCAATAATCAGAATGAAAATTCCATAAGCCCAGAAAGGCAGGAATAAAAATCTCTTTTTATAAAAAGGGTAACCGACCACAATATGTGCAATAGAAGTCGCCTGCTGGTTATCTTCCTCAAGACTTGAATAAGATGCAACTCCCTTAATTAAGTATTTTCCTAATGGAGTATTTTTTGGAATAGGGAACTCTTTTATCTGACTGAAAGAAGTTTCAACTGCAATTGCCTCTTCGCTTCTCGTAATAATTTCTCCTGTATCTGCATCTATAAGCTGAAGGTCAAACTGCACATCAACTTTTTTTGTCTTTCCCAAATTAAGCAAATCCATCTGCAGTCTCAAAATCTCTCCTGGCTCAACTCTTTCTTTTAATGGCTGTATTTTAACATCAAGAAGTTTTCCTTCAGGAGACAAAACTCTGACTGTAACCGGGATGCTTGCTTTTTCTTCTCCAGAAGTCATTATCAAATCTCCGTCATAATTTTTAGGCTCTGTAAACTTAGGAACAACTATTGTAACAAGCAAATCTCTCATTTCATTAGGAGCCAGTTCAACAGAAGTTGATTCAAAACTTATAAAATTAGCAACATCTCCATTCACTCCAAGATCAATAGTATTAATGCTGTTAAGAGTATTTACAAGCTTAATTCTGAAAGTAGTTGAATCTCCTGCGAATAATTCTTTGTAAACTGAAGTTGTTTCAATCTTAACTCCACCGACATTCAGGAAGCTTTTTATCAGCTCTTCTATCTTTTTCAAATCACCGCTTTTAAGCCCTCCGCCTCCGCCTCCACCGCCTCCTCCACTGCTTGTTGAAATAACTGTAGTTGTGCCCTGGCCAGTAACACAGTCAGCTACGCACGAAGTGGAAGTTTCTGCATAAGTAACTTCACATAAGCCGTTTCCGCATTTATCCTCTGATAAAAAGTAAGCGCTGAATCCGCTGGAGTTACCCTCAACAATCTTTCCGTTTCTGTCGATTCCAGAAGCTAAAGCGCTCCAGGAGCCTGAACATGAACGCAAAGAATAATTCCATAACGAGCACTTCACAATTTCCAAATCACTGACGCTGTCATAACCCAATCCTGAATAATTGAATCTTGCATTAACAGCATAATCGCTTAAATTTGTTGAATTTGATGAAATTCCGTCAAATATTTTATGCAGAGAAACAGTTTCCGACAGCTCATCAATTTCAACTCTGTGAATATTAAATGTAAACAGCGATGCATTTGTAAAATTAACATTCCTGACAATTATTTCATCTCCGTTCATAACCGCTTTTATGTCATAAAATCTCTTGTTTACATACATGCCGTAGCTTCCGCTTGAGTTTGATACATTATTAAGCAGAACTGTTGTCATATTTGGCCTGAGAAGGCTTACATTAGTTCCTGAAACTCCGCTTCCAAGATAATTCAAAAAAACATTGTTCCATGTATACCTGTCTAAAACTTCAAACCAGTCAGCTGTAGAATTGAAATTGCCGGTTGTATCATTGGTAGTATAGTTGACTAAATACTCTCCTGCTTCAGTCAAACTGGTATTTCCTGTGTAATTATAAAATCCTAAAAATGAAATCAAAGTTCCGTTTATCTCTGTGCCGTTAGGATAAGTAATATATGCAATAACACTTGAGACATTTACATTATCTGTAACATTTACTGACAAATTCATCACACCTCCAAGTGCAATATTATTTCTTGTAATATTTCTGAAAATAGGCGGGCTGGTATCTCTGTATAAAACAGATGCAGGCGCACTATCTGAATCTTCCCCATATTCATCATGGCTCAAAGTTGTAATTAAATCATATGCCACCCCGTCTGACAGACTTGGAGCATTGCATGTTATATTCCATTTTTCATTTGAACTGTCATAACTGGAGTTCAGGCTTGAGCAGGTGCTTCCGCCGATTGTTGCACTCCATGTAGAATTTGTAGTAACTAAAACTCCTTCAAAAGTTGCATTTGCGAGAATCTGAACTAAATCTCCTAGCGTAACATTTGTAGCCTGATTCGAGACTAAAGGAGATAAAATGCTGACATTCAAATTTGTAGAAGTCAGCTTAATAGAAACATTAATTTGAGAAGGGCTGGAACTTTCATTAAATATGCTTATATTAGCATAATAAGCTCCGTCAATAGTCGGAGCTGAAAAGTTAAGCTTGAAACTTGCATTAGTGCCATAGACTACTGTAATTGAAGACATATTTGGTGTAATAAAAGAATTATTTGTTGAATTCAGCAAAAAGGTAATATCAACATTTCCTATATTTGAAATATTAACAAGGGTATTAAACTGCCCGGAAGAGCCTGCAGCCTTGCTCTCATTTATTTCAGTTGGAGCATAAGTCCAGGATAAAGTTCTTGGGACAGTTGATGCTACATTAAAAACCTTGGAAATATTCTGTTCAGAAACATTCACAGACCCGGTATAATACCCTGCAGTCAGACCTGCAGAAGTTGTAAAACTCATATTAATATGCCTTGAAGAATTTCTAAGAATTTCAAAAGAGCTGTCATTAAATGCAACTGTGAAATTTCCGCACAATGTTCCAGTATAACATGAGAAACTAACAGAAGATAAATTCACATTTCCAGTGTTGTTAATAATTAAAGTTGTGGAATTAGTTCCGCCGGAAGGAACACTTAAGTTAAATAAATTCTGGTTAAAGACCATACTTTTGTTATTTTCAACAATAAGAAGGAATGTTTCGCTGTCAGAGCCGGGAGTAGAATCAGGGTTTTCATAGTTGACTGTTGAAATAATGCTGTAAGTTCCAGGCTGTGTCTCCCAGCTAACATTGAACTGGAAAACTTTGCTTGTATTGGCTCCATGTAAAATATTGCTAAAGACATAGCTTACAGGAGATATAAC
>MNVX01000012.1 GCA_001872185.1 Candidatus Pacearchaeota archaeon CG1_02_32_21 | reverse complement strand
TTTCTTTTTCCTATTTTTTCAATTGGTTTTCTTTCTTTTTCCTATTTTTTCAATTGGTTTTCTTTCTTTTTTTCTTCACTTTCAAGCCTAGAAATATCCTTTTCATAATATTTTGACAATTCTTCGTTTTCATTTTCAATTGCATGATTCAGTTTTTCTTTATGAATTTTTATCTGCTCTTTAATACTTTCAATCCCTTTTTCAAGACGTTTTTTTCTTTTCATTTTATATTTTTAATTTCTTTTTTTAATATACTGGTTAGTTTTTCAGCTGTTTCTATTTTTATCTTTTCGTTTACTTTTTTTTCATCTCTTATTGATTTATATATAGTATATGATTTTTCAAACTCTTCTTGACTTAATTCTTTTTTTAGCCATAATGAAAATTCTTTTTTTGAGTAATTTTTCTTTTTAATGAGACATTTAATTAAAAATACTCCTCTTAACCTTAAAATTAAAGAATAAATAATGCTTATAGAGTCCAAATATTCTCTTTTTTGTTCTTTATCTATTTTTATAAATCCGTTGCTTATTTTTATAATTCTTTTTGTTTCTTCTATAAAATTTTTAAACGATATTTTAGCAGTTTTTATCGATTTTAATTCTTCAAGCAAAGAACTGTTTATAATTACTTTTGCTTCATTTAACCTCGGCAGTACTAAAATAGGATTTTTTTCTATAGTTCTCTTTAGACTTTCTAATGGATTTATAGAAATGTTGTATTTTCCAGAAATAATTTCCTTTTTTATATTTTTTGAAATGGCAATAATATCTATGTCAGAATTTTCTTCTTGTTCATTTCTTGCATAGCTTCCTACAAGGTAGATGCCACGAATATTTTCTAAATAAGGCTGCAAAATGTCAAAGACCTCTTTTTTTATTTCTAAGGTTCTATCTATTAAAATTACCTTTACTTGTTGTCCTGCCCAATCTCTTGGAAGCAAGACTCCTGCACCATTGCCCCATCGAATAGCATTTCTTACTTCTTCCTTTGAACTATCCATATTAATGTTTATACAATGTTTAAACTTTTTAAATGTTTCTAATGTTTAAAATATAGACAGTTAAAACTGTTGGTATAAATAATTTGAAATTTAGCATTTCTTACTCTAATCTAGAATAATTTATTTCTTTTTCCCTTTATTTTTTAGAACAGCCTTTTTTGTTCAGCATCTTCATTTATATTTTCCTTTATTGTGTTTAACTTACCAGTGTTTAAATCATTTTTTATGTCATCTATTGCTTTATGCATTTTCTTTTCTTTGCTTATTGAAGCCCAGTAAAATGCTTCATCTCTTGTGCCTTTAGTTACTAGCATAATAAGTTCCCCAGGAATCAGCCTTGCTGTTCTCCCTGCTCTTTGTATTCTTCTAATTGCACTTGGTACGGGTTCATAAAAAATTACAGTATTCACTTCTGGAATGTCTAATCCCTCTTCCCCAATAGATGTTGCACATAAAACATTAAATTCACCTGATGAGAAATCTTTTATTATTTTTTGTTGCTCTTCCTGAGATAAACCTGTAGCCTTTTCCCCAGTATTTATTTTTTTAGCCTGTCCGACAAAAACTCTTGCCAATACCTTGTTAATCGAGTTTAATTCTTTAGAAATTTTGACTATGCTATCCCTATACTGACAAAAAATTATTATTCTGTTTTTACCACCATTTATTTTGTCTTCGATAATAGACTTTAATTCCAGTAGTTTTGGGTGTTCTAGATTTTCCTTTTTTATCTGATTTAGCAGGTTATCTGCCTGGGTGAATTCTGCACTAGATACAAGTTTTTTCACAGCCTTGCTTTTATTTTTATCTGCCTGTTCTTTTAAGTTATTGAAATAATTTGACAGAGAGTGGATAGTTTGTGTTTCCAGCAATTCTATTGCATGTTGTATTTTAACAGCCTGCGCGCATGAAGATGCACCATGAAATAAATTTGGGTTTTTGCTTCCTGTAACCAGAGATTTCATAATTTTTTTCTGACATTCGATTAGCGTTACTTTATTTATTGGACCAAAAATAAGGTTTCTTTGTTTTAAATCTTCAACATTTTTTTTATATAGGCTATTTAACAGCTCCCTTATTTCACTAAATCTTTCTGGAAATGGGATTTTTATTATTTTGATTTCCAAATCCTGAAGGTATTCTTTAACATCTGCGCTTTCCCTTGTTCTTAATTCAACTTCTTCTATAAGCAAACTTTGGCATATTTTTTTTATTGTAAGTTTATCTGTTCCAGGAGATGCAGTCATTCCAAGTATTCTTTTATTTTTTGCCTGTTCTACATAGGCCTTTGCAACATAAGTGTATGCATAGTTTTTTACACACCGGTGAGCTTCATCTTCTATCAATAAAGAGACGTTTTCTAACCTGTACAATTTATTTTTTACGTCATTTCCAATGCATTGCGGAGTTGAGAAAACTATGTCTGAACGTTCCCAGATTTTTTTTCTATCTTTCGCAGGTATTTTGCCTGTAAATAAATTCATTTGCCCGAATAACTCAGGGATATGCTCTTTGAAATACTTAAAATGCTGTTCAACCAAAGGTCTGGTGGGGGCTAAAAATAATACTTTTTCCATAGGAAATTTCTGCATTCTTTCAATTGTCAACATCAGAGCTATTAGTGTTTTACCTATTCCTGTAGGTAGCACTACCAAACAATTTTTTTCTTTACATTTTTCAAGTATCTTTTTTTGATATTCTCTTGGAGTTATATTAATTAGAAATTTTTCATACATAAATTTTCAAAAGAGGATAAGTATATAAGTTTTTATTTAAGGCAAGAACAAAGCATAGAGCAAGAAAATTATGACTATTGCACCAAGTACTGCCCATATATTTTTATTTGCGAAGAATATTTTAGTCCCATCCAAGTTCCATAAAGGCAGCATGCAGTAAAATGCGTAGTATATGTTCAGTTTTGCAAACAAGCTAAACCCTGCTAAGTATCCTATTACTGCGAATACTAAGTTGAGTATAACTCCTGAAGCTGCAATTACACCTAAATGAAAATCAGTTATGTCTGTAAACTTATACCATTCATGTCTTTTACTAACTCTGGAAGTAAGTGTTTTTATATCAAATTCCAAGGCTGCTAAGAAAAGAAAATTTCCAAGCGATGCGATTGTTGCAATGAAAGGGATTAATATTCCAAAGGGGATTTTATTTTTAAAAGTGTCTTTTCTTCTCAGCCAGTATCTGTCTACAGACCAAATTTTATGCTCTATACTTGTTTCAAAATAATATGCAGTTATTTTTTTTGTTGCTATATTGATTAATACTGCCAGTGTTATTGATGTTGCAGCAATTAGCATTACATTATAGTCTTGGTTTGTTAGGAATGGTTTTAGAATAACTGCGAAGATCAATACTATTAATACAAGTAGAATATGGTATGTTTCCCGTGTTTTCATTTAATCCTATAACATGTTATTCTTATAAATTCTTTGTTTTGACTATAAATTTGTTTAATCTATGGATTTTCAAAAGAGTTTTTCTGCTATAGAAAAGTATATAAAGAAAAAATTTCCATAAGTAGTATGTTAAAGGTAAAAAAGATAAGTGATGTTGTTGGTAAAAAAGTTTACACTGACGAAGGAAATTATTTTGGCGAAATTGAAGAAGTAAATCTTCTTAACAATAAGATAGACAGTTGGAGAATAAGACTTTCTTCAATGACTTCCAGAAATTTCAACGGAGCTAGGGGCGTTATTATTCCCCATAACTATGTAAGATCTGTTGGGGATGTTTTTGTTATCAGTCAGGTAGGTATGCCAGACCAGGAAGAAGGGGTGTCGGAGATTTTAGAGTAAATCTCCATTATTAGTTGAATGGTTTTGGAGACTATTTTATCTAGTGAACTTGCAGTTAGAGTAGTTTATCCTTTTTTGCTTGTATTTGTTTTATTGTTTGCTATTCTTGAAAAAAGTAAAATACTCGGGGATGAGAAACATCAGATTAATTCCATTATTGCCCTAGTTATTGGGCTTATTACTATAGCTTTTTCTTGGGCTACAGATGTTATAATAAATTTAATGCCTTTTCTTGCAATAAGTTCTGTTGTTCTCTTAGTGTTCTTAATATTGTATGGTTTTATTGCCAGTACTAATAAAGATGGTTTAGTTTTAAACAAAAATCTTAAAACAGCTTTAGGAGTTCTTGCAGGCATTGTTGTAGTAATTGCATTAATTGTAGCAACAGGACAGTGGAGTAAAGTCTACAATTGGATGTTTGTAGATTATGGAAGTGGACCTATATGGGGAAATATTTTGTTGGTTGCTGTTTCTCTTGGAGCCTTAGTTCTTGTTTGGACTTCTGGCAAAAACAAAAAGTCAGGAGAGTAATTCTTTTTTTGTATAAGTGATTCTGAAAATAGTGTGTGTTTAGGATATTATTCGAAAGGTATTTAAATAATCTTTATCTTTTACATTTATGGCACAGCCACTTGGAATAGTATTACAACAGCTAGCAGATATGGATATATTCTTTTATGTTTTACCTTTTTTGCTTGTTTTTGCACTGGTTTTTGGAATTTTAGAAAAAGCAAATGTGCTGGGGTCAGGGCCTAGGAGTGGAGGAGGTGCTTCAGATAACAGAAACATTAACGCTGTTATTGCTTTAGCTGTCGGGCTTTTAGCAATACAGTTTGATCAGGTACCAATATTCTTTTCAGTTATCTTTCCTAAGTTAGGAATTGCTCTTTCAATATTACTTGTTGCTTTAATTTTAATTGGATTATTTGTTGATCTTAACAGGCCTGGAGGACCAGCGCTAATATTTTTTGGTCTAGGTGCAATAGCCTTTACAATAGTTGTGCTTTATAGTTTTCAGGATTACTCTTGGTGGCAGGGGGGCTGGTGGCAAGATAATTTATCTGCACTAATTGCTGCAGGAGTTGTTATCGCATTTGTATTTTTAGTTGTTACATCAGGACATCATAATCCAGCTCATCCACCATATCTTCAAAGATATTGGGATGAAGCAGGAGTTAAGTTATTAGGGGACGGCAGGCACTAAGAGGCTAAATGGCAATTGATTTTTCTTGGCTAGGTTATTATGTTCCTATATTTGGTTTTTTGTTTGTTTTCGTTGTTATGTATGCTGTTCTTTCAAAGACCAGTGTTCTTGGGGAAAGTGGATTTGTTAACTCTTTAGTTAGTTTTGTTTTTGCTATTATCTTTGTAACTTTTCTTCCAGCTGTTAACTATGTTCAGACTATAATTCCATGGTTTGTAATACTTATCATATGCTTATTTTTCTTTTTAGTGATAGTTGGTTTTTCACAGAAGGATATTGATAAATTTATGAAGCCGTGGATTGCATGGGTTTTCATAGGATTTCTTGCTTTGATATTCTTAATATCAGCAATATATGTATTTAATCCTGTTTTTGTGAAAGGTATCGCTGATTTAACCGGAAATAGCCAGGATCAAGTATTTGAAAGTTTGAGGAAATTTGTTATTTCTGAGAAATTCTTTGGAGGAATTTTTCTTCTTATTATTGCGGCAGTTACTTCTTGGGTTTTAACAAAGAAAAGCAAGTAGTTATTTCTTAACCCCTTTTTTCTTAACCCCTTTTTTAGATGTTTTGCGACTTTTATAATACATGCCTCTTGTTTTATCAACTATTGGGTTTATTATTTTACTAAATCCTGTTTGCATTCCATGAAGCTCTGTTTTTATGTCAGAAATGTTTTGCTCTTGCTCTGATGTTTTTCTTATTAAGGATGTTTGCAGGGTATCTATTATAGATTCTATTCTTGTTAACCTTTCATCTATTCTTTTTACCTGCACGTCTAAAATAGATTTCATTTCTGTAAGGTCTTTTAATGCAGAAGTTATTTTTACTATTTTTTCATCAATTAATTGTGAGGCAATTTCTGTCATTGTCTCTGTATTCACTGCATTATACTGCTGGTATTCCTGTCCTTGATAGCCCTGATTTTGATAACTTTGATTGTCTGAATATGTTTCTGGCATCATTTGTCCAGGTTCAGGCAGTATTTCCTGAGTTTGCTTTCTGTAATTTCCTTGGTAGCCTTGGTTTTCATAATTAGAATATGGTTGTTCTTGTTGAGGGTATTCTTGAGTTACAGGCTGTGAAGCATTCAGCATTGATGGTTGCATTCCTTCTCCAAATTCCTGTGAAAACTCTGTTTCTTGGCTATGACCATTAAACACAGCATCTTTTACTTTTACCCTTGCTAAAACATCATTTATCTCTCTAGGAGTCAAGCCTCTTTCCTGCAAGTCGCTTATTATTTCCCCGTCTGTTTTTCCAGCCAGTTTAAGCTGGCGTACTTGTTCTATTATCGCCATTTTATGTTTTTCCTACCCAAAAATGTTTCTCATCTTTAGTTTCAGTTTTTTCCTGATTTCTTTCACGATGCTTCTTTAGTTTCTCATCTAATAAACTATCCAAATCCTGAATTCTTACATATTCTAATGGTGCAAACATTTTATATTGTCTGTGCAAAATTGCTAACTCTTCTTTTCTTGCAGATTTTGAAATTTCTTCAGAAAGTGATTCTACTACTGATTTAATTCTTTTAACATCTGATTCTAAGAGATAAAGCGATTTTTTTATTTCAAGAATCTCTTTTCTATTGTGCTCCTGAAATTCTATTAAATTTTGTCCAATTAGAAGAATTCTCTCTTTTGTAAGCCTGTTGTTTTCTTCTAAATCCTTTAGTTTAAGAGCAAGTTCATATGAAATATCTTCGTTAGGTTGTTGTTGGACCATATTGCACCCTTTTTTATTATTTATTAATGTGAATTGGGTTTAAAATTGTTTTCTTTAATAAATGCAACATAGAAAACTATTTTAATCATTTTCTTCTTTTCCTTACAATGATACTTGAAAATAACAACCACCAGTGGGTTCTTAGAATCCTGCAACCATCAAATATCTATGCTAAATTTAAGGAGGTAATACAATGATATTTGAAAAAGGAACGAAACTTTATTCATATGAAGTTAGAAGAGAAGGTGGTGAAAATGTTGCTTATGTCAATTACCTTGGGTCTAGCGATATACCTAATGTAGCTTCTTCTCCTTTAGTTATGGCTAGGATTATTGATCTTTTAATAGAATCTCCCAATGTTTCAAGAGTGGTTTTAGTTCAACAGAGGAATTATAACTATTCTTCTGATAAGATCTTGGCTTTGGCTGAGATTGCCAATCTTTATGTTTTTTTAATGAAACAAGAAAGAGTTTTATCACTAGACAAATTGTCTTCTATGCCAGACAGAGCTTCAGGCAAGTACGAATTTATGCAATATTTTATGAGCTTACTAAAACAAGACCCTTTGCAAGCTTATTCGAAAGTGAAAGCTAATTTATTCGAAGAAAAATCAAAGTCTGAAAGCGACCATGATTTAATTTATCAAAGACTTTTGACAAAAATTGCCAGTCTTTTGGAAAATGCGAAAATTGTCAGAAATCTTCATTCAGATTATGTTATTGGTAGCAGAGAAGTTTATTCTAAGTTGTTTCTTCCAGATATTGTTCCTAATTTTGCATTTGCAAGACTTGTTTCTCATATCCCTAATGATGCAGTTATAGTTGATCAGTATGAAATAGGAGAAGACTTGGATAAAAGCACTGTCACTGTTTTAAAAAAATCTGATGAACTAAAACATTTTTATCATTTAATGCCTCCAGAGTATTTTCTAAACGAGGATTTCCAGATATTGCTAAATTTGGCAAGAAATGTTTTGATTGAACACCAGCCAAAAGCAGAAGAATTCATAGATCCTCAAAGAACAAGACAGGTATTTTTTAATGTTGCGAGAGATTTATTAAATGACCTTGCAGAAACAAAACAAATAAAAGTTTCCTATCAAGATTTAAATAAATTAGCTAGAATTTTAGTAAGGCATACAATTGGCTTTGGTTTGATGGAAGTGCTGCTTCAGGATTCTCAGATACAAGATATTGTTCTTAATGCTCCTGTTAGCCAAAACACTATTTTTTTAAGGCACGGCAAGTATGACGAGTGTTTTACAAACATTGTTTTAAGTCCTGAAGATGGAGATTCATGGGCGGCTAAGTTCAGGATGATTTCAGGCAGACCTTTAGATGAGGCAAACCCTATTTTAGATACTGATTTATCTTTGGAAAACGTTAGGGCGAGAGTTGCTGTTGTTCAAAGACCATTATCTCCAAACGGTTTATCGTATGCAATAAGAAGACACAGAGATTATCCATGGACACTTCCGCTTTTTATTAAGAATAAAATGTTAAATTCTTTTTCTGCGGGTTTAATGAGTTTTCTGATTGATGGTTCAAGAACAATGCTTGTTGCAGGTACCAGAAGCAGTGGAAAAACAAGTTTGTTGGGAAGCTTAATGTTAGAAATTAAACCTTTGTATAGAATGATTTTAATTGAAGATACTTTAGAGTTGCCTAGCGATTATTTTAGGAAGCTGGGCTATGATATTTTGAGCATGAAAGTTCGGTCTTCTTTATTAGAAAAAAGCAATGAAATATCTGCAGAAGATGGAATAAGAACAAGCTTAAGATTAGGAGATTCTAGTTTAATTATAGGTGAAATCAGAAGTAATGAGGCTAAAGCATTGTATGAAGCAATGAGGGTTGGAGCGTTGGCAAATGTAGTTGCAGGTACTGTTCATGGAGCAAGCCCATATGCAGTGTTTGATAGAATTGTAAATGATTTGCAGGTTCCTATAACTAGTTTCAAGGCAACAGATGTAATACTTGTTGCTAATCCTGTTAAATCTCCAGATGGTCTGCATAGCAATAGAAGAGTTGTTCAGTTAAGTGAAGTGAGGAAGCACTGGACAAAAGATCCTTTGGATGAAAAGGGTTTTGTTGATTTACTTAAGTATAATGTTGAGAAGGATGAATTAGAGCCGAGTGATGAGCTTATAAATGGAAATTCGGAAATCATCAAAGATATTGCTTCAGGAGTAAAGGGCTGGGCAGGAGATTGGGATGCTGTTTATGACAATATTTTGTTAAGGGGCAGGGTAAAAGAAGAAATTGTTAAGTTTGCCGGAAAGTATGGTAAAGAAGAATTACTGGAAGCAAGATTTGTTAGTCTGGCCAATTCCTATTTCCATAAGATTTCTGATGAGGTAACGCAAGAGGTTGGAATTCCTCAAAGTGAAAAGGTTTTTCCAAAATGGGTTAAGAAAATGGATGAGGAAATTAAAAAGTTTCAAGGTTAAAAATCTTAGAAAGATCTAAAAAGCAGAATTTTTTATCTATAGAATGAAAAAAGGAGGGATATTATCAATTATTGGATTTGTTTTAATTATACTATCTATTATTCTTTATTCGCTTGATCTTATTTTCTTCTTCTTTGGTCCAACTATTTTCCTTTCACCTAATTTTATTTATCCTTCTTTAATTATATTTATTTTTGGCCTTATTTTTGGATATATTTTTTGTTTTGTTAATATTTTAAGACTTAAAAGTGGCTGGCCAAGAAAATTATCAAAAGTTGGAGCACTTATTTCGATTTTAATTATTTTTGTTATTAGTATTATTTTACTTGTTAAAGAATATTCATCTAAAGGTTTGCTATCAGCTTTTTTTGGGCCATTATTTGCTGTTATCTTAGTAGTTTTCGGGGCAGTATTATTGATGGTTTATGATAGAGAAAAATCAAAAAAGGTTTGGAAAATCATTTCTATTATTTTTGGCATATTATTTTTTGTTCTAATACTGTTGGTTGTTATTTATTCCATACTTTTTTACGCATTTTTAAATAGTCCACAATAATCTTTTAAAAAGTTTAGTAACATATTTTGTTTAATAGACTAGAAAGTTTAGAAATAAATTTGGCAAGATGTTATATTTATTAATTATTTTACATTAAAACAACTTCTTTTAAGCCCCTGAAATCATTGTCTAAAGTTATTAATTTTGATTTATTTAATATAGCACTTGAATAAATTAAGGAATCAATTGCAGGAAGATTTTTTTCAGCTGAAATTTCAGCTGCTTTCTCAGATATTTTATCGTCTATAGGAATAATTAAACTTCTTTTTTTAACAAATTCGATTGCCCTAATTATCTTACTTTTTTCATATTTTTCTTTCATTAGTTTCCTTTTTATTTCAAAAATTGATAAAGTAGACGATAAAATAATTTCTTTTGATTCAATTATACCTGAATACTTCCTATTATGGAAGTATTCCAACCAAACAGAAGAATCAAGGAATTTATATTCTGTCATGTTTATCCCTTAAGCCCCCCATTATATCTTTTCGTGATTTTTTTCCTAAAAATCCGGCTAAAGATTCTTTTTGAGATTCATTAATAACCATTTTTGTGATTGCTTCATCATAAGAAGAAGCTTCTAAATCTTTCTTTATTTTTTTTAATAATTCTAAAGTTGATTCATTTATTTGTATTGTTGTTGGCATATAATTATATAGTTATATACTATATAAATATTTCTGTTTTTTATATATAGGTTTTTACTCTATTAATTAGTTTTATTAATCCTGTTTTATTATTCTAATTATAAAAATAGGAAAAGAGTGTGAATAATGGTTAAGGTTGATGATATTTTGAGAAAATATTCTGGCAAGTTATCAAGTGAAATTGACAGCAACTATAATTCTGGAGATATAAGCAGAGAGTACATGACTTTTAAAAAAGAAATGATGCCACAGCTTTCAAGATATGAAAAGCTTGCTAAAACATTTGGTTCATTTATGAAGGTCAGAATTTCTGAAAAAGACACCAAGAAAATACAGTCTAAATTAGATATGGCCCACCTTGATATTACTCCAAGCCAGGTAGCTGTTTTTTCTTTTTTCTCAATGTTTGCTGTATTCTTTTTGGGGTTGCTTGTTTTCTTGCTGGCATATTTTTTGCAGAGCACTAATTTTGATTTTTCTAAGGGATTATTATTTCTGTTTTTGGTCCTCATAACGAGTTTTTTTGTTTTTTATTATTTTTATACAAGTCCATCCAGGTTTGCAAATAACCTTAGACTGAAAGCTAGCAGTCAGATGGTTCCATGCATACTTTATGTTGTTGTTTATATGAAACATACTTCGAATTTGGAAAGGGCAATTGCTTTTGCCTCTAAGCATTTGCAGGCACCGTTAGCTTTGGAGTTAAAGAAAATATTTTGGGATGTAGAAACTGGAAGATTCTCAACTATAAAAGAAAGTTTGGATAATTACTTGAAAACATGGGAAAAAGATGCTATAGAGTTTGTTGAGGCATTTCATCTTATTGAAAGCAGTTTGTATGAGCCATCAAACACAAGGAGGATTCAAACTCTTGAGAAATCTTTGCAAGTTATTTTAGAAGGAGTTTATGAGAAAATGCTTTCTTATTCCAGAGACATTAGAAGTCCGTTAACAAATGTGTATATGCTTGGAGTTGTACTTCCTACCTTAGGGTTAGCTTTACTGCCTTTAGCTTCAGCATTGCTTGGAGGTATGATAAGATGGTATCATGTTTTTATTTTATTTAACATAATTGTACCTTTTTTTGTATTTTATATGACAAATAATATTATGATGAAGCGCCCGGGAGGTTATGGGGAAAATAATATCCTTGAGTTAAACCCAAAATATCCAAAATATATTTCAAAAAAGCCTTATGTGATTGCAGCAGTTATCTGCCTACCTTTCTTTTTGTTAAGCCTAACTCCATTTTTATTTCAATGGCCTTTTTTTCTTGAAACATTTAATCTAAGCCCAGACATTGATCTTGGAGTTTTTGGATTTCAATCTTTGCAAGGTGTAAGAGTCTTTGATTTTAAGGATGCAGCTAGTGGAAGTCCTGTGATTAGTATAAGTGATTTAAGATCAGGAGTTGTGGGACCTTTTGGCATTGGGGCCTTACTTCTTGGTTTGTTTTTACCTTTATCTATAGCAATGTTTTTTTCAATAGCTTTTAAGATGAAAACCAAGGAACTTATAAAAGACAGAAACAATACTAAAGAGCTTGAAATGGAATTTACTAATTCTTTATTTCAATTAGGAAACAGATTGGGGGATGGTGTTCCTGCTGAAATTGCTTTTGCAAGGGTTGCCGAGTCTACAAGGGGGCAGAGAACAGAGGACTTTTTTAGGAAGGTTAATTTAAATCTTCATCAAGCAGGAATGTCTTTGGATGAAGCCATTTTCAACCCAAGCAGGGGGGCAATAATAAACTACCCTTCAAATTTAATCAGCACGAGCATGAGGATTTTACTTGAATCTAGCAAAAAAGGTCTTAAGGTTGCTGCTGAAAGTCTGATGAGTATTTCAGAATATATTAAAAATATTCATAAAGTTGAATCGAGATTAAGGGATTTGCTGGCAGAAGTTATCAGTGATATGAAAAGCAACATGACTTTTCTTGCACCACTATTGGCAGGGATTGTCGTAGGACTTGCAGGAATGATTGCTTTTATACTTAATAAATTATCAAGCATTTTTTCTCAAGTTGGTGAAACAGGCAGTGCAAGTATCGGTTTTGATATAGGAACTTTCCTTAATATTTTTAAGATTGAACAGATTATACCTCCATACTATATACAGATTGCAGTTGGAATTTACCTTATACAGATTGTGTTTATATTAACAAATGTTCTTGTAACAATTGACTCTGGAGCTGATAAATTAAAAAGACTTTCTGATATTGGAAAATATTTGAGGGTAGGAATTATTATTTATACTGTTGTGTCATTTATTGCAATAATTATTCTTTCACTCCTTGCAGGATTTTCTATAGGGGGGCTGGCTTAGTAAAAATAAGAAACAAACTTTTAAATAACTCATTTGCTTAATCAATTTTATCCTACTAAGTGTAAAAAAGAGCGAAGATGGGGAAAAAGATTTTTTATTCATCAATAATTTTTATTTTGATAGTATTTTTATCCTGCATCGTATTTGCAGAGAACAAGCCTCTTGTTTATAACCTTGACCCGCTTGTCCCCCAAACCGGAAATTTAAATTTTAATGGAGATGTTTCTGTTAATTTATACTCTGGAGCTACAGTTTTTTCATATCCTCTGAAAATTCCGCTTGGAACTAATAACCTGCAACCTATGCTTAGTTTAAAGTATAATAGTTATAGTACGAAAAATAAACAGAGTATAATAGGCTCTGGATGGTCTATTTCTGAAAGTTACATACAGCGAGATACAAATTTTACATTTTCAAATATTTCCGATGATGAATTTAAGCTGACATTTAATGGAGCAACATATAACTTAATTTATTCTCAAGATGACAACCGTTTTCACACTGAAATTGAGTCTTTCTTTTACATGAAAAACCAAACTGGAGGAGACAATGAAGAAGGAGAATACTGGATTTTAAAGACTAAAGGTGGAACAACATATAGATTTGGTTTTTATAATTTCTCGGAAACCATGTCAAACCAGTACAATTATGTCTGGAGATGGAATTTAGACTTGGTTAATGATACCTATGGAAACAAGATATTTTACAATTACAGTGAAAATCCATATCTTAATGATAAAGGAACTGTATATATAGATAAAATATCTTATAATAATGATAAGAAAAGGGAAATTAATTTTATCTATGAACCAGTTAACAGACCAGATTTAATTTTAGAATATGACAATGGAAATGAAGTTAAAATTTCCAGAAGGTTAAGTCAAATAATAGTTAATTCTAGTGATAGTTTGGTAAGGAAATACAAACTGGAATATGAAACTCTTGAAGAAGTAGAGACATTAAGTTTTCTTTCAAACATTACAGAGTATGGGAGCAATGGGCAAGATTTACTTCCACCGACTAAATTTTCTTACAACTCTGTGAAATCCGGCTGGCAAAATGAAAGTTCATGGAAGACTCCGGATTCTATTTGCTTTGTTGACAATGGTTATGAAGATAATGGTATTAGGTTTATAGATTTAAATGGGGATGCGTTAATTGACCTACTTGTTGCTGAAGAAAGTCCAATTGGTAATTGCGAAGCAGACATAGAAAGAAAAAGCTACATAAACAATGGAACTAACTGGGTTGAAGATGATACCTGGATTCCTCCGGCATGTTTTATTAATTCCGCAAAAGAGGATATGGGTATCAGGCTTATTGATTTTAATGGAGATGGTTTAACAGATATTTTAAAAGGTAAAGAAAATATTGCAACTTGCGGAGATTCAGAAAGACAAGCATGGATTAATAACGGAAGTGGATGGATGCAGGATGATTCTTGGGAAACACCAAGATGTTTTACAGGAGGAGGACATGAAGATGAGGGATTAAGACTTGCTGATTTTAATGGAGACAACTTGCCGGACATTATATTAGCTTTACAAGAAGGCGGTGATAGGCTATCATGGATTAATAACGGAACCGGGTGGCAAAGCACTGGTTCTTGGATATCTACAGAAGATTTTGTTGACACAAATCGTGTAGATAAAGGAGCAAGATTAATAGATGTTAATGGAGACAACTTGCCAGATATTATCTTTGGAGAAGAAGACATAAATGGCAACTGCAGATTTGGATTAGAAAGAAGAGCATGGGTGAATAACGGCACTAATTGGACAAGAAATGATATTTGGGCTCCTCCGGCATGTTTTGTCGATAATGGAAATGAAGATAATGGTATTAGGCTGGGAGATGTTAATGGAGATAATTTAATTGATCTTTTAGTAGGAGAAGAATCAGCCAATGGTGATTGCAGAGCTGGATTAGAAAGACATTCTTACGTAAATAACGGAAGTGGATGGATAAGGAATGATAGCTGGCAACCTAAAAGCTGCTTTGTTAAAAAAGACCCAGCACAGAAAAAAGATTTAGGTATAAGAATTGCAGATATAAACGGTGATGGTATGATTGAAATTGTGGAATCAAGAGAGACACCAGGTGGAAGCTGCTCTCTTGGCACAAAAAGTACATATATGAGTAATGCAACTAAAAGCTACTTGCTTAACTCTATTACTTTTTCTTTAGGAGGAGAAACATTAATCGACTATAGAAAATCGAGTGGTTTTAATAATTCTGGGAATAATTCATTAGGAGATTTAGGGTTTAATGTCTTGGTTGTAGCCAATATTACAAAAGACAATGGTGTAGATGGGACTCAAAATTTTGTTTCTTTTACAAACTATAATTATTCTGGAGGAATGTATGACTATAAAGATAAAGAATTTAGAGGGTTTAGTTATGTAGAGGAAAAAACAGGCAATAAAACTATCAGGCATTGGTTTCACCAAGATGATGCTAGACAAGGCAGGGAGTATAAAACTCAAGTATTAGATGCAAGTAATAATATTTACAAAGCTATGATAATAAACTGGAGTTTTACAAAACCTGATAATTATTTTATAGTTGAATTATCGGAACAGTCAGAATCTGATTATGATGGGCAATTGTCAAATCCAAAAATAAAGAATATTTCTTATGAATATGGTGCTTTTGGAAATGTAATTACAGTACATAACAAAGGAGATGTATCTGATCTTAATGATGATAAATATGAGTATTTTAATTACTTAAGCAATTCAGACTTATGGATTGTTGATAAGATAAAAAATTATTCTCTTTTTTCTTCTGATAATACAGTAAAAATCAGAGAATCATTATATGCTTATGATAACTTAGCATATGGAGAAGCTCCTACCAAAGGAAGTTTGACAAGCAAAGAAGATTTCTTAGATACAGGGGATAATCCACTAACAAGATATAATTACAGTGAATTTGGCAACTTAGTTAATGAAACAGATTCTAATGGGAATAGAACAGAGTATGTTTATGGTATAAGAGATGCAACAAATACATATATTGACGGGATAATTAATTCAAAAGGACATATTTCTGATTATAATTATGCTCTTGGAACAGGCAATTTAATCAATCAAACTAATTCCAATGGAAATACAACCATATATATTTATGATATTTTTGGGAGAATAATAAAAGAAATACAGCCGTATGATAGTGAGCAATATCCAACAAAAAATTATACTTATGAGTATGATGGGGTAGCTCCTGAAAAAGCTAAGATATCACAAAGAGAAGAAAGCGGAGCAGGAAATACTTTTGACCAGTATACTTTTTATGACGGTTTTGAAAAAGTTATCCAGACAAAAAACGAAGCAGATAACAACCAGCAGATAGTTTTAGACACATATTATGATGAATTTCAAAGAGTAAGAAATCAAAGTAATCCTTACTTTGCAACTACAGGCGAAGGTTATACAACTCCAAATCAGACAGTAAGTAAAACAATCTTTAGTTATGATCCTTTAGACAGAGTTATTTTAGTAATAAATCCTGATGGAACTCGAAAAAATATCAATTATAACCATTGGAATATTACATTTTTAGATGAGAACAATAATCAAAAAAACCACGAATTAGATGCCTATGGACAGATAGTAAAAGTAAGGGAATATAATAAGGGGAATATTTATACAACAGTATATAGTTATGATACAGCAGGAAATCTTCTTTCTATCAAAGACAACCTGAATAATTTATTTAATTATACTTATGATTCTTTAGGAAGAAAAATAAGGCAGAGAGACCCTGACCTTGGAATATGGAATTATTCTTATGATAAGAATAATAATTTAATCTTGCAGACAGATAACAGGAACAATACAGTTTTCTTAAGTTATGATGGACTGAACAGGATAACAAATAAAAGTTCTGATAATGAGGAAATTATTTATTTATATGATGCAAATAAAAATAATACGTTAGCACAAATTAAAATTAATAGCAACGGTAATATTATAACAAATAATTTTTCTTATGATGACAGGTTAAGAAAAATACAGGAAATTAAAATAATAGAAGATAAACTATTTTTAACAGTATTTAGTTATGATGATTTAAACAGGGTAAAGACAAAAACTCTACCAGATAAAAATATTCAAACTTATAGTTATGATACTCAAGGATTGTTAAATGAAATAGATGGAATTTTAACAATTGAGTATAATGAGCAGAATAGTCCAACTTCAAGGCTTTACAATAATAATCTTCAGACTAATTTTTCATACAACATACAAAATTTCAGGCTAAATCAGATTAAAACAGGCAATTTGCAAAATTTAACATATAGATATGACAGCATTGGAAATATTTTAGGAATTAATGACAGTTCTAATGGAAAAGTTTATTCTATGCTGTATGATAATATTGACAGATTAACATATACAAATATCAGCGATAAGGCAAATAATAATGAAAATATCCTTAATTATGCCTACAATTCCATAGGAAATATGATGAATATTTCGCGTAATTCAAATAATATAACTTTTTATTATCTAGGAAGCCAAGTTCATGCTGTTTCAGGTGTTATTGGAGTATCTGATTCTGGAAATCTCCCAGATGACAGTTACAAATTTTATATAAAAGATTCTTTGGGAAATAATGTATCATGGTTTGGATCAGAGGGAAATATTGTTTTAAAAGGAACATGCTATGTATCAACTAATTGTATAACAAATGATGGAAGTTCATTTACTATTGGAAATGCTACAGATAACACTACAGCATTCATAAATTCAACAGGAGATTTATGCATTGAAAAAGGCGATTGTGGTGATTTATCGCCAGCATGCAATAGCCCTTCAAATGATGCATTTATAATTAAAAATTCATCATCAAATGTAGCATATATTGATTATAATGGAGATTTATGTTTGACTGGAGGATTGTATGAAAATAGCAATATTGCAAGCGGAACTCAAATTAAAAATTTAACTTATGATGCCAATGGAAATCTTATAAGCGATGGTACATTTAATCATAGCTATAATTCATTTAACCAGCTAGTCAATACAACAAACAGCAATGATAAAAGTTTAGTTAATGCTTATTTGTATGATGATGGAGGAAATAGACTTGTAAAGATTGATTATAATATAGATTCAAATAAAAACAATAAAACAACATATTATTTAGGGGATTTAATTCATATAAGAATTACAAATGGGACAATATTCAATGAGACTTATTATTATGCTGGTGGAACTTTGGTTGCCAAAAGGGATAATAATGGAATTTTAACATTCAATCATCCAGATCATTTAGGTTCAACTACTCTAGTTACAAATTCTTCAGGTAATGAAATAGAAGAAGAGTTTTATTTACCATTTGGAGGAATAC
>MNVX01000001.1 GCA_001872185.1 Candidatus Pacearchaeota archaeon CG1_02_32_21 | reverse complement strand
TATGGATTAAAATGAAGCCTGACTAGCCGTTGTCTTAGGGGTATGCAGAACCCGAGAGATCCCCAGTTCGACTCTGGGTGGGGGGACTTTTTTATTTTATTAGAGTCTTTCATAAAATATTTTTAGAAGAAATACGCTCATCACCCCCAAGATAAGCAAAAGTAATAATGTAAGAATAGTTGTTATTTGGGATTCCCCTAAAATAGAAATTATATTTCCCGGAATTATTATTATGAACATAACAAGCATAACTACAAGTACTACTCTTTTTATAAAGAATTTAGGATTTTTTTCAATATCAGTAGTAGCTTTTTCTCCAAATACACTATTCCAGAATTTTATCCATCCCATATAAAATGGGATATATTTTGTATAAACTTTTAGATAGAAAGAAAAAATAGGTGGCGTAATTATATATGCTAAAAAAAGAACAAATGAAAGTCCTAATTCAAAGAGAAATGTTGTAAAAATTCCTCTTACCCCATAACTATCTTTTTCTGTTGGAATGAATTTAATAACAGTTAATTCATTTGCAAATAATGAAAGAATAAAAACAAAGATTATATTAATTATTATTAAGACTAAAAGAATTCTAAAGAAAAATTTCCAGTTAATTTTTTCATTATCTTTTCCTACGTCCAGATATATAGAAACATTTATATATAAAAATCCTTTTATTAAGGTATGGGAAAGAAAATACAAGTAACAAATACTATTTTTATAAGTATTATAGCCCTAATTCTTACTTTTGCATCAATTACTTCAATTATCGCCCTTATTTGGGGAACTTTCGTTATTTCTCACTTAATCTCTTTAATAGGATGGATAATTTCTATAATTTACTTTGTTTTGTTAATCTTATCATTCAAAAGAAATAATTTAACCAATAAATATTTTACCTGGGCTTTTATTTTAAATCTTATTGGAATAATATTTGTGATTTTATTTTTTATTGGAGGGACTGTATATTTGGCAACTTTACCTGGGTCTTCTTTAAGTCAAATAACTGAGAACATTAGCAAGTTAAATAGTGTATCCTCAATACTTAATTATTTTGTGAGTATTATTTATTTGGTATCTTTTATAATTTTCTTAATTGGATATTTTAAGACTAAAAAATAACAATTAATGGAGTTTCCTAGTTTCAGATTAATTCTCCTTCCTGAACACTTTTATTCTGGTTAGGGCGAGGGACTTTTTTCTTTTTTTAAAGATAAAAACATTTAAATAGTAAGAAAATCTTACTATAACATGGAAATTGAATTAACAAAAATAAGCAGCAAAGGACAAATAGTTATTCCTCAAGGAATAAGAGAAAAACTTGGGCTAGATGAAGGTGAAACTTTAGTTGTTTCTGTAAAAGACGGACTTATTGTTCTTAAAAAAATAGAGGGATCTTTGACTGAAGAGGATTTAAATACCCTCATTGAAATAAAAGATGCCTGGCAAGAAATAGAATCTGGTAAATGCAAAAAAATGAAGAGTGACGAATTTTTAAGAGAAATATCTAAATGGTAGATATAATTTATACTGATAAATTTGAGAAGGAACTTAAAAAAGCAGATAACTCTATAAAAGAAAAAGTTATCAAACAAATTCAAAAAATTATTGAAACACCTGAAATAGGAAAACCTCTAAGATATAATTTAAAGGGCGAAAGAACTGTTTATGTCAAGCCATTTAGGATTATTTATTCTTTTTTTAATAATACTCTTTATTTTCTTAGATTTGAACATCGCGGGGATGTTTATGACTGATTTAGGACAATTCTCCAGAGCCGAACACTTCTGTTAGAGGTAGGGTGGGACTTTATACTTCTTTTAAGTGGTAACAAAGTAGAAAGATTTAAATATCCTATAAATTTTGTGGAAATATGGATAAAAAAGGAATAAAATTAAGAGGAGAAGATATTGGAGTAATTATAGGTAGGACTAGCGGTTATGCATGTTTTTACAAGGCATCTGGCTCATGGGTGCCTCGCTAAGAGATGGGATTTCAGGACGTTCTAAATGGTGTAGGGAATAGTCCACAGGTAGCTATACCTTATGATTTAATTGATAGGGTTGAAGTTAGTGGAAACACTGTTTGGATGAACAGGGAAAATTATGATTTGGGAAAGCTAGGAAGAAGTATTCCTCAAAATTATTATGGAAGAGGAGATGTAGAATTATATGATCGTGATGCAGACAAGGTTAGATTTCAGGGATTATTGGATAATCCTGCAGTTTCCAATGTGGGATTTAGACAAATTGATTAATTCTTTAAATGCGCACTTTTAATCAGGTTAGGGATTTTTTATTTCTATGTAAAATTCAATAATCAGTCAATTAAAAGATAGGAAGGTTTAAATATGGCATAACACTAATTAGTGTTATGGTTAATGTATTAACAGACAAAGAAAATAAGATAATTGAAAAAAGATTATCAAATAAAAAGCTTAGTCAATCAGAAAGGAATAGATTAAGCAAAGCAATAAGGCCTAAATTAAGGGAGATTTCTTTGATAGACTCTAAAAAAATCTTGGATAAAATAGAATATAATCCAAGTTCAATATCAATTGAAAATAAAATTGTGAAGGTAATAAATAGCAATATCAAAGAAGTAGCTTCTATAATCCTGTACGGTTCAGCAATTCAGACCAACTATCATGAATATAATGATATTGATATAATGATTGTAACTAAATTAAGAATTTACTCCCATGAGATTGATAAGTATAAAATAATAAATGAAATTAAAAGTATACTAAAAGAAAATTCAATAATGTCTGATATTGAAATAATCAGCAAAGACAACTTGGTTAAAAGTTATAAAAATAGTCCCACTTTAATTTATGAATTAAAGGATCATAAGATAATATATGGGGATATAAAGATACCTAATGAGATTGAAATATACAATATTGATCTTCAAATGAAATTAGATTGGAGTGATATTCCTGTTTCAAAGCCCACTGGAAATGAAGTTTATTGTGCTTTAAGAAATACTACTCTTGTCAGGCTTTTACTTAATAAGGTTATTGATAACTCGAAGTTGAAAGAATCCCTATATAATGAATTGGGGAAGAATTTAATAGAAAAATTAAAAAATAATCAGCATTCTAATCAGGATTTAAAGTATTCTTTAAATTATTTGAAAAATTTGATAGAAGATACAAGGAAACAAATAGGGGGAAATCTATGGGAAAAGATAGAACTATCAAATTAATTGCTAATTTAATTGGAAAATCCACTGCACATAAAATTCTTATTAAATATACAAACATGCCAGAATCAATCAATCACATGTCAAGCGAGATAGATAATTATAGGGGGCAATTATCTGAATATATTACTCAATATAATTGGAATACTTACGACAAACAAAAAATAAAAAAAGAAGCAGAAAAAAGCTTAAACAGAGAATTAAAAGAAAATCATTTCACTAATGTAATTTTCCCAAGCAGTGTAAAAATAAAATTTCTCAATGAAGCTATTAGAGAATTCTTTTGAGTAATATCTTAAAAATCTAAATCTGGATTGTCCGAATAATTCTAGTATACGAATCTTTAAAGCTTTAGCAAGAAATCCTATTAATATGAAAGTAAGAATACTTGATGTTCCTTTAAGTGATACAGTTCTTGAGGATATAAAAAAAATAGGAAGACCATATTTAACTAATAATTATATTAAAATAAAAAATCGTAATTCTGGCCATTATTTTTCTTATGGAAATTCTAGGGTGAGCTTGATTGATTTTGAAATAAATTTACCCGTTCATGGTTTTGATGAATATAGTCCTATTGAGTCAATATATGAATTTTCTAAATTATTGTTAATTATCAGTAAAGATATGAAGGAAAAGTATTATCAAGAATTTAATAATACCTCAGTTGATAATTTAGAAATATCTGTAAGACTTTCTAATGTTTTTAAAAGATTAGGTATAATGACAGGAAAGGACATGTTAAATATGGATTACCAAGAATTATTAAAAGTAAAGGGATTTGGAAAGGTTTGTCAACGTGAATTTAAAAACATTTTGAATGATTATGGAGTTAGGCAGGTCAGGACTTTTTGAATGAAGTGTAGTACAATACTCTCTTGAAAATAGACATAAATAAGCTAATAATTCTTTTATACTCATTTTCTTTTTATTAATAATGGATGACATATTTAACCGGCTTGAAAGAAGCAAATTCAGATCAGGTATTCACCTTAATGAAAAGGAAAAAAATTTTGTTGCTGATAAGGGAATGCAAAAGATAGGTGAAGATGCTTATGATATTTTTGACAAAAAAATCAGAATAAAAAAAGATAATGATGGAAAACAGACTCCCTGGCATGGACATTCTGTTTTTGTTGCCCAGCATGGAACTGCAACATGCTGTAGAAAGTGCATTGAGAAGTGGTATAAAATTCCGCAGAATAAAGTTTTAGATGACAATGAAATAAAATTTTTTCTTGAAATTATCCTAAGATGGATTGAAAAAGAAGCCAAAAATTAATTTTTACATTAGTCTCAATGATAAAAAACTTTAAAAACAATGTATTTCTAGGAGGAGTAAGTAAAAAAGAGGACATTGACTGTTTTATGAAAGAAAACAAGCCGACCCAACTTGGAGAGGATGAAGATTTGGTTCTTCTTAAGGAACCAATTGAAGATGTCGATTTCTTTGAGATGGACGAAATTGATGATGAAGTAGAGTAATTTTTCTTTTTCTTTTCTTTTTAATTTTTTAAGCACAATGTAATAAGATTATTTCTTATTTGGTAACATATTTAAATCCCCCCCTTTTTTAGGAGTTTTATGCTAATAGGATTAGTTGGCAGGTATTTATGGTAAAATATATAAAGTTACTTAGTCTGTTATATTAATGAAACAGTTCCATATATGGGATTTAGAGAAAGTTCATGTTAAGATTAATCCGTTATTTCTCTCTAAAATAAACAAAATAATATCTATAAAATTTAAAACAAAAAGGAAATTTTATTCTTCTTTTAGTAATAAAATACCATTTTCTGTTTTTAAAAATTTACTTAAGCCTTCATATTCATTAAAATTTTTCATCCCATTAGGTTTTTTGGTAGCTTTATGTGATCAATTAAATATCTCAAAAGAGGAACTAGAAGTAAGCATTTTATCTTATAAAAGTGGAGGAAGCGTTAATTATATAATTAATCCCGTATTGCCCATACAAATTAATCCTGTTTTTGATATGATTTATGCCCATAACATTGGTGATGGAACAGTTAGTATAATCAAAAATAGACTGCCTTATTTTGCTTATAGACAGTTTAATTCATTTTACAGAGATTCATATATAAAGAAAATTGAGTACATTTTTGGTAATATAATCTACAATAAAAAGAACTTTAAAGAACTTACAAGGGTTAGATGTCCTTCATCATTATCTACCCTGTTTTTTAAATATTATAAATTAGGCAGTGATGGATTTCTCTCGGATACCGCAAGGATTTCGGATAAAATATTTAGAAATGGTAAAGATAGTATGCTAGCAGTTCTTATAGCCTTTATTATAGATGAAGGCAATATCGATTCTTCTCAAATCTCAATTAAACTAAAGAATATTCCATTAGTAAAAGATTTATCTAAAATTTGCTCTTTTTTAGGTTATAAACATAAGCTTGTTTCAGGGAAAGGAGATTATGTGGGATATGCAACGTTGTATATTTTAAGGGATGGAATGGAAATTTTATTTGGGGATTACTTATTGTTGAATAAAAAACATTTTGTGATTGACTTGGGATTTAAAGGAGATAAAATAAAAAATTCATTTAATATAAACTACCGGAAAATAAGAAATGTTAAAGGTAACAGAGATTTAATTTTATCTTTACTTCAAGTTGAAAATATTTCCATAAATCAAATTGCTGATAAGATTAACATGACTCGGCAAGGAGTTCGTTATCATATAAATAACCTTTTAAAGGATAATAAAATAAAGATTATAGATAAAAACCAATTGAACTGGGTTTATGGAGTATAAAAAATGCTTATAGGTTTGGTAGGAAGACCCAATAGCGGAAAGTCCACTTTTTTCAAAGCTGCAACTCTTTCAGATGTTTTAATTGCAAGCTATCCTTTTGCAACAATAAAAGCAAATAGGGGAGTTGCTTATATTAAAATTAAAGACCTGGCAAGAGACTTTGGTAAAGTGAGCAATCCTAGAGAAGGATATATAAAAGATATCTGGAGATTTGTTCCATTTGAGTTAATGGATGTTGCAGGATTAGTAGAAGGAGCATCGCAGGGCAAGGGTCTTGGAAATGAGTTTCTTAATGATCTCTCAAGTGCAGACGCCTTTATTCATGTTGTTGATATGTCTGGAGAAAGCGACGGAGAAGGGAAGCCTGCAGAAAACTATTACCCTGGGAATGATATTAAAATAATAGAAAAAGAACTTGACTTATGGTATTTGGGAATATTAAAAAAAGCCTGGAAAAACTTCTCTAAGAAACTTGAAGTTGAGAAAGGCAATTTTGCTCAGGAGGTTTCAAAACAATTTTCAGGTTTGAAAGTAACAGAAGAAGATGTTAAGTCAGTTATCAGAAAATCAAATTTAAATTTTACAAATCCCAGCAGATGGAGCGATGATGAGTTGTTCAGTTTTGCCACAAGTTTGAGGAAAGAGACAAAGAAGATGATTATTGCAGCAAATAAAGTAGATCGTCCAAATGGTAAGAAAAATTATGAAAAGGTGAAAAAAGAATTTGACTATCCTATTTTTCCATGTTTTACAGAAGGAGAGCTTGCGTTGAGAGAAGCTGATAAACACGGGCTAATAGAATACATTCCCGGAGAGGATAAATTCAAAATTATAAAAGACCTTAGCGAGAAACAGAAAACTGCTCTTGATAATATTGGTAAAGTTTTAAAAGAATTTGGGAGTACAGGAGTTCAGGAAATTCTTAATAGCATAGTTTTGGAAATTTTGAGGTATATTGCAATTTACCCTGCAGGAGCCAAATTATCAGACAGTAAAGGAAATATTCTTCCTGACTGTTTTTTAATGCCTCCGAATTCAACAGCGTTGGATTTTGCCTATAAGCTACACAGCGATATTGGAAAAAATTTTGTTAAAGCTATACATATTAAAACAAAACAAGCTGTTGGAAAAGACTATAAGCTGAAGCATATGGACGGTCTTGAGATAATGGTTAAATGACAGGATAGAAAACAGGTGATTGAGTTGAAAATTGAATTTTCAAAACATGCAAAACAAAGAATGATTGAAAGAGAGATAAAATTTGAATATATTCAAGAAACAATTGAGTTTCCTGGTTATACTATTAAAAATAATGGCAAAACTGAAGCCCATAAAAATATCGGGAATAAAAACCTGAAAGTAGTATATATTAATGAGCATAATTTTATAAATGTTGTAACAGTAATATGGAAATGAGAATCGAAATAGATAAAGAAGTGGATGCGGCATATATTTATTTTAAAGAGATTTCTCCAGGAGAGGTTAAAAAAACAATTTCTTTAAATGAGTCCATAAATATTGATTTAGATAAAGATGGTAAAACTATCGGAATTGAAATTTTAGATGCCAGCGAAAATCTTCCTATTTCTGCTCTTAAATCTTTAAAAGCTAATAATTAGAGAGTATTCTTAATGCAGGTATTAAATGATAATTGAAGTAAAAGTAAAGCCAAGGTCGGGCAGGCAGGAAATAGTTGAAGTTGGCGAGAATAATTACCTTGCTTATCTGAAGTCAGAGGCTGAAAATAACAAGGCAAATTTAGAGCTTATTAACCTAACAGCGAAGTATTTTAATACTCCCTATGGCAGTATAAGGATAAAGAGAGGATTAAGATCTAAGAATAAGGTCTTGGAAATTTTATGAAATCAGATGTTGTTGTTAAGGTAAAACCCGGCAGTATTAAAAAAAGCATAGAGCATTTTGGAGAAAATAGGTACCTTATAAAAACTGATTCCGTAAACAATGATGAAATAAATGGTGATGTTTTATTCATGCTTTCAAAATATATGGGTCTTCCACCAAACAGGCTCGAGTTTAAGTCAGGCATAAGCACTAATGATAAAGTTTTACAAATAATATAAAATGGGGATAAAATATGAGTTTGACCAGAGTTTACAAAATGAAGTAGAAGATATATCTAAGAGTTTATTTCCACATGTTAAACTTGACAGAATAAAGTGCTTTAGAAGTTATGGCAGCAGTTCCAGAAATACTATTGCAAGATGCCATGCCCTTGGTAAGCTTCTTCAGATGGCTATAGGCGTGAAGGGGTGGTATGCAATTGAATTTATAAGCGAGAACTTTGAAAAACTTTCAGATGATGAAAAAACCAAGGTTATGATACATGAACTAATGCATATACCTAAAACATTTGGCGGAGGATTCAGACATCATGATTATGTCTGCGATAGAAACATAGATAAATTCCATAAGCAATATAAGTACATGAAACAGGGAAATATTCAAAATGGCGACAGAAAACTTAAAGATTTTTTTAAATGGTAAAGAGATAACTGTTAGAGATACTCTTAAAGCAAGTCATTTAATGAAACTTACTGGCCTGATGTTTTCAATGAGAGAAAAAGCTTTGCCAATTATTTTTGAGACGAAAAATCCATTGAGCATACATTCTTTTTTTGTTTTTTATGAGTTTTTGGCCGTGTGGCTTGATGAAAAAAATAATGTTTTAGATTATAAGATAGTAAAACCATTTTCCATTCGAGAAATTGCTGAAAAAGACTTCTCTAAAATACTTGAAATTCCCCTTAATCGACGATACTACGACGTAGTGAATTTTATCGTCGGAGAAAGGTTTAAAAACAATTGATGGCTTAATTATATATCATTATGCAAAAAGGAGGTGTGATATGGGAACAATTCTTGTAAAGAATGTCATCAAGAGAAAACCAGGATATCTTTACTACGTTGACGGAAAAGGAAATGTATGTGAAGCTAAAATGGCTCGTGGCGGAAGAAAAAAGAAAGCCGCTAAGAAAAAGAAAAGAAGATAACTTCTTATTTTTATTTTATTTTTCTCTTTTTTATTTTTTTCATAGTATTGCTAATTTAAAGATTAACCTTTCCTAACTCAGCGACATACTGCATTGCAATAATGCCTGCAATATATCCATTTGTAATTCCTAGATTGTGGGGCACAAACTTCGGCATTACATCGTCTTCTAAATCAAGTCCTGCAGCAAAACCTACACTAATATTTGTCAGACCAAGTTTATCACTCCATTTTAGCCTAATTGGAAAATTGTAACTAGTTCCGTTAACAACTTCAGGAATACCTTCTACAAATGTTTCAACGACTTCTTTTCTTCTTTGAGCATAAAACAAAGGTAATCTTTCCTTGAAATCAGGCTGCAAATAAATGTGCGGAAGAATAATCTTTAAACTAGGTATTACTTGGAATGTTGGAAGAAAGAAAGGTATTTTTAGATTATCCATTGTTTTAGTCTACAAAAGGTATTTAAAATAATTGTGTTGTTTTATTATAGATGATACTTGGCATTGAATCAACAGCGCATACTCTTGGGGTCGGGATTGTTAAAAATGGCAAAATACTTGCAAATGTAAAGGACTCTTATACAACTGAACGTGGAGGCATTATTCCTCTTGATGCTGCTAAACATCACAAAGAGTTCTCTGGAATTATACTAAGCAAGGCTTTGGTAGATGCAGGTGTGAGTTTAAAAGACATTAAGGCAATTGCTTTTTCTCAGGGTCCTGGATTATCTCCATGTTTGCTTGAAGGGGTCATGTTTGCAAAAAAATTAGCACTTGAATTAAATGTTCCACTTGTTCCTGTAAATCATTGTGTTGCTCATTTGGAAATTGGAAAAATAACTGGCGCTCGTGATCCTGTGCTGCTTTATGCATCTGGAGCAAATACTCAGATAATTGCATATTCTGGTGGAAAATATAGAGTATTTGGAGAGACGTTAGATATTGGAGTTGGAAATTTTATTGATACTTTTGCAAGGCATTGTGGTTTGGGATTTCCAGGAGGGCCTAAAATTCAAGAGCTTGCTAGTAAAAGTAAAAATTATATTGAACTGCCTTATTCAATCAAGGGAATGGATGTAAGTTTTTCAGGAATACAGACTAAACTAAAGCAGATGTTTGATTCTAAAAAGTATAAATTAGAGGATTTGAGTTTTTCACTTCAGGAGACTGTTTTTGCAATGTTAATTGAATCAAGTGAGAGAGCTTTAGCTCATACTGAAAAAAAAGAGCTTGTTTTAGGAGGAGGGGTTGCATGCAATACACGGTTGCAGGAAATGGCAAAGATAATGTGCAAAGAGAGAGGAGCAAAATTTTATGCACCAGATAATTCCTTGCTTGTTGATAATGGCACTATGATTGCATTTACAGGAGAGATGTTATTCAAGGCCGGAGTAAAAATAAAACCTGGTAGCAAAGAGTTTGAGAAATTGGACATTCTGCCAAGGCAAAGAACAGATGATGTTATTGTTAACTGGAGATGAATTATTTGTCATACTGAGATAGGAAATACGCTTCAGCCATTTTCCTTATATTTTGTTCAGTTACAGGTCTTTCTCTAATGTCACTTTGAGACATATTATTGATAAGAAATTGTAAAGCTTCTTCTAATGTATTAAATCTTTTTACATAACGGGAATCCCATAATGTTGCATCTGATAACGATCTATCTCTTTCTCTGTCACAAATATTAACTGTACTTCCATTATCTTCAACAATTAGCCCAAAGCTTTCAGGAATAATTGCTCCCAAAACTCCATAAGTGCACCATGGAAGCTTTATTTCATTTTCTTTTATTTTTTGGTTGTTCATAATAATTTATAAGATTAAATGTTTAAAATAATTTATATTATTTTGAAGAAGAACATTAATATTATTTTATAAGAAAAAGATTTATAAACCCTACTTATGATTAGTTTATAACCGATGAAGTAATTCGTCAGAGAATTAAATGGATTTACGGAGGCCTATATGGACTTCTACACAATTATTGAAAAAGCAAGAAAAACAGGAAAAATTGAGAAGGGAACTAACGAAGTTACCAAAACTATAGAAAGAGGAACTGCTAAACTTGTTGTTGTTGCTTCAGATGTTGATCCTAAGGAGATTACACAACATTTGAAAATTTTATGCAATGAAAAGGGCATAAAGTATGGGGAAGTTGACAGCAAGAAAAAATTAGGCATTAGTTCAGGAATACTGGTAGCTTGTTCAAGTGTCGCTGTTCTTGAAGCAGGCGATGCAGAAAAAGATATTGCAGCTTTAAAGTGATAATTAATTACTAAAATGGCTTACAAAGAACAGCAACAACAGAAAAAAGAAAGGATTCTTCTTAGCAGCGATCAACCTGTTCCAGCTGTTGTTGAAACAGTTGTCGGCAGAACTGGATTTAGAGGAGAGGTTACACAGGTTAAGGTTAAGGTTCTTGAGGGCAAAAACAAGGGAAGGTCTATGAGAAGAAATATTAAAGGTCCTGTGAGGGTTAAAGATGTTTTGATGTTAAGAGAGACTGAAATTGAAGCTAGAAAGATAAGAAGTAAAGTTACAAAGGGGACTTATACTTAAAATGCCAGAATGTTCTTTTTGCCATAAACATTACGATATCCCCAGGGGATTAACTTATGTGCTGGATAATGGGGAAATTCTTTATTTTTGCTCTGGAAAGTGCAGAAAAAATTTGAAACTTGGAAGAAAATCTGAAAAAGTTAACTGGATTAGGAAGAAAAACAAAATCCAAAAGAGTGTTTCTGTTGATTCTAAGAATGAAAAGAGCTAAGGAAAATTTTAAATATGTTGTATTACATGTATTACTATGGTAAATATAACAGCTAAATTAAAGAGGGTTGGAAACTCCCTTGGAATAATTGTCCCTTCAAACATCGTAAATAATAATAATTTGAAAGAGGGAGAAGAATTATTTATTAATATACAATTTAGTGAAGTTTCTAGTGTTGGACAGATGTTAGCAGAGGCAAGAAAACATAAACTAAATTTCAAGAGAAATACACAAGAAATATTGGATGAAATAGACAAAGATTCTGATTAAAATGTATTTTTTTGATAGTTATGCATTGGTTGAAATTGTGAAGGGAAGTAAGCTGTACGATACTTTTAAAGATATAAAACCTGTTTGTATTATTCTTAATCTTTTTGAATTACACCAGGTCTTATTAAGGGAATTTAATAAACAGACAGCAGATTACTGGATTAATAAATTTGATTATATTTTGCTGGATATTTCAAATGAAGATATTACTGAGGCTTCCGATTTTAGATTTAAAAACAAAGCTAAAAAATTATCAATGACTGACTGCATAGGCTATGTTGTTGCATCAAAAAACAGCTTAAAGTTTCTTACCGGTGACAAAGAGTTTGAAGGTATGAAAAATGTTGAGTTTGTGAAGTGACCAAGCAGTTTAAATTTGCCTGTAAATTGTTTTATTTACAAATTAAATTCATGCCTGAAAAGGTAGTGTAAAAAATAAGATAGGTATTTTACATAAGGTCTTTGTTGAATTCTCAAAAGCTTTAAATAGTTGATTTCGTCTTTATTGATGTAAAAATAGAGGTAGTGTAATTTATGTCTTATAAGAGATATATAAAAAAAGGTGGCAAAGTTTATGGTCCGTATACTTATCATAGCAAAAAGGTTAATGGGCATGTAATTTCTGAATACTATGGAAAGGATGAAATTAAAAAAAGTTATGGTGATGCATTTCAGTTAGCCGCTTTATTTTGTTTTGTTCTTGTGACATTTGTAGCAGTTTATTACTTGCCTTCTTTGACTGGAAGCGCAGTACTTTCAGTTGATAATACTTATCTGCCTGGTGAAAATATTAGCGGTAGTGTAACACTTTCACTTAATCCTGGAGAGCTTATTCCGGCAGACTCTTTATTAAGTATAAATAACTCCGGACAGATTTCTCAGTATCTTTTAAGTGATTTAATTTCTGATGATGCAACTGAAGGATATTTTTATTTGGATAATATTTTAATAAATGGTTCTGGAAGCGGTTTTGGTGTTCCAGGCGAAAAAAAGGTTTACCCTGCTGTTGATTTTGACTTTAGGATTGTGAAAGTTAGTAGGGATTCTGAAATTACGGGTGGAAATGAAAATACTGGTGAAACTGAAACAAATGGGACAAGCCAAGAAGATCAAGAAAGTCAAGAAACAGATGAAAATAACAAGCCATCTGTAGAATCTTCTTCAGAACCACCTGCCGAGCTACCTGCAGAAGAAGATAAACCTGAAGAGTTAATTGAAAAATCAGGTAACCAAGATGAACAGGAACAGACACAAACAGATGAGAGTGCTTCTTCAGGCAGTGAAAATACTGATGGAACTATTGTTGGGGAAGATAGTGCAGATTCTGGCCCTGTTTTAACTGGAAGTGCAGTGAGTGAAGATGCTATGAATGAAGGCAAGATTTCTGCAAGTGTTTCAAAAGGTAATTCTTTCAGCTATGCTCTTGCTGAAGGAGAAACTATTGAAATTATTCCCGGAAGTGTTAAATCTGGCGGTAAAAAAGTTGAGGTTAGTGAAATTAGGCTAGAACAGAAAGGCACTAGCGTTAGTTTTACAACTGGATATTCTGAGACAGAAGAGGGTTTTGGAGAAGAGTATATCGGTGATGGGAGCTATGATATTAACATTGGGCTGTCTAATCTGGGTTTAGCTGCAAAAAGTGGAAAATTTGATGTTTTAGTGGTTTACAATGATGTGGGCATTGTTTCAGCTTCTGAAAATATTGAAGTTGATGATTCTTTGAATGAGACAAATGAGACAGAAACAAATGATACGATTTTGAATAATACTTCTATTAATCAGACTATTGGAAATGTTACAATTTTTAATAATAGTGTTATCAACCAGACTATTACCAATGTCACAGAAATAAACATTACTGAAACAAATGTCACAGTTTTGAATAATACTCCTATTAACCAGACTATTATAAACATTACAGGAGTAAACATAACAGAAATAAATATTACTAGAGCAAACACTACTGTAGTAAATGTCACAGAAGTAAATATCACTGCAATAAACGTTAGTTCTATTAATCTTACAACTTCAAATATTACAATTAAAACTGTCCAGTATGGAGCTGTTTTGAATAAGCCTGTTAAATGGAAGAAAACAATCCAGTCTGACAAGCCTGCAAATGTAACAATTTCTCTTCCTAAAGATATTACAAATGTCAGTATTTACAGGATTGATGATATTGAGAGTGATAAGAGAGTTAAGATTGCAGAAGGAGACGATGTTAATTTAGTTGAGGTTGAGCCTGAGGGAAATGTTGAAGAAAATGATTCTGATACTGGAAATAACACGGAAACTAAGGAAAATGCCAGTGAAGAAAATGTTAACTTTTCTGAAACTGGAAAAGGAATCAGCGGAAATGTTGTTCTTAAACTGAATATTAAAAATAAAAAGCAGGGGATTTTGCCGAGAATTTATAATAGGTTTGCCCATCCCTTTAACTTTTTAACTGGGAGGGCTGTTTCAACCAAGCCGAGTGATAATTCTACAGATATTACTCTTGAGGAGAACGCGCCGGCTTATGAAATTGAGTATGAGACTCCTGCACCAAGTTCTGCTGAAAGAGAAATTTCAAACGGGAAAGAGGTTATTGTATCTGGACCTGAAGATGTTCACTACCAGAATATTTTGGCTTACAGCACTCTTTCTAAAAACATTTCTATAAATGAAATCAGCAAGATTAAATTATACTGGATTACAACGGAAACAGCTTCAGAAGTTAGTGAAACTTCTGGAAATACAACATTTGAGCAGGTTGTTATTTCTTCAACAGGAGATATTCTGCAAGTTACAACAAATGCAACTAATGTAAATTCAGAAAATAATTTCAATACAGGCAGTTTAAATAATACTGCTTCAAATAACAGTATTTCAAATAATACATCGAATAATGCAACCAGCTCTGGAAATACAACCAATTCAGATAGTGTGAATAGTACATTGAATAATGAAAGCTCTCAAAATGGAACTGCTCAACTACCTTCACAAGATAATAACTCTAAGACTTCAGGCAACGAAAGTTTTTCTATTACCGGAAAAGCTGTTCTTGATATAAATGAACCACAAAAATCAACTAATTCTGAAAATAACAGCACTTCTGCAAACAATTCTGAAGTTAATACTGGTAATACAAATAAGTCTGAACCTAATATTGTTTCTGCAAATACTTCAGGAGAAAATTCAGGAGAAGCTGTAATTTCCAACAAATCTTCTGTTTCTTCTGTTATTGCTAAAAGGATTGAAATTAATTTTACAGCTGTTGATGAAGACAATGACTCAATTGTTGATTATATAGAATGGAATGTTCCTCATTTGTCCAACCAGACTTATGAAATTATTGTTATTACAAAAGCAGAGCATTTGGATTCTAATAGAACTTTTATTTCTGACATTTATGATTATGTAAAAGAAAAAGATAATAATTGGAGTGAGACAATTCCTGCCGGAGATTATGTTAGAATAAGTTTTGAAAGAAACCTTACAAAAGATAATGATATTACTGTTTATGCGAGAGCAGGATGTGAAGAGAATTCTACATTTTTAATTAATGGGTTAGAAGTACCATGTGATATTTATCTGAAAAAATTAAGAATTGATGAACTGAGGAGGTTGTTGGAATGAATAAAAAAGAAAAAATTTATAAAGAGGAGAAGTATAATAATAATGTGATATACCCTGGTGATCTTTCGGGGTTGCCGGATGTTTTTTCTAATATCCTCGTTTTTATTGATAATCCTTATTTAATTAGAATTAAGAAACATTTGTTTGATAAAAAATTAAAATATAATTTGAAAAATTTTGTTGAGTATCTTGCTAAAAAAAATAAGTTGGTTGTTGATAAAATATTTCTTTATGATGCCCCACCATTTCAAGGAGAATATGATTCTGAAGAAAACAAAAGGAAGAAATTATATGATAAATTTATTGCTAGATTTAAGAAAGAGGTGATTATTGTTAAGGAAGGAAGAACTCAAAGGTTGAAAGTTGATAATGTTTTTATTTATCATCAAAAAGCTGTCGATGTCAATTTAGGTATAGATTTAGCAAGTGTTCCCTTTGAATTTAATCATATTAAAACTATTGTTTTGATATCTGGAGATTCTGATTTTGTTCCTGTTGTTGAAAAATTAAAAAAACAGGAAATTAAAACTATTTTGTGGACTTATTTTAATCGGGATAGAAAGAGTCCTTTTTCAAAATCAAATGAATTAATAAAATCTGTAGATAAATATGTGAAATTAACTAAAGAGGATTTTGAGGAGGCAAGAGAGTGAGGAAGGAAAGTTTATTTCTGTTAATTGGAATAATCTTAATTTCAATTATCTCAATGGTATTTTTAATTTCTGCATTATCAGATAAAGAAATATTGCAGAATGAATTAAATATTTTAGAGCAGGATTTATCTGCCAAAGGTTATGATTGGCTGAGCAATTTTATGATTATACTATTATATTTAAATATAAATTATGTCTATAATTGGGGACTTAAGTCTATAAAATGAGACAAGATATTAAAAATAAGATTTTAGAAATATTCTATGAATACCCAGATAAGGAGTTTACAATTAGAGAGGTAGCTAAATTAACTAGTGTTCCGAGGGCAACAGTGCATAAAGAACTTGTTAAATTGAAAAAACAGAAGTTAATTACAAAAGATAATCTGGCTGAAACTAATTTAATCTTTAAAACTAAAAAAATTAATTATTATACTGAAGAAATAGTTAAATGTGGACTTATTGACAAGATTATATCTGAATTAAACCCTTCATGTATTATTCTTTTTGGAAGTATTAGAAAGGGAGATTCTGTTAAGGATAGTGATATTGATTTATTTATTGAAAGTCCGCTAAAAAAAGAACTTAATGTTAGGGAATTTGAAAGAAAATTAAAACACAAAATTCAAATTTTTGTTGAACATGATATTTCTAAATTAAATGAAGAACTTTTTAATAATGTTGTAAATGGAATTAAACTTTTTGGGAGTTTTAAGATAAAATGAACAAAGATAAACAATTTAAGGAGAGGGACATAATGGCTTGGGGTGAATGTGAAAGGAATTTTATCAGAAAAGTTGAGATTGATTTAGAGAGAGTTACTTCTATTAAAAAGAAGGCACTGCAAAGATTACAAAGAGCTAGAAACACCGAAGTTAATTTTGAAAATATTTCATTTGTTGTAGAAGATTATTATGAAGTTATTAAAGAACTGCTTGTGGCTTATTTGCTAAATAATGGAATGAGGAGCAAAAATCATCAGTGCCTTATAAGTTATTTTTATAAGCAAAATCCAGATTTTGAAAGAGAGGTGGTATTAATTTCCCAGATGTCTTTTTTTAGAAATAGACTAACATATTACGGAGATGATATTCCAATGGAATTTTATGAAACTCACAAAGATGATTTTGAAGATATTATTAAACTAATCTTGAGGATATTAGATGAAAAGTAAATTAATAAAACAAAGGAGAAATGTAAATTTATTAATCATGGGAATTATATTTTTAATAGTTATTTTCTTAGGTATTTTAGTTTCTTCCCAAGATTCTGGAAATTCAGCTCAGAATGAGCTGAATAATTTAACTGAAGAACTTAATAATCAAGGCTATAACTGGCTTGTGATTACAGGAGGAAAATTTTAAAATGAAAAATATTCAAAAAGCTTATAAACCCTTGAAAGTTAGCAATAATAACATGCTCCCCGGTGATCTTTATAGGTCGCCGGATGAGTCCTTTTTTGAAACTTTAATGTTCATTGATGCCGGATTTTTGTCTAAATTATCAAAACATTTTGGAAAAGGTAAATATTTAGCATATGATTTGATTACTTTTTCAAAAAATTTGGCTAGAAAACAAAAATTTATTTGCAAGAATATTTTTTATTATACTGCTTCTCCATTTCAAAGTTATAAACCTACAAAAGAAGAAGAGAAGAAAAAAGATGGATATGATCGATTTTTAGATAAATTAACTAAACAAAAGGTTATTGTTAGACAGGGCAGAGTTCAAAGATTAGAAGTTGATGGGGAATTTATCTATAAACAAAAAGCTGTAGATGTTTTATTGGCTATGGACTTAACAAATGTTCCAATAAAATATCCTTCTGTTAAAAAAATAATTCTTATTTCCTCTGATAGTGATTTTGTTCCTGTAATTAAGAATCTTAGAGATAATGGAGTTAAGACTATTTTGTATACTTATTATGAAAAGATGAGGAATACTCCCTTTTCTCGAAGTAATTTTCTTATTAAATCTGTTCATAAATATATTCTATTGTCAAAAGAGGATTTTGATTTATCGCCTTTGAAGAAAGGAGTGAAAAATGAGTAAAAATAAAAAAAGAGAGGTAATGGGTAAGGCAAGAAGCTGGCAGTTAGGGGTATGGCCAATTTTGGTTTTATCAGCAATTTTTGTGTCTCTATTTTTATTGATTTTCTTAGGTATTTTAGTTTCTTCCCAAGATTCTGGAAATTCAGCTCAGAATGAGCTGAATAATTTAATTGAAGAACTTAATAATCAGGGTT
>MNVX01000040.1:19152-19244 GCA_001872185.1 Candidatus Pacearchaeota archaeon CG1_02_32_21 | reverse complement strand
TAAGTTTAACTTTAACTACATCATTTATTTTAACTGATTGCTTATGTACAGGGTTTAAATTTTCAGTTAAATCATTATCATTCTGTTTAGTT
>MNVX01000040.1:0-19107 GCA_001872185.1 Candidatus Pacearchaeota archaeon CG1_02_32_21 | reverse complement strand
CCAGAACTTGTAGTAGTTGGAGTTTCAGGAGTATTCCCCGTTATTGTTTGAGTAGCAGATTCATTTGTAACATTTATCCAGAATGTTTTTGAGTTGGCAGTATAATTTTGATTTCCAAAATAAACAGCGCTAACATTGTAAAGAGCAGTATCTTCAAATGAAGTTACATTATAGATATTGGAAGAGTTTGCATAAATTTTATTATTTACATATAAAACAAGATTATCTGATGAAGAAGATGAAGCATTAATTTTTATCTGAGTTCCATTGTTAATTGTAATGTTTGATTCTGAATGATTTAAATACAGATATATTTCAGGAGTTGCTTTATTGATAATTATGTCTTTTGTAGTGCTTCCTGCTGAATAATTAGTGCAGCCAGAAGTCGAATAATTAAAAGTTATTGTTCCAACACCATACACTTGATTTGTTCTGTCCAAACTATAAGTGCATCCGCCATCTCCAATATTGGTTTCACTTCCAGCGAAATCTGAAGTTATTCCATAGGTTATTGTTGCTGTTCCTGAAATAGACATTGTAGCTGAAGAGCTTGCTTTTGTTATAGTATAGGTCTGGGTAGATGTTTTGTTATAATTATGATTTGAGCCATTTCCATAAGCCCAGAAATAATAATTATAAGCATTAACTCCTAAATCATTTATTGCTGAATTGAATATACTTGATGTATTTGACATGGAATAATTAACTCCATTGAGTTCAATTCCTGCATTTGCATTTGTGTTAATTATTGTTGCATTAAACCTGTAAACTGCTCCGCTTGAATAAACAACTGGATCGCTGGGGTTTTCTTCAAAGTTTGTAAATATTGGATATTCATAGTCTATTATTGAATTAACAGTATAATATCTTGTTTCTGAACTATTATAATTTGCACTTGTTCCATTACCATAAGATACCCAGAAATAATTATAATTTCCTGCATTTAAATTTACAGAAACATTATATTCATTTGCTGTTAAATTATTAGATGTATAATTATTTCCATTTATATTTATTATAACTGTCCCATTTGTTTTAGATAATGTTACATTAAACAAAGCTAAACCACTACCAATTAAAGAAGCATTGTTATCATAATAATTTGAAAAGATAGGATATTCTGTATCTGGAGCAGGTTCTGGTGCTTGAGGCAGGGAAGATGATGTAACTTTTGCCCACCAGACATTATATCCTCCTGTAGCAATCTGCTGAATTGTCCAAAAGGTAAGGTTATCTGCCGGGTCAACAACTGTTGCACTGTAGTCTCCCCATCTCGAGCCAGTATAAGTTCCTGTTCCGTTTTTATAGATTACAACATCTGACATTGTGCCAAGTGCCATTGATGAATTTCTGTATGCATAACAGGCGCTGACATATATTGAAGAATTTGAACAGCTAAAGCCAATTAAAACTTCTTTATTTGTATTTACAGCAATACTTGGATAGTAGTAGTGCATTTTTTTTGTATCCCAGTCATCTATTACTCCCGACTGGATTGCGTTTCCAGTTGAAACATTTATTTCCCACCATTTTACTGCTGTTCGATTAGAAGTGCCTGAAGCTGGAAGAGAAGCATGATGTGTAACCCAAAGAGTTCCGTTAATAAAAACCATATTAAGAATCCTGTCATCATTTGTTTCAATTTTGCTTGATGTGCCTAACTGGTCTGCGTTTACTGAATTTCCATTATATGGTGTTGAAGAAGGGGCAATAGTTACATAATCTGGAAAAATATAAGCTGGAGAGTCTACACTTCCATTAATATTAAAAACTCCTAAATGACTCTTTCCTCCTGAATTTTGGTCATAAGCCATAGCTAACCAAACAGCCTCTTCATTTTCATCAAAAGTATGTGAAGGAGATGTTCCGGCAGAACCCCCGGCAGTTAAAACTGTGATATTTGCAGTTCCTCCGTCAAGAACTGATGATTTATTAATAACCCAAGAATACCCAAGTGCTGCCCCTCCATTTGGAACTTCAAACATATTTGCAGCAATTACTATCCATTTTTTATTAATTCCTACCTGCGGATAATCTGCCCAGTATATGCTGTTTGGATCTGATTTTATTTTATATAAATACCATGAACCTGTTGGATCACTGGTAGCACTTACTGCTAAAAGTAATGCAGAGTTTGTACTTTTAGCTGCACTATCTGAAGTAATAATAAATCTCTGAGATAAAACGTCATATATAACTCTTGGGTCAAATGGTGTTCCTGGACTTAGAGAAGACCAAAATGTACTTAGACTTACACTTGAAATATAAGTTCCATTTTTGTATTGAAATGCAATATTACTGTTAAATGCATTTACAATATGATTTGGGCCTACAGCACCCATTGTATCTGGAGGAGTTGAGCTTCCGGATAAATACCCTGCAAAACTCTCATTTGTTGAAAAAGAAGGATTTAATGGCTGGATAGAATCTGAAGAAGAAGGGGCAAGCGGAGGAAATGATTCATTTGAACTGGGAATTGGCATCGGAGCAGGAACTTCAACCCAGCTTTCATAACCTGCTTGTAAAGAGCCGACTTTTTTCAGTTCTTCTTCTTTTTTTATGAGGTCGCTCATTTTAACTGTTGAGCGCTGAGCTTCATTGATATTTTGAGTTTTAATTTGGGTATTATTTTCAAGAGCTACACTTTGATTTGCAGATTTTCCTTTAGTTGCAGAAGACATAATGCTTTTTTGGGCATTAATACTTTCACTGGGATTTATTAAAGGAACTCCATGGATTCTTGATTTTTTTGCATTATCAATGATTAAACTATCTATGTCTTCTTTTGACTGGGAATCATTGGCAGAAATTAAAAGAGCTGCAAGGCCTGCTACCTGCGCTGCAGCTGCTGAAGTTCCCGTTAAATAATCATAATCTTTTTCAAAGCCTTTTTTATTAAGAGTTACTTTATAGGTAGGCATTGTTGAAAGAACCCTGATTCCCGGAGCGCTGATTTCTGTCCAATTCCCATAGTTAGAAAAATATGCTTCATTAAAATCCGCGTCTTTAGCTGCTACTCCTATAACTTCATTATATGCAGCAGGATATCTTAAATTTGTAGAATTGTCATTTCCAGCTGCTCCAACTAAAACAATATTACTTTTAGAAGCTTTTTTTATTGTTTGTTCTAAAGCAGGGTCTAAATTTTCAGAGCCCCATGAGAAAAGAATGACTTTTGCATTATTATCAATTGCATAATCTATTGCTTTGATAACTGAAGAAGATTTTCCTATCCCGTTTTTATCAAAAGCTTTTATTGAGATGACTGAACAATTTGGGCATACTCCAAGTATTCCCTCATTGTTGGATTCGGCTGCAACTATTCCTGCAAGATGGGTTCCATGTCCGTTATCATCCAAGTAATCATTATTATTTTTGATTGAGTTATATCCAAGGGCAATGTTATCTTTTAAATCCGGGTGGTTATAATCTATACCTGTATCAATTATTGCAACTTTCACATTTTTATTTCCAGTAGAATAATCCCAGATAGAATCAATTTTTAACTGTTTGTAATTTAGTTGAAGGGAATAATATGTATCATTCGGAGTAAAATATATTTTATATTCATAGTTTTGCTGGACCGTCGTTTTTCCGTTGGAATTAAGCTCTTCTATTATTGAAAGATTTTTTACAGATATTTTTATAATGCCCTGGCTTATCTGCTCTAAACTTTTTGCATTATATTTTTTTAATATGCTGTTTATTGCATCATCTGTTGAAGTTACTTTTTTAGTTAAGCTATTTTGGGAAAAGGAAATTTGGTTTGAAGAAATGATAATTTCTTTAGAGAAGCTCATAACTGAAGATATGTAAAGAATCAGGACAATTATAATTAAAGAAATCATTAACGCAATTAATATATAAAGAATATGAATTAATGTTTTATATAGAGTGCTTTTGTTAGAATCATCTATAAGCTCTTTATTACTCTTCCTGCCACCTTCTTTTTTCGGCATTTTTCCCTAGGAATAAAGCAAATTTCAATTTAAATAATTTTATGTTAAAAATCTTATTCTTAACATGTGAGAAACACCCAAATTAAAACTTAACCTTAACTGGTTTTTTCTCTTCAGCAGTTATTTCTATGAACTTTCTTTCCTTAACTCCAAACATGCTGGCAAATAGCTTACCTGGAAATACCTTAATTGAATTATTAAAGTCAAGGATACTATCATTATAATACTGCCTTGAATAAGCTACTTTATCTTCTGTTGCAGATAACTCTTCCTGTAATTGCTTGAAGTTTTCATTTGCTCTTAACTGAGGATAATTCTCTGCAATAGCAAAAATTGACTTTAAAGCTGATTCAAGCTTGTCATTTGCTTTTACTCTTGATTTAATATCTTTAGCTGAAAGCAAAGCTTTCCTTGCATTTGTTACCTCAGTCATTATGCCCTTTTCATGCTTTGCATAGCCTTTTACTGTTTCTATTAAATTAGGGATCAAATCAGCCCTTCTTTTTAACTGAACATCTATCTGAGATAAAGCATTATCAATCCTATTTCCCTGAACTACAAACTTGTTATAGTAATAAATGAATATAATTACAATTAAAACAATTATTATGACAGGTATTAACCAAACCCAAATCATATTTATCTATGATAAAGTATGTTTATAAATTTTATTAATCTTAAAAAACCAAAGATTTTTTATGTTAAACCTTACTCGGCGTTTTTAATCTTATAGTTTCCATAACCCAAAATAAAATACCAGTGTTAGTGTAAAACAACCAATGTGCCATATAAGTGTATATGAAACCATACTTGAATGTTAGGATAAGGTATGGAAATAAGAATGATGAAATGATAGAAGCAAGAAATATCAGTGTTCCGAAAAAGCTCTTGTTCAGTCTAATTGCAGGAATATGGCCAAACCCAAATATCAGAGCAAATAAAATACTTATCCATATTAGGTTTAAACCTTGGTTCTTAAGAAGAAAGACTAGCACAATTATTAGAATCTGCTGATAAAGAATATCAAAAGACTTAGATATTAAATACCTCTTATCTAAATGTAAAAAATGGATGTCCGCATGTTTAAGCAAAGTATCAGTCGGTTTTCTTAAGTATTTGTTTGCCAGGCCATATGACAAAAAATTAAATGCAAAAAGTATGGTTATTAGGAATATGGAAAATAAGCTTATGTTTTTGTATATTTCATATATAATATCCTTGTAATAGTAAGCCATTAAAAAAGATAAAAACAGGAAGTATGCTGAAACGAAAAAATAGTTCTTCCTGTAGTCTGTTATCATTTTTGGAAGAGCGTATATTCCTCCCCAGCCTATAAACCAGAATAAAAGCCACGAAATGAAGTATTGTATTGCAAATGCCATAATAATCTTAGATAACTAAAATATATAAATTTTTATAAGTGGATCTGGTATGAAATTAAGTGAAACCAAGGATTCTTGCAGTATTGGGAATTGCTACAATAGCTTACTTTGGAGGAGGTACATATCTGCACGCATATCTATATGATGGGCAAGAGTATAGGTTTAATCGAGATAGTAAGATAAACAATACAGATTATACTAATGTAATTGATGAGCCAAGAGGAGACCATGTTAAGCCTAAAGTATATATAAAAGCGATTTTTCCTATTTATGCTCATACTGAAGAAGATGACTGGGATAAAACAATTCTTGCTTAATCAATAATTTTATAAGCTTTATTTAGCTGTTACTTGTGAGGTGAGCATGAAAATTGCAATTAATGGTTTTGGAAGAATTGGAAGAATTATTTTTAAAATTGCTCTTGAAAAAGGGATTAATATTGTTGCTATAAATGATATTCATGGAGCCAAGGATGCAGCTTACTTGTTAAAATACGATACTGTCTACGGTAGATATAACAAAAAAATCAAAATTGAAGGTGATAACCTTGTTATAGATGGTAAAAAGATAGCCGTCTTAAATGAACAGGACCCTGAAAAACTTCCATGGAGTAAGCTAGGAGTAGATTTAGTAATTGAAAGCTCAGGGGTTTTTACAGATAGGGAAGGAGCAAGCAAGCATTTTAAGGCAGGAGCTAAAAGAGTTATTGTAACTGCTCCTGGAAAAAATATGGACATAACTATTGTCCCTGGAGTAAATGATAAAAAACTAAATAAAAAACACAAAGTAATATCCGTTGCTTCATGCACAACTAACTGCGTGACACCTATACTTAAAATCTTAAATGACACATTTGAAATAAAAAATGCTCTGCTAACTACAAATCATGCTTACACAAGTAATCAGGGTATTTTAGACGGATTTAACAAACACCTTAGAAGAGGAAGGGCTGCTGCCCAGAACATAGTTCCAGCTTCCACAGGTGCTTCAGAAGCAATTGTAGAAGCACTTCCAGAACTAAAGGGAAAAGTTAATGGGATGGCTATTAGAGTTCCTGTAGCTGACGGATCTTTAGTAGATGTAGTTGCTGATTTAAAGAAAAATTTTACAGTTGAATCAATTAATAATGCTTTAAAAAAAGCTTCTGATAAAAGTATGAAAGGAATAGTTGAATATTCTGAAGACGAACTTGTAAGTTCAGATATTATAGGAAATCCTCATTCTGCTATTGTTGATTCACTATTAACTTTAAAAGAAGGAAGTTTGGTAAAAGTTTTAGCCTGGTATGACAATGAATATGGCTACTCTAACAGGGTTGTTGATGTTATTAATATTCTGAAAAAGGTTTAGTAAATGGGAATAAATGGATTTTCAAACAATAAAAAAACTCGACTTGAAAGGAAAAGTAGTAATTCTAAGGGTTGATATTAACTCCGAAATTATTGGTGGTAAATTGCAGAATAATCCAAGGTTTGAAGCACATTCTAAAACTATAAAATTTTTAAAAAGCAAAAAAGCAAAAATTGTTATCTTAGCACATCAAGGCAGCCCTGGAGAAAATGATTTTATTTCTTTAGAGCAACATGCCAAAATACTTAGTAAATATACAAAAGTAAAATTTGTCAAAGATATAATTGGTAAACAAGCTTTAAATGAAATTGGCGAATTAAAAAATGGAGAGGCTTTGTTGTTAGAAAATGTCCGTTTCTTAAAAGAAGAATTTGACACATCAGATACTAACAGACTGGTTAAAGCACTATCTATGAAATCAGATTACTATGTGAATGATGCTTTTTCAGTATCGCATAGGAATCAGGCCAGCATTGTCAGTTTCCCTAAAGTTCTTCCATCTTTTATAGGGTTAACAATGGAAAGTGAACTGGAAAATATCAGCAGGTTAAAAGAAAAATCAAAAAATGCCTTATTTATATTTGGTGGTAAAAAAACAAAAGATTTGCTTCCATTTTTAAACAATAGGAAGATTTTGTCTACAGGAACTCTTAGTTTGCTATGTTTATTAGCTAAGAGTTACAATCTTGGTAAAGAAAAAGACATGCTAAAAAATGATTTAAAGTTTATTGATGAAATAAAACCATATTTGAAAAATATTATTACTCCTGTTGACTTTGCTGTTTCTGTGAATGGAAAAAGAAAAAATATAGGCATTAATGATCTGCCTTCAAAATATCCTATTTATGATATTGGAGATAAAACAATTGAACTTTATAAAAAAGAAATTAAAAATGCAGAAATTATCTTCTTTAAGGGAGCTGTAGGCAAAATAGAAGAAAAGAATTTTCAAAAAGGTACAAGAGAGTTGTTAAAAGAAATTGCCAGAAATAAATCCCATGTTTTCAGTGTAATATCTGGTGGTTCTTCTGCCTTAGCAATTAACAAATTCAAAATATCTAAAAACTCGTATTCCTATATTAGTCTAAGCGGAGGAGCTTTAGTCCATTATTTGGCAGGAGAAAATCTTCCAGGACTTGAAGCTTTGAAGGATAAGAGGTGAAAATGAAAAAATATGATGTTGTAAGTGTTGGAAGTACACTAGTTGATGCTTTTGTTAAGACAGGTGTGGAAGAGAAAAAAGGAGAAATATCTTTTCCAATAGGCACTAAAATACTTGTTAATGACCTGTTTTTTTCAGTTGGCGGAGGTGGAATGAATACTTCTGCAAGTTTTTCAAAATTAGGCCTAAAAGCAGGTTATCTTGGAAAAATAGGGGATGACTCAAACACAGGTTTAATACTAAAAGGGTTAAAAGAACACAAAGTTGATTTCCTTGGAGTAAAAAGCAAGTTGAATAATGGATTTTCTATCATTCTTGAGGGAAATAAAAAAAACAGAACAGTTTTGACCTACAAAGGGGCAAGCGACAGCTTAAAGATAAGTGAACTAAAATTAAACAAGATAAAAACAAACTGGTTTCATTTTACATCACAAAAAGGTGACTCTTTAGAAACTCAAAAGAAAATTGTTGATTATGCTATTAAAACAAAAGCAAAAGTAAGTTTTAATCCTTCAAGCTACCAGATTAAAGAAGGCTTGGGCAATATTAGGAAAATAATTGAAAATGCCCACATAATAAGCATGAATAAGGAAGAAGCTGAGATGTTAGCTGGAAAAAATGAGAACTATAAAAAGATCTATAATTTAGGGCCAAGGATAGTTGTAATAACTGACGGTGAAAATGTCGGATTGGTCTATGATGGGAAATACTTGTATAAATACTGGCCATATAAAATTCTCGTTAAAGAGGTAACTGGGGCAGGAGATGCTTTTTCAGCTGGTTTTATTACCGGGTATATAAAAACTAAGAATATTGAAAGTGCAATAAGGGTAGGTCTTGTTAATTCTGAGTCTGTAATAACTAAACTAGGTGCAAGCGAAGGAATTTTAACCTGGGATCAGGCGCAAAGTAGTATTAAGAATAAAAATTTTAAGATTACAAAAGAGGTTGTTTAAAATGGTTGCAGGATCAAAAACCCGCTGGTGGTTGTTAATTCTAGATTCATCTAGTGGTTGCAGGACTCTAAGAACCCGCTGGTGGTTGTTAATTCTAGATTCATCTAGTGGTTGCAGGACTCTAAGAACCCGCTGGTGGTTGTTATTATGAACATTCTTTTTGTCTGCAGACATAACAGATTCAGAAGCAAAGTTGCAGAAGTTGTTTTTAACAAAATAAACAAAAATCCAAAATACAAGGCAAAAAGTGCTGGAATTATAAAAGGTGTTCCTGTAGCTGATTCTGTAAAAAAAATAGGAAGAGAAAACGGAGTTATAATTAAGAGCGAAACTCAGGGTCTATCTGAAAAACTGGTAGGCTGGGCAGATGTTTTTGTAATTGTAGCAAACGATGTACCTACAGGGATATTTAATAGATATAAAAAGTTAGGAAAAAAAGTTATTTTATGGAATATAAAAGACGTGTCACAAAATGACGAAAACTCTATAAGGAGAGTTTTCTTTCAGATTAAGAAAAAAATAGAGGTATTTCAAAGGGGTTTAAAATGAACCTTTAGGAAAGGTTCCCAAAAATAAAAATATTAAAATGAAACTTGCTTTTTTTGAAGTAGAAGAGTGGCAGAAAAAATATCTTAGAGAGAGATTAAAAGGATATGACATAAAATTCTTTGATTATGACTTAAATGTTAAAAATGCCTCTAAAGTTGGCGATGTTGAAGGTTTAGGTATTTTTATTTATTCTCAAATAGATGAAAAAGTTTTAGATAAATTGCCTAAATTAAAATTTATTGCAACCATGTCAACTGGCTATGACCATATCAGCATGCAATCATGCAAAAAAAGAGGGATAAGAGCTTCAAATGTGCCTTATTACGGCGAAAATACAGTTGCAGAGCATACTATTGGTTTAATGTTATGCTTATCAAAAAAATTACACCTGGCAATCTATCGTGCAAGAAAAGGTAATTTTGACATTGATAATTTAGAGGGATTTGACCTAAAAGGTAAAACTCTGGGAATTATAGGAGCCGGGCATATTGGACAGCATGTAATTAAAATAGCTAAAGCAATGCAGATGAACATACTTGTTACAACAAAAACTCCCGATTCTAAATTGTCCAAAGAATTAGGTTTTAATTATGCAAGTTTGGATAATTTATTAAAAAATTCAGATATTATCAGCTTTCATGTTCCTTTAAACCCCAGCACAAAACATATGATCAACATGGGAAATGTCAAAAAAATAAAAAAAGGAGCTTATCTTATTAATACAGCCAGAGGAGGGTTAATAGACACAAAGGCTTTGCTTTATGGACTTGATCATGGAATTTTTGCTGGAGCTGCATTAGACGTTTTAGAAGAGGAGGAAACTTTGAAAGAAGAAAGACATTTGTCAAAGAAACATTATACAAAAGAAGAGAGAAACATATTAAAGGAAAATTACCAGCTTCTAAAAGACAAAGATGTTTTAATTACACCACATACAGCTTTTTTCACTAGGGAAGCTCAAGAGAGAATTTTAGACGTAACTATTAACAACATTAAATCTGGCTGTAAACTAAACAGAGTAGCAGAGTAGCTTAAAAAGATAAAATTACAGATTCTTTTTCATACTATCGCTATGCCACTCAACTATTTTTCCTGCATCCAACTCTATTTTATCAGCCTTTCTTAATCCCATGATTTGTTTTTTATTGAGAATGTCATAATGTTTTGTCTCAGCCATGTGATTTGCAATCTCCCAAACTTCTTTTTCAGTTGTCATCCAGTTTATTTTATCAAACTTTTTCAGGTTTACAGGCATTGAATATCTTCTCAATGTTTTTTTACCGTCATCATTAACATATTCATGAAAATGGCTCATTGCCAGTTCTCTTATTGAATTATAAACAGGCTCTCTGTACCTTAGTATCGAGTGATTTGTCTTTGAAATAGCCCCCCATTTTCCGTCTTTTTTGAACACGGCAAGCATATGATCGAAATCATTTTTGGAAGCTGATAAATCAACTAATAGTGGAGGGTAACCATAAAATCTTAATATCTGTGCTGCAAGGATAGCCCCTTCCATACAATGGCATTTCCAATTTTTTAAAACCATTCTTGGAGAATAGCACGTATCCCCATTTTCTTCAAAATTAATTGGTATTTTGTTAATAAAATCCTGAATTTTTTTAGGAGTATTCAGGCTTTTGAATAATTTAATCTCCTCTTTACTTAATTCAGTCATTTTCATTTATTTTTATTGTATTTTATTAGGTAAATAGACAATATTTTTACCACATTTGTATTAATTTATGCTTCATGTTATTTATGTTTTTCAATTATTCTTCCTACTTTTAATCTTTAGTCAATAGGATTAATTATTTTAGGGTTATAAAATTATTTGTTATGGAAAGGTCTTTTTTTCACTATTCCGCCTCTAACCTCTTTTATTCCCTGCTCTATTATTACTGCTTCAGGGTCTATTAAGATTATCTCCTGCTTTATTTTAATAACCTCCAGTCTTGTTACAAATGTGAATAGTATGTCTATTTCATTTTTAGAATCACCCAAGTACCCACTTTTTCCGTTGTATATTGTTACACCTTTTCCAAAATCCTTTATTAGCTTCTTTCTAATTTCTTCACTTTTTTTTGAAATTACTGTGATTCCAATATATTCTTCAATTCCTTGAACAAAAAAGTCAATAGTTTTTGATGCAGCTAAATATGTTAACACTGAATAAAGTGCAGCCTCAATTCCTAATAGGAATGTGGCAAAAGAAAATATTATTATGTTGATTATAAAAATAACCTCTCCAATGCTTAGGCCTACTTTTTTACTTAGGTAAACAGAAAGAACCTCTGTTCCGTCTAAAACACTTCCTCCCCTAACTGCTAAGCCAACTCCTGCACCAAGTAAAAATCCGCCGAAAACTGCAACAAGAAGTTTATCAGAGGTTATTACAGGGTACTGAACAAACACCAAACATAGCGATAGTCCTGAAATTGCCAAAAATGTTTTTATTGCAAAAATATTTCCAACTTGTTTTCTAGCTAAAAACATAAATGGTATATTTAAGATAAAAATTAATATTGAAACTGAAACAGGAGTTAAAAAAGAAACAAGTAGGGAAATTCCTGTAACTCCACCATCTATAAAACCATTTGGAATTAAAAAGCTTTTAAGACCAAATCCAGCAACAAAAATGCCAAGAATTATTAAAGCGAATTCTTTCAAAAACACCAAAATTAAGTTGTACACCCTTTTCATACTATATAATCAAATTATTCTTTTATAAATCTTTACGGAGATTATTCTATCGAAAACCCGTTAGATATTTAAAACAAATTTACTTTGAAAATATGGATGGAAAAAAGAGGGCTAACAGAAAAGGAAGCTAGAAAAAAGCTTGAACAATATGGCTTAAATGAACTTAAAGATACCTCAATGCTATCGCCTTTAAAGATACTTCTTAGGCAGATTAAAGGAAATTTAGTTGTTTATCTTTTGATTGTTGCAGTAATTATTTCTTTTATTGTTGGAAAGTATGTAACAGCCTATACTATTTTAGGAGTACTTGTTATTGTCACAACAACAGGATTTATTCAGGAGTATAGAGCTGAGAAAGTTACTAATTCATTAAAAAATATGATTATGCCTGTCTCAATTGTAATACGGGATGGAAAAGAAAAAGAGGTTTCTTCAAAAGAGATAGTTGTAGGGGATTTAATTCTTTTGAGAAATGGAGAAAAAATTCCTGCAGACTGCGTTATTCTTGAAGAAAGAGATTTACTTGTAAATGAGTCTGTTCTAACAGGAGAATCAAAAGAAGTTAAGAAAAAATCTTCAAATGATGAAAATAACTATTCTGACGAAAATATGGTTTTTACAGGCTGTTTTGTAATAAATGGAAAATGCATTGCAAAAGTCATTAATACAGGAATGAGTACAAAATTTGGAAAAATAGCAGGGATGATTTCAACTGCTGAAAAAGAGTTGCTCTTGCAAAAAAAGGTAAATAAAATAGCCAGATTTATGATAATTGCCGCAATTATTTTTTCTTTACTTACAGGAATTGCTATTTTAACAGGAAAGCCATTTTCAGAAAACTTGCTTATCGACACCTTAATTTTAATGATTGCATTAGCAGTATCAGCCTTTCCAGAGGGTTTTCCTGTTGTTTTGACTACTGCTCTGTCTACAGGCGCTCATAGAATGTCTAAACATAATGCAATAGTTAATAGAATGTCTATTATTGAAACGCTCGGAGAAACAACAGTCATTTGCTCTGATAAAACTGGAACAATTACAAAGGGAGAGATGACTGTTAAGAAAATATTCCAGAACAACCAAATTGTGGATGTTTCAGGATCAGGGTATGAAGGAAATGGAGATTTTTTATTAGACAAAAGAAAGATAAATTTAGAGAAAGAAAAAGTTCTAAATGGCCTTATTGAGTGTGCAGTTTTGTGCAATGATTCAAAAATAGAAAGAACAGGTGAGGACAAGACATTTCACATTACAGGAACTCCAACAGAAGCTTCTTTGCTTGTTATGGCTGCAAAGGTAGATGTCTATAAGGAAGACATTAAATCAAACAGGGTAGAGGAACTTCCATTTAGCTCTGATAAAAAAATGATGTCTGTTCTATGTAAAACCAACAAGGGAAATTTTGTTTACTCTAAAGGAGCATTAGAATTCTTATTAAAAAAATGTAAGTATGTACAGAGAGATGACGGGGTTTTTACACTTACAGAAAGAGAAAGAGAAAGAATATTAGGGCATAATAAAGAGATGACCTCTGATTGTTTGAGAACACTCGCTTTTGCATATAAGCAGGTTAAAACATTTTCTAAAGACCATTTTGAAGAAGATCTGATTTTTCTTGGTTTTGTAGGAATTGAAGACCCTCCAAGAGATGAAGTTAGAGATGCAATTCAGTTATGCTTAAAGTCTGGGATAAAAGTTAAAATGATTACAGGAGATAATAGGGAAACTGCTTTAGCTATCTCAAAAAGAATAGGGCTTAGTGGGAGAATTATGGTAGGTGATGAATTAGATAAAATTTCTGAGCAAGAGTTATCTAAAATTGTATCTCAAATTGCAATCTTTGCCAGAGTAAAACCAGAACATAAGTTAAAGATAGTTAAAGCATTAAAAATGAACGGAGAGATTGTAACTATGACTGGAGATGGTGTAAACGACGCCCCAGCCCTAAAAGAAGCACATATTGGAGTTGCAATGGGCAAAAACGGAACAGATGTTTCACGGTCTGTTGCTGACCTAACTTTAAGAGACGACAACTTTGCAACAATTGTTTATGCAATAAAGGAAGGAAGAACTATTTTCAAGAACATAAGGAAGTTTGTGAGTTATCAGCTTTCATGCTGCTGGGCTGAATTGATTATACTGTTTATTGGAGTTCTCCTGTCTCCGCTTTTCGGATGGCAAATTCCTCTTCTTTTAGCAATACAAATCCTATTCATGAATCTTATTACAGATGATATCCCAGCTATAACTCTTGCGTTAAATCCTCAGCCTAAAGATATAATGGATGAAAAACCAAGGAAGAAAAAAGAAATTCTGAATCGCTCTTTGATAATTTGGTTTGCTATTGCAGGTGTGGCTATGGCTGCAATAACACTATCTGTTTTTTACATTACATTTAATATTCTTAATCAAGAGTTCATTTATGCAAGAACTACTGCATTAGTAACTCTAATTCTCTTGGAAGTTGCAAATGCCTATAATTTTATTTCATTCAGGCACCATGTTTCATTTGAGTCATTAAGGGTTAATAAGTATCTTTTCTATGCCTCTATGATTTCAGTTTTTGCAACACTGTTAGTTATTTACTCTCCACTTAATAAGATTTTTGAAACAGTACCATTAGGACTTATTGGTTGGGCAATAGCAATTGTCGCCTCACTTTTGATTGTAATTCTATTCAATATATTAAAGAAATTAAATGGAAAAAATGGGATTTTTAATCTTGAACATTTTTAATTAAAGGAGGTAAGAAATGATAGTTATAAATTTGGCATTGTTTCTGATATTTTTACTTATATTAATAAAATGTGCAGATTATGCAATTAAATACTCTTCAAGACTTGCAAAGGTTTTTCATTTTCCTGAGTTTACTGTAAGTTTTTTTATTATTGCTTTAATTTCTGTCCTTCCAGAATTAACTATTTCAATAATTTCTGCTTTTAACGGACAGCCGGAGCTAGGTCTTGGAACATTACTAGGTTCAAACGTAGCCGATTTAACCTTGGTTTTTGGGATAGTTGCATTAGTTTCTTCAAGAGGCATCAAGGTTAAAAGCAAAATACTCGGAAATAATTTTTACTATCTCATTCTCCTTTTATTCCCCCTTATATTGGGATTTGATGGCAAATTTTCCAGGAGAGATGGATTAGTGCTTGTATTATTAGGTTTGTTATTTTTTGTTAAAGTATACGCAGACAGCCATAGACTTCATAAAAATGTTAAGTATGATAGAAAAGAGCCATTTTTTAAAAGTTTAATATTTTTTATATTAAGTCTTGTAATTCTTTTATTGAGTGCTTTTCTTACTGTAAAATTCGCAGTTAACTTTGCATCTGATGCAAAACTGCCGGCAATACTTGTAGGGATGACAATTATTGCTCTGGGAACATGTCTACCCGAATTAATCTTTTCAATTAAAGCTGTGAGGAAAAATCATGACAGCCTAGCCTTAGGGGATATATTTGGAACAGTAATTACTGATGCTACAATAGTGCTAGGTTTAGTTGCACTAATCTCTCCATTTAGCTATAATCATTACAACATTTATATCACTGGAACTGCAATGTTTTTGGCAGGACTTCTTGTAACTGTGTTCATGAAGTCTGATAGGTCTATAAATAAAAGAGAAGGTGTACTTTTGATATTATTCTATATCTTATTCGTTTTTGTAGAATTTTTTGTAAATAATGTCCTAGGGCTTAAATAAAAGTTTAAAAGTTATTTTAAAGAATTTCTAAAATCATTCTTGATTTGTGTTGGCGGGAGTTTCTGTGTCTTGTGCTGTTTCCCCCGTTCTGAAATGAGGTAACATATGAACGAAGCATAAGGAATGACATAGTAAGCAGACCTAAAAGCCAAAACACAATAAAATGTTCTAAAGAAACAACTTTCCACCATTTTTTGAAATTCTTCACGCTATTTTTAGATGTATCTGCTTCTGTTCCATTTAAGTCTATTTTCTCATCTTTTTTAGACCTAAACAAACCAGCCATTTTTTGAGCATACTTGCCCATACCATATCCTTTTTCCTTTACATAAATAGACTGTGTTAAACTCAAATTTCCCCCAGCTCCTGCATATGCAAACGCGCCTAGAAACACTGCAAGACTGATTCCTAAAGGAAGTAAAAAATATCCTTCTGGCTGAGTAGGAATCATTTCTCCTATTCCAAAAAGACCTTTTCCTAAAGCTCCCCAGTCAGCATAATCGGCAAGAAGCACTGTAATAATAAAAATAAATGGAGTTCCTATTAGAATTACTGTTTTAGTTATAGATTCCATCCTAGCATAAACTGTTTTGCCCAGACTTAATATCATTCCTATAGAAATCAAAAAAGCAGTCGCAATCCATCTATGCTCTTCTATTCCTACCAAATGAGAAGTTAATTTAGCAGATGCAACAATTATTCCAGGAATTGCCCAGGCGATAAATGTAGAAAGTATAAACCATACTGGGGCCCACTTGAACATCGAGCTTAGTCCAACAAAAACACTTTCTCCCTTGACTAATGAATATCTGGCTATCTCCATATTCATAAAATACTGAAATGTGATTCCTAACAATGCCCCCATGCAATTCCTAAGCATATTTTGAAGTAAGGTATGGCCATAAGATTATTTCTCCAGAACCCAGTCCTAAAGCGAGAATTATGAAACTAGGTCCAAGAAGATTTATTAAATTCTTAGGATTTGGAAAACTAGCTTTCCTCTTTTTCATATACCTTAAAATTCTAAATGATTAATAAATCTTGCGTAGATTATTCTGAATATTGCAATTTAAAAAAATAAAAATAAAAATAGTTTATTCTTCTGGTTCACTAGCTATAAATGCCCACCAAGGTTTTCCAACATTTATAATTTCTCCATTTTCAGCATTAACTTGAGCTTGAACCTGCATTTTTTTCTGGAAAATTCCTAAGATTCTTGAATGCCTTTCTATTTGCACTTCATATCTGATTCTCTCTTCTCCATTCCCAACATCTTTTAGTTGAATAGTGCAGTTGTTCTCTTCAGAGCAAACTTTAAGTCTTAATCTTTCCAATGCTCTTTCAGCAGCACTATCTGGCATAATTTTTATTTCCATTTCTGTGTTATTTCGCAGCCTTGTTCTAAACCTTGTTTTTCCATCTGCATCAGTCTCAGCTGTTATGTTCAAATCAGTTATTGCGCTAACATTGTTCACTCTTAACTCTCTTAAGTTTTGAGCTAATTCCCTTACTCTTAATAACTGACCAAGAGAACCATTATACTCTCCTGCTTTAAGCTCTCCTATTCTTGCTCTTACCTGTCCACTAAGATTCTGGCCAATTCCCTGGTTAGTTTTATTAGTTTCAGCAATAGTCCTGTTACTTTCCGAAGATTTATTTGCAGAATTATTTGCATTTCCTGCTGAACCATATTGAGCTGCTAAAACTAAGCTCATTCCTAAAACTAAAAATAATGCAATTAATAATACTTTTTTCATTTCCCACCCCCATTTCATTTTGATATTTTTATATAAACATAATTAGGAATTGACTTATTTAAAGTTTAACACTAAAGATAAACGCTCCAACTTTTTCCTCAATCTTTTAGAAAAGAACAAATTTTATTGATTATTTCACTAAATTTTTCTTGTTTTAATGAGCCGGCCTTATATTTAATTAATGATTTTTCAATAGAAAATATTTTGTCTAATCTTATATAACTTTCAACTTTCAAACTCCCCTTATGGAAATCTTCTTTTTTTATTGGAATTTCAACTGATTTTTCATAAGATTTTCCAGTTATCTGACAGACTATAACATCATCTCCCTTTGGAACTTTAATAACTAAAGAAGGTCTTCTCTTAACTTGTATTAAATTTGAAAAAGGAAATTCCAAAACAACTACCTCTCCCTTTACAAATTCTTCCATATTTCATCTTCCTCTTTATTCATCCAAGTTTTTGATAAAGACTTTTCAGACCAGAGTGCACTTTCAGGAATAGATTTTTTTAAAATTATTTCATTATCTTTTCTTATTACAATTAATTTATCCCCTTCTTTTATGTCCTCACGCATGTCTAAAGGTATAACTACCTGCCCTCTTGAACTCATTTTAGTTGTATCAATCATCATAAATAAGATTAATCTTATTTATACTTAAATCTTTCGATTTACCATGTATTTAACCTTAGGTAACCTGCCCCCACGATTAATAAACATCTGATTTAAAGTAATTTTGCAGACCAAAAGTTGATAGAAGTATAACAAAATATTACTTTTCTAATGATTCATCTACTTCAGATTCAGCTTTTTCTAAAGCCATTTCTGCTCTTGTTAATGATTCTTTTGTTTCCCCATCAACAGATTCAGCAGCATCCAAAACAGCTTCCTCAGCTTCTTTGATTTCTTTTTCAGCTTTCTTAAGCTTAGTTTTTGTTTCTTTGCTCATTTTATATCTCTTTTTTAATTAATGATCTCAAAGAATAAGAGTATAAAAGTTTTATTGCTTTGTAAACATAAGTATAGAAATGCTTGGACATGTTGGACAACGTGGACATGACAATTTAAACTCTGCAAAAATGGGCATTTAAGTGCTCCTTGGACCTAAATTTGAACAAAAGTGTACAGCTAAAGTAGATTTTTTAAAGCGATTCTCCATGTAATAACTAGATAAGGGGTGTAAAAATGACAATTCAATCGTATTTATTATCATTATTGGGAACTGGAGAGAAAATCTCAAAAGGAGTTATAAACCTAATAGATGTGATTAGCAAACCTAAATTAAAAGTAGCATTGATTAGTTATTACTATCAAAAACCAATTATTTCTGGAGTGGGAATACATGTCCAAAACTTAGCAAAATATTTAGTAAAACATAACTGCGAGGTTCATATCTTCTGTCATGGAGAAGAAGATGGCTTTTACAAAGATAATGGGGCAATTATCCATACCATTGGAAAGATTTTAACATCAGTTAGCGACAATTTTTCAAAAAAAAGATTAGAATATGACATTTTTGAATCTGAAGTTGTAAAAGAGATAATAAGAGAGAACTCAAGGAGAAGATTTGATATAGTCCATA
>MNVX01000016.1 GCA_001872185.1 Candidatus Pacearchaeota archaeon CG1_02_32_21 | reverse complement strand
GCCTGACCCCATAATTTCTTATGGAAAGATTTAAAAAGAAAATATAGTTTTTTCTTTTATAATTTTTATTTATAAATATTTATATTATATATTATATATATTATAGTATATAATAGTAATAAGCGTTAAATTTTGTTGTTATCTTAATTAAGTATAGGGAGTATAAATCTTATGGGACAATAATCTTTTTAATTTTTCTTTAATAGTTTTATTATTATTATTATTATTATTATTATTATTAGCAGCATTGTCTAATAACTTTTTATAAAATATCTTGATTTTTAGTTATCTTGATTCTCCACGAGAAATAAGGGTGTGAGGTTTTTAATATAATTGTTTACTTATGCTTTAAGTTTTATAGAAAAATATAGTCATTATTTTAAATAAATTTCATAAGAAATAGTGGTAGGAAAAATACTATGTTTTAGTTTATACAAAGGTTTATAAAAATTCAATGAGGTTAGGTTTTAGTTAAGTTTTAAAAAGAGGTAAGATGGAAAAACAAGATTATACTGTAGATCAAATTTTTGACTCTTTTATGAAAAATAATCTATTTAAAGATAAATTCGTCCTCCAGATAAGTCATACTCCTGAAACAATACCCCATAGGAATGAGCAAATTATTCAGATTGCTTCTATATTAGCACCTGCTTTAAGGGGAGAGAGAACAAGTAATCTATTTGTTTATGGAAAAACAGGTACAGGCAAAACTCTAAGTGTTCAAAGTGTTCAAAATGAGTTAATTAAAAGAAGTAGTTCTACAAATGTTAATTTAATTATAAAATACATTAATTGTAAATTAAAAAAGGTGTCAGATACAGAATATAGAATACTTGCTGAATTAATAAAAAAACTAGGTGGAAGTGTTCCTGCTACCGGTTTACCAACAGATCAGGTTTATAATAAGTTTATAGAATTAATAGATAATGAGAAGAAGTTAATTATTATTATTTTTGATGAGATTGACCATGCTGTAGATAAAATATCTGATAACTTTTTATATAATTTGACAAGACTTAATTCTGAATTAAAGAATTCTCAAATTAGCATTGTGGGAATAAGCAATAATTTAACATTTCTTGATGGATTAGATCCTAGAGTTAGAAGTTCTCTTAGTGAAGAGGAATTGGTTTTTCCACCATATAACGCTTTGCAACTAAAAGATATACTAACTGAGAGATCAAAAAGAGCCTTTAAAGAAGGTGTTTTAGATGAGGGAGTTATTGCAAAATGTGCTGCTTTTGCTGCCAGAGAACATGGAGATGCTAGAAGGGCTTTGGATTTGTTAAGAATTGCTGGAGAGCTTGCAGAAAGAAATAATCAAAAAAGAATCACTCTTAAAGATATAGATTTAGCTAATGAAAAAATCGAAAAAGATAAAATTTTAGATATTGTGAAAACAGAACCTAAGCAATTTCAGCTTGTTTTAATTGCAATTATGTCTTTGGAAGAAAGAGTTAAGTTAGAAGATATATTTACAGGAGATGTTTATAATCAATACCAATTATTTTGTGAAAGGACTAAGTCTGATGTTTTAACTCAAAGAAGAGTGTCTGATATACTTAATGAGTTTGATACAATGGGGATAATTAATTCCAGTGTGATATCTAAGGGAAGACAAGGCAGAACTAGAAAGATTAAATTATCTATACAAAAACAACTTCTGCCAAAAGTTAAAGAAATACTAAATGACTCACTGAACTTATAGTTAAAATGCAACAGGAAGTTTTGAATTTTTGTATGTATAAAGGGATTCTCTTAGACAAGGAAATATTGGATGTTTTGGGCAATCTAAGAGATATTGAAGTAGCAAAACATTTTATAGAAAAAATAGATTTTCAGTATAAACAGAAAATAATTACAAAATCTTTTTTTATAAAAAACTCAGATAAGGTTTGTGATATTTTATTAAGTTATAAGGGAGATAGTAGAAAATTAATAAAAGAGTTTTTTTTGTCTCTTGGTTTAGACTTATCAGATATTGAAAAAAGCAAAGATTGTGCAACAAAAATAAAAGATAGCAATGAACAATTCGTTTCAGCTAAAGTTTTTCAAAACCAACCCAAAAAACTAGAGGTGAAGGATTTTGTAAATAATTTTAGAAATAGATACTCTTTTTTAAAAGGAATTTTACAGCAAAGGCATGAATTAGATAATTTAATATCTATTAACAGAATAAGTGAAGGGTCATTTTCTATTATTGCAATGGTATCTGACAAAAAAACAACTAAAAATGGCAATATTATTTTAGAATTAGAAGATCTCACTGGAAAAATAAATGCTTTAGTAACTAAAAACCGTCCTGAAGCTTTTGAAAAATCTAAAGAAATTTTGTTAGATGAGGTTATTGGACTAAAATGTAATGGCAACAAAGAAATTATTTTTGTTAGTAGTATATTTTTTCCAGATGCATTTATTCAGACAAAAAAATTTTCTAAAACTGAAGAAATAGTTGCATTTATTTCTGATATTCATGTTGGAAGCGATAAATTTTTAAAAGAAAACTTTGAAAAGTTCATTAGATGGTTAAATGGAGAGGTTGGAAACAAAGAACAAAAAGAAGAGGCTCTTAAAATTAAATATTTGTTTATTACTGGAGATACTGTTGATGGTGTAGGGGTTTATCCTGGTCAGGAGACTCAACTATTATTAAAAGATGTTAAAGAACAGTATAGGGAGTTAGCATCTTTGTTATCTAAAATAAGAAGTGATGTAAATATTATTATGTGTGCAGGCCAGCACGATGCCGTTAGAGTTGCAGAACCTCAGCCAATTATTACAGAGAGTTATGCACAGCCTCTTTATTTTTTAAAAAATCTGAAGCTAGTAACAAATCCCTCTATTGTGGAAATAGGGCAAGATACCAAATTTAAAGTTTTAATGTATCATGGGGCAAGTATGCATGGAGTGATTAATAGTATAGAAAAATTAAGAATTGGAAGAGGCCATGATTCTCCAGCAGAAGTTGTGAAATATTTACTTAGGAAAAGACATTTAGCTCCAAGTCACTCATTAGTAACTTATACTCCTTTAGATGGAAATGACGCACTTTTAATTCAAGAAGTTCCAGATGTTATTGCAACTGGTGATTTGCATAGGCCTGAAGTTAGCGACTATAATGGTGTTACAATTATTACAAGCAGTTGTTGGCAGTCCAGAACTCCCTTTGAGGAAAAGGTAGGAAACAACCCTGACCCGTGCAAAGTACCAATATTAAATCTTAAGAACAGAGAAATTAAAATAATTGATTTTAGTGATAATGAAAATAAATAATTGTGTATTTTGTGATATTCATAAACTAAATAACATTTTTATTAGTGAAAATAAGAATTGTTTTTCTATACTAAGCAACCCTTCATTGACATATGGACATTCTTTAGTAATTCCTAAAAGACATATTGAAAAAATAAATGAATTAAAAGAAGAAGAAATAATATCTATTTTTTCAGAAATTATTAAATTACAAGAAATAATTTTAAAAAAATTTAAGGGATGTGATATAAGGCAAAATTATAGACCTTTTATTAAAGATGATTATTATAAAGTAAGCCATTTACATTTCCATTTAATTCCAAGAAAAAATGAGGATGAACTCTATCAAAAAAGTATGATTCACGAAAAAACTATTTTCAAATTTTTACATTCTGAAGAATTAAATAGTATTAAAGAGGATATTTATGGCCCAACAAACTGAGAAGTATTTTGAAGATTTACAATCAGAAATAAATAGAAATTACTCTCTGGCTAATCTTGCGAGAGGTAAAGGTCTTGACCCATTAAGTAATGTAGAAGTTCCACTTGCAAGAAACCTTGCAGAAAAAGTTGTTGGGTTGATATCAACAGTTTATCCACAAGTACAAAATAAACTAATTATAAACAGGATTTTAGAATTAGAAAAAGAGTATGGGAGTTTAGATGTAGCTGTCTGTCTAAAAATTGCTGAAGAGATTGCTGGAGAAAAATTTTGTAAGTTTAATAATCAGCTAGAAGCTATTGAAGCTGGTGTAAGGGTTGGTTTCGCTTATATTACTTTAGGGGTTGTCAGCTCCCCGATTGAAGGCTTTACTTTTTTAAAATTAAATAAGACATACGACGGGAAAGATTATTTTGCCCCATATTTTTCTGGTCCATTAAGAAGTGCTGGTGGCACTGGAGCTACTTACTCTTTAATGATTATCGACCATTTAAGAGAAATACTTGGATTTGCCACTTATGATCCTACTGAAGATGAAATAAAGAGGACAGTTACAGAAATATATGATTTTCATGAAAGAGTTACTAATTTACAATATTTACCAACAATAGAAGAAGCTGAATTTCTAGCTAGACATATACCTGTCCAGGTGTCTGGTGAACCTAGTGAAAAAATAGAAGTTAGTAATTATAAAGACATTCCAAGGGTAGATACAAATTTTTTGAGAAGCGGGTTTTGTTTAATGTTGGCTGAAGGTATTGCACAAAAAGCTCCAAAAGCTCTAAGAGTTTTAAAAAATTTAAGAAAAAAAGGTTTTAAGTTAAGTTCTTGGGATTTTTTAGAAGAATATTGTGAGATACATGAAAAAGCTAAATCGGGAACTAAAGACACAACTGCAACCTATATGAAAGATCTTGTAGCTGGGAGACCAATTTTCGGACATCCTTCAAGAAGCGGAGCCTTTAGATTTCGGTATGGGAGATCCAGAGTTGCAGGTTTTTCAGCAGTAAGTGTTCATCCAGCAACTATGGGTGTTTCAGATGATTTTTTAGCAATAGGTACTCAACTTAAGATAGAAAAACCAACCAAGGGATGTGTTATTTCTGTCAGCGATGAAATTAATGGGCCTATTGTTAGGTTAAAAGATGGAAGTGTTAAAGAAATAAAAGAGTATGATGAGGCTAAAAAGTTGTACGATGACATTGATGAAATAATTTATTTTGGTGATATTTTGTTTCCATTTGGAGATGTAGCTAATAGGAACAGCCAGTTATTAAAACCAGGATATGTAGAGGAATGGTGGTCATTAGAATTAGAAAAAGTAAATATTATTATTGATAATCCTAGAAACATTTCTTTTGATCAGGCTTTAGAATATTCTAAGATATTCAAAGTTCCATTGCATCCGCAGTACATTTATTTTTGGACAGAGATTTCTTATCAAGATTTTTTAGAATTTTTAAGATGGATGAGTTATGCGAAAATAAATGGAAAAATTATCTTACCTTATGGCCATATGGATAAAATTAAATTTCAAAAAGGAAAAAGGGCTCTTGAACTACTTGGAGTAGAACATCAGGTAACTACAGAAAATGTAGTTATTTCAAAGATAGACAGCAGAGCTATGTTTGCTAACTTAAATTTACCTACGAGTATTTTTGACATCGAGGGTTACTTAATAGAAAAGGAAATAAATGAGATTGCAGAGAAGTGTAAAAATTCCAGCGATAAAGATGTTTTATTCCTTATTAACAGCCTTTCAGAGTTTGTCATTAAGGATAAGGCAGGAGATTTTATGGGGAGTAGGATGGGTAGACCTGAGAAAGCAAAGCTTAGAAAACTTACAGGCAACCCACATATTTTATTCCCTGTTGGAGAAGAAGGAGGCAGATTTAGAAGTGTGCAGGAAGCATGCCAGAGAGGATTTGTAAATGCAGAATTTCCAGTTTATTATTGTGATAATTGCAGAGAAGAAACTATTTACCCTGTTTGTGAAAAATGTAATGAAAAAAGTGTCTTGCAGGAAGTTGAACAAAAATTTTATGGTGGAAGCAAAAAAACTAATTTTTCTAAGAGAAAAGTAAACATTGAGCATTATTTCCAGTCAGCAATTAAATCTTTGGGTTTAGCTAATGGGGAAGTACCAGTTTTAGTAAAAGGCATAAGGGGTACAAGTTCTGAAAAGCATGATTTAGAAAATTTAGCTAAAGGAATACTAAGAGCTAAGTTTAATCTGGCAGTAAATAAAGATGGAACTATCAGATACGATATGACTGAATTACCAATTACTCATTTTAAACCCAAGGAAATTTTTGTGTCAGTTGACAAGCTTAAAGAACTTGGCTATGAAAAAGATGTTTATGGAGCTAATATAGAGAATGATAATCAGGTCATCGAATTAATGCCCCATGATATTATTCTTCCTTGCTGTCCGGATTCTGGAGATGAAAGGGCAGATGATGTTTTTGTTAATATAGCTAATTTTATAGACGCTCTTTTAGAGAGATTTTACAAATTACCTAAATTTTATAATATAAAAAATAGGGAAGGTCTTATAGGACAGCTTGCTGTTTGTATGGCACCCCATAATTGTGCAGGGGTTATTTCGAGAATAATTGGTTTTTCAAAAACACAGGGATTGCTAGCAAGCCCTTACATGCATGCAGCAATGAGAAGAGATTGTTTTGATTATAATACTTATATTCCCATAAAAAATAATAATGTATGGAAAATTGTGAAAATTGGAGAATTGGTTGAGAAATTAAACCCAAATAAAATTGTTGATAATTTTGGAACAAAAGAGGAAAAAGTACAAGGATTTAGTACTTTGGGTGTAAATAAAGGAGTTAGAGAAGTGAACATTAATAACTTTACTAAACATAATAAAATAAGATTAATTGAAATTAAAACTTCTTTAGGTAAGACAATTAAAGTAACTGAAAATCATAAATTTTTGGTTAATGATAATAAAAAAAGAGCTTCTGAATTGCAAGTTGGAGATAAACTACCCTTACCTATTAAAATTAATATTAAATCAAGAGATATTAAGGAAATTAATTTAATCGAAGAGTTAAATAAATTGGGTTTTAGAAAGGAGATAATGGTTAGGGGAATTGAAAATTTAATTAAAAAATTGGATAAATCTAAAATAGATAAAATTATTAAGAAATTAGGAATTACAAAAAAACAATTTTCTAATTTTAGTTTAAGGGATAGCTATCCATCTGAACTTGTTTTTAGTCTTAATAAAAATTTAAGAAGAGAGATTTATTCTAAAGGGAAGATCTCCATTAAAAGAGATAATGTTTCTTTACCCATAAAAATTAAACTTGAAAAAGATTTACTTGAAATTATAGGATTATATATTGCTGAAGGTTATTCTAGGAGTATTTCTGGAAAAAAAGGCTTGAATCAAGTATATATTGCTTCTTCAGAAGAGAAAATAAGGAGTTTAATTAAAAAAACTATAAAAAGACATTTTGGATTAAAACCAAGTGAAAATAAAAAAGATAGAGTTACATTTTCTTCTAAAATATTGTACTTGCTTTTCACAAAAATATTAGAATCTGGCTCAAATGCTAGAGACAAAAGAATTCCATCAATTTTTTTGAGTTTGCCTTTGGAAAAATTAGCTTCTGTTTTAAGAGGATATTTTGAAGGAGATGGATCTGCTGAAATAGGTAGAATGAAAGTAAGTTGTGATAGCGTAAGTGAAGGCCTTTTACATGATTTGGAGTTTTGCCTTTTAAGATTTGGCATATTTTGTAAAAGATATGAATATGAAAAAGAGCCTGGACCTAAAGTAATGGAATTTTATATTAAAAAAGATAGGGCTATTCCTAAATTTAAGATAACTAAACTGATTATTGGATCTGATTTTGTTAAGAAATTTAATTTGATAGGGTTTTTATCTGATAGGAAAAAATCAATAATAAAAAATTATAATAAAGTACAACCTTATGGTATGGAAATTGAATCTGATAGGAATTATGTTTATGATAGTATTATTTCTATTAATGATCTGGGAGGGTGGGAGAGTTATTGTCTGAATGTGGATAGCAGCAATCATTTAGTTGTTGCTAATTCTATTGTGAATTTTCAATGTGATGGAGATGAAGCTGCTGCTATGCTTTTATTAGATGTATTAATTAATTTTTCCAAAAAATACCTTCCAAGTCACAGAGGGGGAACTCAAGACGCTCCATTAGTTTTAAATGGAAGAATAGTTGCCGGAGAGGTTGACGATCAGATATTGGATTTTGAGCTTTGCAATAAATATCCTCTAGATCTTTATGAAAAAGCAGAACAGAGGTTACATAGCTCTGAGGTCAAAGTTGAAATGGTTAAAAATAGGTTAAAGGATGGAAAGGATCCGTTTGTTAACATTGGCTTTACGCATAAGACTAGTGATTTTAATCAGGGAGTTTTGTGCAGTTCTTATAAAAAATTACCAACTATGCAGGAGAAAGTAAAAAAGGAGATGGAATTAGTTAAAAAATTAAGAGCGGTCGATACTTCTGATGTTGCCAGGCTGATAATTGAAAGGCATTTCATTAGAGATATAAGAGGTAACTTGAGGAAATTTTCCATGCAAGGATTTAGATGTGTTAAATGCAATGAAAAGTTCAGAAGGCCTCCGTTAAATGGAAGCTGCAGTAAATGTGGAGGAAAAATAATTTTTACTATTTCTGAAGGAGGAATTGTCAAGTACTTAGAACCTGCCTTGGATTTAGCAAATAATTATGATATTCCCGTCTATGTTAAACAAAACTTAGAGTTAACTAAGAAATATATAGAGAGCATTTTTGGAAGAGAGGAAACAAAGCAAATTAGTTTAAAGCAGTGGTTTTGAGTTTTTAAAGATGAAGTTAAATTAAAATAAATGTGTAAATTAGCTGTATTAAAATTGGAAGTATGTAAAGAGGCTATAGTTTGTTAGATAAGTTTATAATGTTTTTTATTATTTAATTAGTTATGGAAGTTTATTGGTTGTGGCCTGGAATTGCCTTTGTAATTAGTTTAATAATATGCAATAAAGCTTTTGGATTAAGTAATGGTATTTCTTTATTTATCTCAATTCTTATAGGAGTTATTCTCGGGCTTATAGTTTACAGAAGAGAAAACTAAGTAGAATTAATCTTGTTCTAAAGAGATAAAAATTATTAAAATGTTAAATTTGATTATTTAATCGATACTAAATAAAACTATTAGACCAGATAAAATAGGATTATCGGAATAATTAAGCACCCCATTAAGTTTATCCTTCTTGCCCCAGAGATAATTCCATATAACCCAATTAGTGTTGATAAGACAAATATTACAAAGCCCTTTGGTCCTGAGAAGATCAAAACTATTATGCAAATAAATACTAAAATAGCTATAGATATTTTTGTATAACTTATCTTACTCATTAGGGTCGAAAATTTTTTCCCTAAAAACAATGTCAAATGAAAACATAAAATTCCTGTAATTATAATAGTTATCAGAATTATTATGACATGATTAATACTTATTTTTTCAAGTATTTCACCTACAAAAACAGCTGAGCCTGTCCTAGATTTTCCTATTGTATAAAGCACTATGAAACTTAAACCTAAAACTATGGTGTTTGTTGATCCTAATAAAAGCAAGAACTGTTTTCTTGAGAGTTTTTTAAAACTACTTCCAAGAACTGCTGCCTGCCCAGAACCAAGGCCTGGGAGGAAGCCACATAGTGAAGACGAAATCATTGAAGCAAATAATGGAAGCCTTATGTCTTTCCACTTTATCTTTGAGTGTGAGATTTTTTGCTTTGGAATTTTCACTTTACTATTTATACTTATAAGCATTGAAGATGCGCCAAATAGGCCTGTTAAAAGCGGGAGCAATGGCTGTTCTAAGTTAGAGTTCAAGGCTATTACTCCTAAAAATCCAGAAATAATGAAAACTATTATTGCAGTTAACTTTTTCCTATCTTTTGAAATTAAAAATATGCTTGAAGCTATTAATAGATAAGGAGTAAAACTTTTTATTAAAGGATTTATTTTATCTAGAAATAATATAAAAATTATTGACATTACAATTATTATTGGCAGAGCTAACAAGCTACCAAGTGTTGAAAGGTAAACTGCCTCATAACCCTTTCCTATCTTCAACAATTTATGTCCTGGCAAAACTGATAAGACAGTATCATCATCAGGAGCTCCTAAAAATATGCTTGGAATAAAATCTATGAATGTATGGGCAATTGACATAGATACTATAAATATAACTATTGTTATTGGACTGAATATTTCCAGCAATAGTGCAGATAAAGATATTAGCATTGAACCAACTAAATTAATATGTATTCCTGGCGTTAGGCCTGTGAGGGTGCCTACAACTATTCCGAATGCCAGTGCTAAGATTATTTCAATTAGCATTAAATTTATTGGATTTGTAATGAGTTAAATTTTTGCATTTTTAATTTTACTAGTTTTCTTTCATTATTTTTAAAAAGATTGAAATTACTTTTTGATTATGAAGCTTGCACAAATTTTAGGTTGGATTGCCACTATTTTATTTTCAGTAATGATAATTCCACAAATGATTAAAACAATCAAATCTAAAGATACGAAAGGAGTAAGTCTTTTACTCTTTGTAAGTTATTTAATAGCAAATATAATTGCTATAACTTATGCCTCCCTTATCATGCAGTACCCTTTAATAATAAAGTATGCTATTGCTATTATTACAACTATTATCTACATAGGAATATTTTTTTATTATCGGAAAATTAGTAAATAATCTATTTTTTATTTTTTATCAATTGCTTTTTATTTTTAAAAATTAGAAAAGATTTATAAACTCTAATTTACTATTTTTTATCATTAGGTAATTAAAAAGAAGATGGTGAAGAAAACTAATAAAAAATTATTCTTTAGTATTTTAATATCTGTTATTCTAATTTCACTTGCAGTTTTTGTTTTTGCTGCAGTAAGTGGTAATTTTGGTATGAAAGTGGTAAGTCCTGCAACTGGAACAAATTGGTCTGGAGCTGTTGGCACTGCTGTTGCTAATACTTCTCGAGTATTTTTTAATGTTACTTTCTTAAATATAACAGACATAACTGATCCTTTGAATGCAACTGTTAGAATTAATTCTACTGTTGCTAATGTTGCTATTTTAGGTAACCTAAGTACTTGTGTTGGTAATGGTACTGGAGCACCAGGCTCATGTTATGGATATCTTAATATTACTGTTTATCAAAATAAAACAATGGTTCCTGATGGTGTTTATCAAGTCAATATTACTTTGACAAATCACAGCGCATTAGCTGCTAATCCTTCGGTTAATTCAAGCAATACATCCTTTATTATAATAGATACTACTGCACCAAGAACTGTTAGTGTTAATGGTATGCCAAGTGGACAAAATCATTCTACTAAAAGTAACTCAGGAAACTTTACTTTAAATGTTACTGCAGATGATGCATTAGCTAATATAAGTACTGTTCAGTTCCTTATACTTAACGCAACAGGAGATGTAAATGGCACTATTACAGGTATAAAAGAAGGAAGCAGCCCACAGTATAGTGCAACTGTTAATACTTCACACTTTCCAAATGGTTATGTAAATATAACTTTATTTGTAAATGACACTGCTGGAAATTATAATGTAACAGCATATAGTAATAGTACTCCTTTAGTTAGAGATTTAATTTTTGATAATGCTTTACCAAGTGTTTCATTTAGCTGTACTCCAACAAAAGTTAACAGTGGAGATACAGTAACATGTACTTGCTCTGGTTCTGCAACTTCTGGAGTTAATTCAACATCTTATACTGCAAGTCCAAGCACTTCTAATACTGGAACATACACTCAAACTTGTGAAGTAATAAGCAAGTCAGGTGTTGTAGGCACTGCAACAGCTAGTTATACTATTGAACAGTCTGGAAGTGGCACTTCTTCTAGTGGAGGAAGTACAACAACTTCAACAGTTCCTTCTGTAGTTGGTACTGTAGCTGTTTCAGAAGCTAAGATAGCTTCTGGTTATAGGGCTACTTTTTCAAACAATGCTCAAATACAAAGTTCTTTCCAAACTTCTAGCGGAGGAATAAAAGAAAAGCATAGTGTTAAGGTAACAAATATTAGTAGCAACAAAATAACTTTAGTAGTATCTAGTGATCCTGTAACTTTAGATTTAAGTGTTGGTGAGACAAAGAAAATTGATTTAGATAGTGATAAAACTTATGACTTATCTCTAACCCTTAATGGAATCGTCTCTGGAAAAGCAGATGTTTCTGTTAAGCAAATTTCAGAAGCTGCTCCTACAGGACAAGAAGGCTCTGTTTCTCCTGGAGAAACACCTAGAGTTACAGATGGTGCTGGAGAAGAAGAGTCAACAACTAAAACTAATTTGTATTTATGGATTATTTTAGTTGTAGCAGTTGTAGTGATTATTGTTGGTATTGTTTGGTATTCTATGAAGAAGAAGTAAGATAAACCCAAATCTTTAATTAATCTTTTAGAAAGAGACACACCACAACCTTTAATAATCAAAATTCTTTTTTTATCTTATGGATGTTCAGAAAAGACTTGAGTTAATTAAGAGAAATGCTGGAGAAATTGTTTCTGAGGAAGAGCTTATTAAACTATTAAAAACAAAGAAAAAACCAGTTGTTTTTCTTGGGACAGCTATTACTGGAAGACCACATATAGGTTATTATATGTGGGTTTTAAAACTTGGAGATTTTTTGAAAGCTGGATTTAAAGTAAAAATTTTATTAGCAGACTTGCATGGAGCTTTGGATAATACTCCTTGGGAGGCTTTAGAAAAGAGATATGATTATTATAAAGAAATTATCCCCTTAATGTTCAAATCTATTGGTGTTGATACTAAAGATTTGGAATTTGTAAAAGGCAGTGAATTTCAGTTAAAGCCGGAGTATATGTATGATGTTCTTAAAATGTCTTCATTTAATTCAATAAATGACTGCAAGAGGGCAGCTTCAGAAGTCGTTAAGTTTAGTGATAACCCAAAATTAGCAGGGCTAATTTACCCAATAATGCAGGCCTTAGATGAAGAATATTTGAAAGTTGATGTTCAAATTGGAGGTATTGATCAAAGAAAGATTTTAATGTTTGCAAGAGAAAATCTGCCTTTAGTAGGATATGATCGAAGAATTGAACTAATGTTCCCATTAATACCTGGCTTAATAGGCAAAAAAATGAGCGCTAGCGACCCTAAATCAAAGATTGATTTGTTAGATGATGAAAATACTGTCAGAGACAAAATAATCAAAGCTGAATGTGTTTCCGGAGATATTGACAATGGACTGCTTCCATTTATTAAGTATATTATAATGACTCTAAAAGAAGATAATAAAAAGAAGTTTATAATAAAAAGAGACAAAAAGTATGGCGGAGATTTGGTTTATACTAGTTACGATGCTTTAGAGGAAGATTTTAAGCATAATAAAATTCACCCTTTAGATTTGAAGAACTCTTTGGCCGATGAAGTAAATGATTTGCTTTCTACTTTCAGAAAAAACAAGGTAAAAATAGAGAAGTTAGCAAAACTAGCTTATAATTGAGATTAATATCTTTATTATTATATATCCAAGTATAACTAATAGTGCGATTTTTATTAGGTCTAATATATCTGTATCTTTAATCCCCTTTTTATTCATTTTATTTTTAACCTTGTTCAGTATTACAATATCTTTTATAGTATTTAATAGTTTCTCATTAGCCTCTATATTATATTTTATTTTTTTAATCTCATCCTCATTTTTCTCAATTTGTTTTGTATATTTTGATAAGTAGTAGAATGTAACTGCTGCAACTCCTATTATAATAGTTGCAGGTAAATAACTTTTATTATAAGATAAAATTATTGCTATAAGAGATAATACAATACTTATTATGCCATACAAGTCATCTTTTTCCACTTGATTGTATAACAATTTATTTTAAAAGTATTTATGTGTTATTCTTAATTATTTAGTTTTAAATTCCACTATGTCTTTGTCCTTTACAACGTGAGAAAGGCCAATCCTTTGATTTGGGAATTTTGAAGATGGGCCCCAGATATGGACTTCTTTAATATTGGATGCCATTTGCTTGCTTATTTTTTTTGCAACATCAAGTATTGTAGAATTTGGCTGCATTATTAGCGGCTTATTACTCGGATTTTTACCGGGTTCTTTCAGATATACTCTTGTTATATTAAAGCTTTGAAATATTTTTTCTTTTAATTCTTCAATGTTTTGTTTGTCTTTGCACGACAGCATTATAAAATTATATTTTTTAGACTTGAGGGTTTCAGATATTTTTCTTTTTTCTGCTTCATTTAACAAATCTGTTTTATTAAATATAATTAGCTTTTTCCCGTTTGCCTTAGGTATAAATTTGTTAAGTGCTTCAATTTGAGACAGGCCTGTGATTACCATTAATATCAAATCAGCAGTATTTGCTATTCCTACATCAAAATTCTCATTTTTTACTGAAGGCAAGTCTATTATCTGTATTTGCACCCCATCGTAATCCATTATTCCCTGTATTGGGCTTTGTGTGGTAAAAAGACTATCGGATATTTTTGAATTTGCATTTGTTATCAAAGACATTATAGAAGATTTTCCAGAATTTGTTTCTCCAACTAGTGCAACCTGCATGTCATATTTCCTTATTGACTCTTGATTTGTTTTGCTTGATTTCTTAGACTTTTTTATCCTGTCTATTTTTTCAATTAGTTTTATTCTTCTTGTCTTAAGGTTTGCCAGCATTTTCTCTGAGGATTTATGCTTTGGACATTCCCTTATCATTTCTTCAAGCCAGATTAACCTTTCTGCGTCTGTTTGTGCATTAAGGAATTTTTCCTCTGCTTTCTTATAAAATGGTGATTGGTTTGTTGAAGCCATAGGATTTTTAAGACAGCTGTTTTTATAATAGTTATGGATATGGGTATTTATGAGAAAATTGTAAAAAAAAAGGAATTTTCTGAAATTCCTATTGAAGATGTAGAAAGAGTTTGGAATCTTTTTGATGGCAAGAACTTGCTTGACGAAGAGAAAATAAAAAAGGTTAGGGATTTACTTAGAATTATTTATTCTGGTTTTGGAGGAAGAAAGATATTAGTTTGGAAAAACAAAAATGCAGAAGAGATTCTTAAAAAGCACTTATCCACTAGGGAAAGATATGACTATTACCCAGAGATATATGAAAGATTACTAAAACGGGTCGGTAAAAATAAAGAAACAAATATTATAGATTTAGGCTGTGGAGTTAATGGATTTTCTTATAAATTTTTTAAAGAAATAGGGTATAATGTTAATTATACTGGTATAGAGGCATTGGGGCAGTTAGTTAATATTACGAATTTATTTTTTAAAACAAATAAAATTAAGGGAGTAGTTTATCATAAGAGTTTATTTGAAAAAGATAAAATTGTTGAGATTATTAATAAGGCAAAAAAACCAAAAATTATTTTCATGTTTAAAGTTATTGATGCACTTGAAACTTTGGAAAGAAATTATACTCTTAAGCTTTTAGAATCTATTAAAAATTCTAGTGTAGATGAAGTAGTTATAAGTTTTGCTACAGAAAGCTGGATTAAAAGGAAGAAGTTTTATGTTCAGAGGACATGGTTAATCAATTTTATAAAAGCTAATTTTGAATTTTTAGATGATTTTGAGATAATGGGTGAGAGATATCTGGTTTTTTCTAAGCAACAAAAATAATATAAATCCCTCCTTTTTTAGAATTGGTATGGTAAAGACAAAAGTTTTGAAAAATGGTATGACTGTTGTTTTTAAAGAAAGGAAAAACGGAGTTGTAGCTGTTTCTTTTTGTGTTAGATATGGTGGAATAAATGAGAAGAAAGACCATAAAGGAATAGCCCATTTTATAGAGCATATGCTGTATAAAGGAACTCCAAAGAGAAATGCCCAGCAGATTTCTATGGATATTGAAAGAAATGGAGGAGAGCTTAACGGATTTACAAGCGAGCAGTGTACTGCTTTTTGGTGTAAAATTCCTTCAAAGCATTTGGATGTTGCTCTTGATGTTTTAAGTGACATGGTTAAAAATCCTTTATTTGATGAAAAAGAGATTAATAAAGAACGCCAGGTTATTTTTGAAGAAATGAAAATGTACCATGATAATCCCCAGTTTCATGTTTTTGATAAGATTAAGTCATTGATGTATAGGGGAGACTTTTCTATCTCCCTTATGGGAACTAAAGAATCTATGAATTCTAACACCAGGGAAAGATTAAAAGAGTTTTTTGAAAGAGTTTATGTTCCTGAAAATATGATATTATGTGTTGCAGGAGAAGCAGACTTTGATTATTTATGTGAGTTTGCTGAAAAGAATTTTGTTAAAAAGGGGAATAAAACCCTTTACCCAAGTGTTGAAACTTCAAAGGGAGAGGGAACAGAAAAAAGAAAAGGACTAGATCAGGCTAACTTGGTTTTGGCATATCATGTACCTTTATCAGATAAAATGGAGTATAGTGCGCAAGTATTAAGCGTTTTAATGGCTGGTGGAATGTCTTCCAGACTTTTTTCTGAAATTCGGGAAAAAAGAAATTTAGCATATACTATTAAAGGTTTTTATGATTCTGAAGGAAAATATGCTTATTCTGGAATTTATGTCGGAACTACTCCTGAAAATGTTAACAAAGTCAAGGAATTAATAATTGAGGAATTTGAAAAGGTTAGTAAGGAGCTTAGTGAAAGTGAATTAAGCTCTGTTAAGGACCAAATAATCGGTAATTTTTCCATTTCTCAGGAAGATTCTTTTTCACTTATGTATAACATGCTTAAATCTGAAATAAAAGGAGATGCTAAAGAGGTTGAAAGATTTGTTGAGGAAATAAAAAATGTTAAATTGGAAGATGTAAAAAAACTCGCTAATGTAAGAGACTGGAGTTTTTTTGCTTTGGTTCCAGAGTAAAATGAGTGTTATTTTTCAGCAAGAAGGAAATTTTGTAGTAAAAGAATTGGGAAAAGTCAGAGATCTTTCTTCTATTAATTTAAAGAGCAGTTTTGAAAAAGAAAATTTGTCTGAGGATAAGATATTTTTTATTGGTGAAGACGATAAAGATTTTTTAAAATTATGCAAAAATAAGCTTGATAAAACATTTGTAATTGTATTTGATTCCGGTGCTTTATCAGTTAAAAACTTTATTGAGGCAGGATATTCTCGTGACTCTATTTTGGCTTTTGGGCTGCGCAACTTAACTTTAGATGACAGACAATTTTTGGATTCTAATAAAATTAAGTATCATGAAATAAAAAATGTCGAAGATATTGAATTTGCCTGCGATGGTTTAATGGAATTTATAAACAGGCCAGATAGCAATGCAATAATTACTTTTAATTTATCTGTTGTAGATCCTTCATTTGCCCCGTCCCTTATTGAGTCTGTTCCTGGTGGTTTGTCTAGCAGAGAGCTGATTTATTTTTCCAAACGACTTTCTCTTCTTAAAAATGTGAAAGTTGTGATATTAAAAGGAATAGACTATGAACATGATAAAACTAATAAGTTAATAACTTCTAAATTAGGTGCTATGGTTGTTTGGGAATTTTTTAAATGAGGACTTTTATTTGCCTTGACTTACCAAATGATGTTTTGGATGAAATAGTTAAGGTACAAGAAAGGCTCAGTAAAACTAATTTAATCAAAGGTAAATTTACAGAAAAACAAAATATTCATTTAACTTTGAAGTTTTTAGGAAATATTGACAAAGCTAAACTTAATGAAGTTAAAGAAAGATTAAATGAATTAAAATTCAAAAAATTTAACCTAAAATTAAGCAAACTAGGTGTTTTTAGTGAAAAATCTGTAAGAATTGTATGGGTTAGTGTAGTTGGGCAAGAGCTTTTTGAACTGCAGAAAGATATCGATTTTTGTTTGAGAGATTTATTTGAAAAAGAAGATAGGTTTATGGGGCATATAACAATTGTAAGACCAAAAGCTGTAAAAAATAAAGAAAAGTTATTGGATGAATTAAAAAACATTGGGTTTTCTAAGCTAAACTTTGAAGCTGACAAGATATATTTAAAAAAATCTGAGTTAACAACCTTAGGGCCAAGATATGAAACATTAATGAAAATTAGCTGTAGTTAGAAAATATAATTTAGAAAGATATTCTGGGTTTATATCTTTATTGCCTTTAATTGATTATTTTTCAGTGCAATTTGATTTTTAAACATGTTTTTTCTTTATAGATTTTGATGGATAATCAAAAAAGATCAAAGCCGCGTTATTCTCTTAAAGGCTTTTCACAAAATATATTTGACGAGTTTTATAAATGTGCTACAACTAGTGATGGTCTGAGTAAAAGATATTTCGGTATCTTTTTATATGGTGTAGAAAGTGACGAGATTTTGAGCATAGTTAAAGATGAAATTAGTAGATTAATGGAGAGAGAAGGCATGGGTGAACTAATGAACCGTTGTGAGGTTAGCTATGGGGTTAGGGCTGAAACAAAATTACCTACAGAAATTCCAGAGTTTGTAAGGGGCAGAGGAAAGAGTGGTTACCAAATAATTGGCCTTGGATGGTTTATTAATGAGGGGTGGATAGACGACCCCATTTTAAAGAAATTAGAAAACAAGGTTAAGCTAGCTTGTTGACGTGAGCTTTTTATAACCCTTATTTACTAAATTAAAAATATCCGCCCTTTTTCCTATAACCTTTTTTATTTCACCCTCTTCTGCATTAATTACATTTTTTATTGTTCCGTAATGGTTTAACAACTTCTTTGCTGTTTTTGGTCCTATTCCTGGAAAGCCCTCTATGATATATTGCATTTGTTCATTTACATCTTTTGATTTTTTCTTTTCGTTAATGCCCAGCTCTTTTTCTTTTTCCTGTTTTTTCCATAAAACTTTGAGAAAATTAGCTGTGTCTTCTGTATCTTTTGTGTAGATTATTGGTATCTGATAGTTTAACAATATTGAAAGTATAAGTCCGCGAACTGCATTTTCATTTATTCCAGAATTATAAATGTCTCTTTCTTCAATGCCCTCTATAATTAGTAATTTTTGTTTTTCTTCTTTTAAGTCATTTAATTGATTAATTAAACGCTTATTTATCATTGAGCTTATAAAATCCTGGACAGTTTTTCTTTCTATTACAGTATTTTTTACTATATAGTCTCCTACCTTTAATTGTTTAAACTCTATTGAACAGCCAATTGAAACCAACTCTGAAGCAATCATTGAATTTTTCTCTCTTATGTCTACTATTACTAGTGGTCTTTCTTCAATTTTCACCTGTTTTTTGCTAAAGATATCTAAAAGTGGCATTTTATCTATATAACTATTATTTTATTTTTCAGAGATTTAATATATTTTTTGAATTCTGTATTTTTCAGCTCTATTGTTTCTGTGTTAATATTTGGATGGAAGTTTAGTATTTCTGCCTTCCAGACTTTTTTTTCAAAAACTATAGCTATCTTACTGCCCTTATCTTCTATTATTGCAAACGGGGAAACAGAGCCTGGTTTTAATTTGAGCAATTTTTCCAATTCATCTGAATTTGCAAAAGTTATTTCTTCTCCAATACAATTTTTTAATTTTTTCTTATCTATTCTTTCAATGCAAGGCAGGATAATCATATAAAACTTTCCAGTGTTTTTTCCCTTTACTAATAGAGACTTGGCGTGCATGCCCTGTATTGTAACCTTTAGTTTTTCTGATTCTTCGCAGGTGTAAACTGGTGGATGTTTATGTAAAACATATTTTATTCCAAGATTTTCAAGATATTTTTTTATTTCCATTTAAAAATGAAATTAGAAAGATATATATATATATATATTAT
>MNVX01000019.1 GCA_001872185.1 Candidatus Pacearchaeota archaeon CG1_02_32_21 | reverse complement strand
ATAATCTTTTACACCGAGTGGATCCTTTATGATAAAACAATTAATCCCTTTCAAACTTCATAACCTTAAAACCCTTAATTAAATGCTTCTTTGTTCTAAGAGAACTATATATCATCTCAATTTCCCGGGGAGTTAAATCAATTATTCCAGAGCTGTTTTGCCCTTTAAAACAAAGAGAAATTGTCTCGTTTTTAGGATTTGTAAAGTCTTCGTTAATAAGCACTTCTTTTATCTCTCCACCACTTTCTAAACGAACAGTACCATCAGCATTGTGTTTTTTTACCCGAATCTTCATAAAAATAATATAGATATGATATTAATAAGCAATTATATACTTTATTATATACTCTTGGTAAGTTATCACATAATTTTATAAAGCTGATGATTTAAAGAGTGTTAGATAAACAAGCTAAAAAGAGTAAATGACATTTACATTACCAAAGTTAGGATATGAATATAGTGCTTTAGAGCCATATATAGATGCAAAAACAATGGAAATTCACTATACAAAACATCATCAGGCTTATGTTGACAAACTAAATGCTGCAGTTAAAGGAACTAAGTACGAAAAACAAGAGCTAAAAGAAACATTAAGTGACGTTGATTCTTTACCTGAAAAAATAAGAAATGCTATAATCAATCATGGTGGTGGACATGCAAATCATAGCTTATTCTGGGAAATACTAAGTCCTAATCATGGTAAATCAAAAAAGAAACCGTCTGAAAAGCTATTATCTGATGTAGAAGATAGTTTTGGAAGTTTTGATGAGTTTAAGAAAAAATTTTCTGATGCTGCATTGGGCAGATTTGGAAGTGGTTGGGCTTGGCTTGTTGTTAATGACGGAGAACTAGAGGTGATAAGCACTCCAAATCAGGACTCTCCTTTAATGGACAATAAAATTCCTATTTTATGTATAGATGTCTGGGAACATGCTTATTACTTAAAATACCAGAATAAAAGAGCAGATTACATTGAAGCCTTTTGGAATATTGTCAACTGGAGCAAAGTAGAAGAGTTATATTTATCTGCATTAGAAGGTTAAATTAGTTAATTTTTTAAGGTATAAATATTTACAATTTTATGGAATTACGGGAAAAACACCTAAATGAAGAGCCAATTCATAAAAGGCCATTACATGAAGAGTTATACTTTCCAGAGTTCAAAACTCCTCGCCAGTTAGGAGATGTAGAAACAGTTGAAATATATATTTTAGCAGAAATAGTTGGGAGAAAATATACTCCAGAGCAGGCTAAATTGAACTAACCATTAACTTTTTAAGTGAAGGTTATATAAAACTTTATGGAAGCCAACGTTTCAAAAAATCCTGATTACTGGGTATACTTAGCAATAAATGAAAGATTCCCAAGCTTGTCAAGTTTAAAGGACTATGAGCTAGAATTAGTTGCAAGTGAACTAAACTGGCAAATGAGACTCCTAGATTTAGAGTCTAGGAAAAAACTAATGGATAGAATAAAAGATTCAGTTGATCCTAGAATTTACTGGCAAATTGAAATAGCACTGAGCAGTTTTAAAAATGGTGTTGAAACTTATTAAAATATAAAGCTACAAAATTAAAATGAAACAAACAGCAAAACAAACTTCGATTAGGGAAAAACAAAAAGGCGTAACAAAAGAGATGATTATACAAGATATACTATCAGAGCATCCAAACAAAGCTATGCTAATTTCAGAAATTTTAATGGACTTCGGAATACATTGTGTTGGATGTGGAGCTTCAGGATTTGAAACTTTGGAAGAGGGGGTATTGGGCCATGGATTTAGTGAAGAAGAATTAGATATACTAATAGAAGATTTAAACAAAGCAGTTGAATTAAAAGGCAGTTCAAAGAAAAATGATTTAAAAATAAACTTAACTCAAAGCGCTTTAAAAAAAATAAAAGACATTATGAAACATGAAAAAAGGGAAAATGAAATATTAAGAGTAAGTGTCCTAGCAGGCGGATGTTCTGGATATACATATGACCTTGAAATAGTTCCAGAAGCACCAAGTTCTGACATAAAAAAAGAACAGGCTGGGCTTAAAATTTCAATTGACAGTGAAAGTGCTGAATATCTTGACGGAGCTAAGATTGACTTTGTTGATTCATTAAAAGAATCTGGATTTAAGTTTATCAATCCAAATGCAACGAAAGAATGTGGATGTGGCAAGAGATGCAGTTAATCACCACTAATTAATCCTTAATAAGATTTAAATACTAAGGTTATTAAATAATCTCCCATGAAAACAAATAGAGATATTTCAGGTGTTGAAATAGAAAAAAGCAAGTTAGTAAGAGCTTTAAGGCAAGTTCCAAATAGATTAAGCAATGAAGGAATAAAAGTTGATGCAGGATTTCAAGAGAAAATAAGCTACTTTGTAAAATATTTTGCAGATGCCTTAGAAAATTCCGGACTTCCAAGAGAGGAAGGAATAAACCCTGAAATTTATGCATTTTTGTACAATACTGCCCTGGAAACATTAATACCTCATGAAGATGATAATGGACAAGAAGTTTATTCAGGAGATTTAGAAAAACTGTATGAAGCATTTGATTTAGTGACAGAAACAATTGCAGATTATGCTTTAGGAGAAAAATACAATGGAGAATCATTTTCCCATAGGGCCAAAGAATACTTCTCAAAATTACCTGATTTTTATTCTGCCCATGAATATAGGTCTAAACTTGCTGCGTAGTTAATAGAGCTTGTTAAAATAGACTAATAAGGCTATCAAATACTGTTTTAAAAAAATCTGGATCAAAACTAGGTGAGCTGATAGTATAATAAATACCTGCAGCTAGCAAAGAAAGTGCTATTATTACATTAAATTTATTTTCCATTTTTATTAAAACTCTACATTTAGTTTATTTATAAACTGCTTCAAGCCTTCAATTTTGTTTGAAGCAATACATAAAAAAATTTGAGGCAATATTTAAAGCTTATGAAATGTTAATCTTCATTATATTAAGATGAAAAGTTTCCCAAAACTTCAAGGAAAGGCTATACTTAGCCCAATGGAAGGAGTTACAGATGTAGCTTTCCGAGAGCTATGCAGAAGATATGGCGCAGCTTTAACATATACTGAATTTGTTAATAGCACAGCAATTGTCAGAAAGTCAAAAAAGTCTTTAGATAAAATAAAAACTTCAAAAATAGAAAAACCAGTTGCCGTTCAGTTGTTTGGCAATTCAATCAAGAACATTATAGAAGCAGCTAAATTTTGTGAAACAAAGTTTGATATTATAGATATAAACTGTGGTTGTCCGGCATGGAAAGTAATTCAAACAGGAGCTGGAAGTGCAATGTTAAACAATCCTGAAAAAATAAAAGAAATTATATCTCAGCTTTCAGATTCAGTTAAAATACCTATAACACTTAAAATAAGAAAAGGGATGAATGAAGAAAACATTAATGCTGTTGAAATTGCCAAGATAGCTGAAAAATCAGGGGCTTCTGCAATTGCTGTTCATGGCAGAACTCAAAAACAGGGATATAGTGGAAAGGCAGACTGGGAGATAATAAAAAAAGTAAAACAGGCTGTGAAAATTCCAGTAATAGGCAATGGAGATGTTTTTACTCCAGAAGATTTTAAAAAAAGATTAGATGAATCTGGAGTAGATTATATTCTTATAGCAAGAGGAGCACTTGGAAATCCATATATATTCAAACAGATAAATGACTACCTTTTAACAGGAAGGTATGATAGCAAAGATAAAATTGGACAGTTAAATGAATACATAGAGCTTGCATTAAAACATAAAATACTATTCAGACAAATAAAAACTCATGCCGTCTCATTTACCAAGGGTCTGCAGGGTGGAAGTGAGCTAAGAAAAGAAATTAATCTGACAAAGAGTTTAGATAAGTTAAAAGCCCTATTAACTTCTTTTAGGAAAATTTAAATAGTGCTGGTGAAGACAAATTAAATGGACTCTGAACTAACAAGAGAAAACCAAAATAGCAGGTTATTTGTTATTGTACATGATGGATGTGAAATAGACTTAGGTCGCTATCCAAAAAAAAGAGTAGAATCTGTGAAAAAAGAAATAAGAAGAATCAGGGATGAAGAAGTCTATATTGATAATCAAAATTGCCCAGATTCTATTCCTGCAGACCTTAATGATCCTAATAACTCTCCAGATATATATGTTGCTGGTTATTGGTATGGTGGTCATAAATGGTGTGTAAATAGGCAGGCAAATGCTCTAAGAAAAGCAGGATATAAAGCAAAAATATATATTGAAGGCTCATTAAAAGTCATTGTTCCGAAATAAAATGTATAAATTAGAGATAGAAAAAGTAATAGAAGAAATAAAACAAAGAAAAGCAACTCAGGTGCTTATACAGCTGCCTGACGGTCTTAAACCTAAAGCAAATGTTATAATTGATTCTATAGAAAGTAAAACAGATGCAAAGGCATTTTTATGGCTAACAGATTGTTTTGGAGCATGCGACCTTCCATTAGGGCTTGATATTCTTAAAATTGATTTAATGATTCAATTCGGCCATAATAGGTATTGGAAGGATAAGGAGTGGTGAAATGACAGAAATAGTTTTTATAGATGCAAAATGGGAAGGTATAATTTCCTTAGAAGATAAACTTAAAAATTACCTGCAAAAGAATAAAATAAGTTCAATTGCTTTATTTGCAAGTGTTCAATTCTCTGATGCTGATAACTTCATAAAAGAACTAGAAAAAATAAATATCAAAGTTTATATTACAAAAGCAAAGCGTACAAGTAAGCCAATGCAAATTTTAGGATGTGATGCATATCACAACTCTTTCCATGAAGATATAATTTCAAAAAGCGATGCTATTCTTTACTTAGGCGACGGATATTTTCATCCTAAAGCCTTGCTGCTTGCTCAGATAAAGGGCCAAAAAATTAAGCCGGTTATAATGTGGAACCCTATATCAAAAACACTGGAGATATTAGATGAAAAAATAATTCTTGAGCAGATGAAAAAATACAAAAGAAATCTTAAAATGTTTATTAATGCAAAATCAATTGGTATTTTAGTTACAATAAAGCCCGGACAAAACTATCTTATGACAGCTAAAAGGCTAAAAGAATTTCTTGAAAAACAGGGTAAAAAGGCTTACATATTTATTGATAACAATCTGGATTTAAGGCATTTAGAAAACTATCCTTTCATAGATGCTTGGGTTAATACTGCCTGTCCAAGGATTGGGACTGATGATATAGTTAACATAAAACAGCCTTTAATTAATATAAAAGAGGCTGGTAACCCTGTAAAGGCTTTGGAAGAGCTTGAGTTTAGAAAGTGAGTTAATTAATAATCCTCAGCTTCTTCATCAGAGTCTTCAATTTTCTTTTGTCCAGAATTGTTGCTTTCAGATTTTAGGTCATTTAAACTAATCTTGTTTATCATTTCTCTGAATTCAATAAATTTATCAGCAGGAATTCTTGTACCGCTTTTTGTAAATCCTGTATATCTTTCACTTGTTGTAAATTCCCTTATTGTAACTCCTGGCCTTCCGCCAAAGTCATCAACCCTCACAACAATATCCGTGTTATCGTTTTTTGTTATCTTTCCGATGTCTTTTTCCATTTTTTAAAAAAGAAAATGAAGTTTATAAATATTTATGCCAGTCTCAATCAACAATTACCCTATTAGGAACTCTTACAACAGCCATTCCAAATTAAACTCTTATCTTAATCAAACCTTCTTTTTTTATTTTGCACTGACACAATAGTCTGTAAGGTTCATCTTTGGTCATTCCAGCATCTAATTCATTTTTAGTCAAAGCTGTAAGGTTTTCCATTCCTTCAACTACCTCAAATCTACAACTTCCACATCTACCATCAATACAACCAAAAGCTACTCCGAGTTTTTCTCCCTGATCAACTAGCTCTTCATCTAATGAAGCTTCAACTGTTTCTTCAATTTTACCATTTTCATCAACTCTAGCTAACTTTGCCATGACTATAGGGAAGTAAGGTTACTTTTAAAGTATTGGTTTGGAAACCTTTCTAAAAGGTTTATTTTAAATATTAGCAAGAATGAACATAAGGTTGCCTGTTAAATTAATGCCGAGTTAAATATAATTTCACAAGCTTATAGTGCCCGTGCCTTTTTTGATTAACTATCCCATTAGAAATCATCACCCTAAATACTGTATCAAAACTTGATTCTTGAATTCCTTTCTCTAATAAACTTGAACAAACCATATCATAAGTTGGACCATCAAATCCACTTGGTGCAACTATAGTCCTCAAATGATTAAAATATTCGACAATTCCTTGGGCAACTTTAATGTCATCTCCAGAAAAATATCTTTCTAAGTTAGCTCTAATTTTGTTACTAACCATAATTAGTATTAGTAATCTTAATATAAATATTTTGTGAAATATAAATATTTTTAAGCCAGTCCAGACAGAAGATAACCTACCAAATATGCAACTCCTGCAGCCAATCCGCCGATAATTAAGGTTTCAAGTGCAGATCTTATCCAGTGCTTTCTGGTGAATTTAAACTTTGCAATACCCAATAAAAGTAAAGCTATAATGGTTAAGATAATTGCGAATAAAAATGGGTTTTTAATAGTTCCAGGAAAGATTAAATCAGTAATATATGCAGAAACAGGTATTAGTCCAAAAATAAAAAATGAAATAAAAGTAGTTACAGCGTTTTTTGCAGGAGAAGATTTTACATCGTTTATCATTCTTAATTCTTCAATCATCATTTCATCAACAAGCAAATTTTTTTTCTTAGAAATTATGTTAACTAGTCTTTGAGCATCTTGCCTCGAAAGCCCCCTTTTCATATAAATTTCAATCATTTCCTGCTTTTCCCCTTTAGGATAATTTCTGGCCTCCCATTTTTCTCTTTCTTTTTCAGTAGAATAAAAATCTCTTTCAGCTTTACTGCTTAAATAATCGCCGACAGCCATAGAAATTCCATCAGCCACAAGATTTGCAAGCCCTAAAATTAATAAAATCCCTGAAGAGAGAGAAGCTCCTGCAACTCCTGCAACAACTGCAAAAGTAGTAATAATTCCGTCCAAGCCTCCGTAAACAATACTCTTAAGGTATCTACCTTCATAATGGTGATGGCTTGCTTCAAACTTTTTTAAATCACCGATGTTATGAGATTTTATCATAGCTTTAACATCTTTTTTCTTATAAGCTTTCCTCATCCTTTTTAACTTATTATTCATAATAGTTTAAATTAAAAGTAATATAAAAAGGTTATTAAATATTAAATCAAAGTGTATCTAATAATCCTTCAATATGGCTTACAAAAGGACATTTCCCTCCAAAAGATGTTGCATTTCTTTCTACATATGCCCCTATTTTATCTCTTCTCTCTCCTGGCAGAAAATCAGTTGTTGCCCCATATAAATCATCTAAGTCATGAACTAATTTACTTCTTTCATTATTAGATAAAGGGAATCTATAACCATAATCATTAACAAAAATCAAGATTTTTCTTGTTCTCGCCAAACTCATCTTCAATGATTCACTAGGAGAAGACTCAGATGGTTTAACAGGCTCTTTATACCTTGTAAAATAATTAAGCAATGACATAATCCATTAAAAAGATGCAATTATTTAAATATTACTGCAATAATTTCCCAAAACATTATTAAATCGCTATTTCAGAGTATAATAATGCAGCTCAAAATCATCCAACCATCTGAAAGTTCTGCAAAAGAAAAAAAACAAATAACTAGTGGACAGGAAAAAATTCTTGAAAAACAGGGCTATCGTTTAGTTGGAAACCATTCAGCTGTTAAAATCTGTGGCTGGACAAAGAACATGCTGAATGGAAAGGGCGGATGTTATAAATATGTTTTTTATGGGATAAGAAGTCATCAATGTTTACAAATGACTACTTCTATGTTCTGCGCTTCAAGATGCAAATTTTGCTGGAGAGGGTTAAAGGCTCCTGTTTCCAAAGAATGGTATGGTCCTATTGACTCTCCAGAGCATATAATAGACCACGCAATTGATGCTCACTTAAGCTTGCTTACTGGATTTGGAGGAAACCCGAAATCAACTCAAAAATTATTGGATGAGAGAAAAGATATCAGACATGTCGCTTTATCACTAACCGGAGAGCCTATAACATATCCTTTTATTGACCAAATAATAAAATCTTTTCATAAAAGAAGAATATCTACCTTTTTAGTAACTAATGCACAATATCCTGAACAGATAAAAAAAATTGACAAAGTTACTCAACTTTACCTAAGCATAGATGCTCCAAACAAAAGTTTAATGGAAAAAATAGATCGCCCGTTATTTCCAGATTTCTGGGAAAGAATGGAAAAATGTTTAGACTTGCTAAAAACAAGGAAGTATCGGACTTGCATAAGACTTACATTGATTAAAGATGAAAATATGACAGATTTAGAGGGGTATTCTCAACTAATTAAAAGAGGACATCCAGATTTTATAGAGTTAAAGAGTTACATGTGGGTTGGAGCATCTCAGAATTATTATAAGGTAGAAAACATGCCAAATATGGATGAAGTAAGGAACTTTTCTAAAGAGCTTTTAAAGTTACTTCCAGAGTATGAATATGTAAGGGAGCATATTCCATCGCGAGTTGTTCTTTTAGCGAAAAAATCTCTTAAGAAAAAAACATGGATAGATTTTCCTAAGTTCTTCAAGCTATTAGATTCTGGAAAATCATTCAAATCAGAAGATTATTGCTCTAGAGTTATAATGCCTAATAAGTAATGTAGTTTTATCTTTATTCCAAATCTAAACTCATATCAATTCCTTTAGATAATGCCTTGCCAGCAATCCTTGATTGTTCCTTAGCTCTAGAAATTTTATTTTCAGGATCTGAATAATCAACAAATTCGCAGAATTGTTCTGCCCAAGGATAAATATCTTTAGTCTGTTTAGCCATTTCCTGCACCATTGCCCTATAACTAAAATGCCCTGCAACTCCTGTTCTTAATTCAGACAAATGTTGAAACTCTCTTAAGTTCATTCCCAACACAAATCTTATCTTATGATTGAATAAGGTAGCATATTGTGAAGCTTCAACTAAACCAGTATGCCTTAAATCAGTGTATAAATCAGAAACCATAACCTCAACTTCTTCAACTTCTTTTTCTAAACCAACTATCTTTATTTCAGGAGGCATTATAAATCCTAACTCAGGTGTTAGCATCTGTCTTTGTTGAGTTAACATTCTATGTCTTTCTAAATCCCTATACTCTGCAAAACCTCCGACTAAATCAAAAGTCAGAGGATAACCAGCTTCCAAACCCCTACCAGTTCTGTCTTTCCTGGTTTTTCTTGTACCTTTATACAAATCAAATATCTCAAGTTTTTTCTCATATGGCAAACTAGAAACAACTTCCGTAATCTGTGGCAAAGAGACATTTGTATATGGAAAAAAAATAGATGCTAAAACTTCATCAATATAATCATGTCTAATCATTAAAGTTACAGGATTTGCTTCAGGAGCTATTCCCTTAAAAAGATCACCAGCTGTTCTTCTCATAACCCTATCAATTTCCTGGTATCTAGGATCTGCTTTATTTCTTTTAATAAATGTAGGAATTTCAGTCTTCAAAGCTTCTTCTAGCTCATGTCCTTTTTTGTTCGCTTCTAAAAGTGCTGCACTTTTAAGATGGGTTATTAAATTTGTAAAAAACCTTCCATTTCCATTAATACCTAAGTGAGTAAGAGCTGATGATGGTAGAACACACCTTCCGACATCTAAAGCAGCACATCTTACTGTAAAATTATACCCATTATTGAATGCTTTCATTTCTTCATCATTAACAAGCTGACCCTCTCCAAATTTAATTTTTTCACCATTTCTGTCAGTTTCAATTTGAAATTTATCTCTTGGAAATTGTCCTTTAAAATATTCTGTAAGCCTTTTAACTCCCAAACTATACACTTCAAATGCACGGTCATTAACCCTTTCAAATTCACCTATTAAACCAACACCAATAACCTCTTCAGGTCTTAAATATCTCCACCTCCCATCTTCATCTTTTTGGTCACACTTAACATATCTTGTTGACTGCTCAATTGGAGAACCACCTATTCTCCTATCTTCAATATGTTTAGCCACAAGCTGAGAAACATTTTCTATTCCAACTTTAGCTCCTTCTAACTCTCCGACAGAATCATCCCCAAACCCCACTAGCACCCTTTCTAAAATCTCTGTTCCTTTAACTTCACTTGGAATACCCTCCGCATTGAGAAATTCATTTACAAGTGTCAATCTTAGCCCTGTTGGTGCTCTTGAGTATCTAGCCATTAATCCACCAACAGCTTCTTTAGGTAAATTTCTTATAACAAAAACGTCATCACCAACACTAGAAACATATTTAGCAAGTTCAGTAAGGATGTGTGGTGGAACTTCACTTAGTAAAGAATATTTTTGCATAAAAAATCAACCTCTTTTTTTGTCACCTTCTCTCTCCATAACGGAAAATAAATAGGTATTTTTAAATAAATAGCTGGTTGAAAATATACTTTTTATTAAATTAGAAGATTTTATTTTAAATTTAGTCTTGATGGCATAAAGAACAATCGCTTTTTAGAGATGGGTCTCTTTTCTTATGTAAATCACAAAGACTCTTAGTTCCACTCATTTTTTTAGAAAGTTCAAATAAATGTTTGTGATAGTTCTTCTTATCTTCAAATATCTTATTGGCATATCTTTTTATTTCATCCAGTTCAGTTTTTGAAAACTTGAGTTCATTGGCTCTTTTTGATTTGAGATATTGAGAAACTGCACTTTCAGTCATACCAAATATTCCTGCCACTTCTTTTTGGCTTAAATTATGCTCGTTTACAAGAGTTTTTGCTATTTCTTTTCTCAAGCTAGGTAAAAGATACCAAACTTCCAATTCTTGAGGCATTAGTTTCAAACCCATAAAAAACCAACGCCAGTTAACTATTTAAGCCTTATGAGATGTTAGATTCCATGGAGATAAAAAAACCACAAAGGTTTAGCTCAACAATCCTTGGAATAGAAAAACTAACAGAAAATGTAAAACACTTTTCTTTAAGTGTGCCAAAGGGGTTTGATTTTATTCCAGGCCAGTATGTTTCAATTATTATGGACAATCCTGGCAAAGGAATTAAGCTAAGAAGGCCTTATTCAATAGTTTCCTCGCTAAAAGAATGTAAAGACGGAAGTATAGAATTATGCATTAAAATTCTGGAAAATGGAAACATCACTCCTTTATTAAACAAATTAAAAAGGGGGGATAAAATCGAGTGCTTGGGCCCGTTAGGAAATTTTAAAATTAGTGAAGAAAGCAAAGACAAGAGTGTAATTTTTGTTTCAACTGGAGTTGGAATTGCTCCATTTATGTCAATGATACCAAGCTTACTTGAAATCAACAAAAAAAATGGCGTTAAAAAAGAAATTGTTTTGCTAATAGGATACAGAAACAATAAAGATATTTTGTATGATAAATCTCTTAAAGAATTAAGCAAAAAATACCCGGATTTTTCATATCATACAATACTAAGCAAATCAGGAAATGGAGAGGATGGCAGAGTTCAGAAATTAGTTGAGGAACACTTTGACAAAGAGGCAGATTATTATTTGTGTGGACTAAAAAACATGATAAACTCTGTCAGAAGCATACTTATAAAAAAAGGCGTGGAAATGAAAAGTATATTTAGTGAAAAATATGACTAGTTATTCTATTCATTATAATAATCAAAAAGAATAAGCCAACCGAGTAATTCTTTCTTGCAGTTCTTCATTTTCATGATATTTATTATAATCCATAATTGACTCTTTTCCCAATATATCAACATATTCATCACTTCCAACTAAAGTAACTAGATCATTTCCTTCAAACAATGATTTAACACTTAATGGAATTACTAATCCCCCATCGCTTAATCGCCATCTTGTCCTTAATGAATCATGTTCACTTTCTTGAATTTGGACGAAATCATCATAGTTTATTACATGATTATTCATCAATTCTTGTGTAATTAAAGGATCATAAAGTCTTAAATGGTCTTTTCCATAAACTCCTTTACAAATTCCTGCATTAAAATAAGGAGGTTTAGTTTGATTTCTTTTTGACCCATTCCTAAAATTCCAGCTATTAATAATATCCCGGGGTAACTGTATTACTCCACTTAATATATCAAGTTCATGCTTCCCCTTGTAAAAATTTGTTATTCTATATATCATCTTACTAGTCCACAATAGCGAAGTTAAAGAACCAGAATTAAACCTTTTATAAATCTTACTACAGGTTAATACCAAGAATTTAATCAGCTTCTTTAACAATGCTGTCTTCTGTTTTATGCTTTTTTCTGCCAACTAACCTGTCCAAGCAAAACTCATCAGCTCCATACAAAAATATTGAAAAAGTTGCAATTGCTAATCCTAAATCCCTTATTGCAATTGCTCCGTAACCTAAAGTAAACACTATTCCGAGTAAATGTAATCCTAGTAGGAAACTCACACTTCTGGTAAAAATGCCTAATAAAAGTAAAGATGCAAATATAATTTCAAATTCCCCATTTAATAAAAGTAATACTTGAATTTAAAAATGCTGGCAAAAGACTTGTCCATGAATCAGGGTTTTTCAGCTGAGAAAAACCAAACCATAAAAATACAATAGCAAGACCAAATCTTAAGATAACTGAAGAGTATTTCTTTGTTTTATCTAATTTTTCTGAAATTTTCATTTTAGTTTAAATTTCCCTTAAGTTGAAAGTCTCCCATTAATTTTGAAACTTGCAAAAATAATGAGGCTTTTGAATTTCCATGTTTAGCTTTAAACGCAACTTCGAAATTTTGAGTTCCGCAATGAGGAAGAATAGTTTTAACTCCTCCAGGATGTTTAGTAAGCCATGAGGTCAAGTCATAAACTTTGCCCTGATAAACAACCCAACAGTCAGTTTCAGAATCGTGTTTAGACAATTCTTCCAAAGATATTCCCAAAGGCATATTATTCTGTATAGTATTACCTAACAAAGACAGGCCTTGTTTTCCTGAATCAGTACTTTTAATAGTATTAGACGTAGTATTTCCAACTGAAAAGACAATTATTGCAGCTAAGATAACAACAATAAGTGTAAAAATTACAACCTTTAATTTTTTATCCATCCAACTAGATAAAAATTTCATTTATAAATTTTATGAAAGATGATCAAAAAACAAGGGACAAACTTTAAATATAGACTGACTTAACTATAGTTAACTATTTTATATAAAATGGCAGAACTAAAAATAATTAATAATGAAAGAAAGGAGATTATAATTTCTAGAGAAAACTATGATCATTATAATCCTGAAGACTTAAAATTCAAAGCAAAAGAAGGAATAAGCGAAGAATTAGTCAGACAAATCTCTAAAGATAAAGGAGAACCAGAATGGATGCTTCAAAAAAGGCTTACTGGACTTAGAGTATTCTTGGAAAAACCTATACCAACTTGGGGGCCAGATCTTTCTGATTTAGATTTAGATAAAATTATTTACTACATGAAACCAAATGCAAAGAAAAACTCAAAATCTTGGGATGAAGTTCCAACAGAAATCAGAAGAACTTATGAAAAGTTAGGAATTCCACAGGCAGAACAAAACTCTCTTGGAGGGGTTGGAGCACAGTATGAATCTGAAATAGTTTATCATAATTTGAAAAAAGATCTTCAGGACAAAGGTATAGTATTCTTAGACATGGATCAGGCACTTATTGATTATCCTGAACTTGTAAAAAAATATTTCATGACAACTTGTGTTTCAATAAATTTGCATAAATTTTCAGCTTTGCATGCAGCTGTTTGGAGTGGAGGGACTTTTATCTATGTTCCAAAAAATGTTAAGGTAGATATTCCGTTGCAGGCTTATTTTAGAATGAATGCAAAAAAAGGTGGGCAGTTTGAGCATACACTCATAATTGTTGATGAAGGAGCTCAAATACATTATATTGAGGGCTGTTCTGCTCCGATATATTCAGAAAATTCCATTCATGCAGGATGTGTAGAAATTCATGTGCTTAAAGGAGCAAGAGCAAGATATTCAAGCATTGAAAATTGGTCTAAAAATACTTACAACTTAAACACAAAAAGAGCAATTGTTCATAAAGATGCAATTATAGAATGGGTAAATGGAAATTTAGGAAGTCGCTGTACTATGCTTTATCCTTGTTCAGTTTTAATTGGAGGGGGGGCAAAATCAGACTACATAGGAATACAATTTGCCGGTCAAGGCCAATATCAGGATACAGGATGTAAAGTTTACCATTATGCTCCAAATACTTCTTCAAGTATTTTAAGTAAAGGAATATCTAAAAATGGAGGAACAGCTTCCTATAGAGGATTAATCTTTGTAAAAAAGGGATGTAAAAACTCAAATTCTATAGTTAGATGTGATGGCTTGATGCTTGATAACATCAGCAAAGCAGTTACTTTTCCATCGATGGAAGTAGAAGAAAATGATGTTAAAGTTGCGCACGAGGCAAGTGTTGGCAAGGTAGGCGAAGATCAGCTTTTCTATCTAATGTCCAGAGGCTTGAGTGAAGAAGAGGCTACAAACATGATAGTTTCAGGTTACATTGAGCCAATAATAAAAGAGCTTCCCCTTGAATATGCTGTTGAGTTAAATAGACTAATAGAACTTGAAATAGAGAATTCTGCGTGTTAAAATAAAATGCCTTACAAAAAACACTTCCCAATTTTTGAAAATAATCCTAATTTGGTTTACCTAGACAGCGCAGCAACTACTCAGAAACCAAAGGTTATTATTAATAAAGAAAAAGAATTTTATGAAAAAGAAAACTCAAACATCCATAGAGGATTATACAAGCTAAGTGAACATGCGACACAAGAATATGAAAAAGCAAGAAAAATTATAGCTAATTTCATTGGAGCAAACCATAATGAAATTATATTTACCAAAGGAGCTACAGAAAGTCTTAACTTACTTGCCTATACTATAGATTCGCTAGCATGGGAAAATAAAAAGAAAGGAAAAAATGAAATTGTCTTAACAGAACTGGAGCATCATTCAAATTTAGTTCCATGGCAGCAGTTAGAAAAAGCTTTTGGATACAAATTAAGATTTATTCCTATTAAAACGGACTTAACCCTAGACTATAATCTGGCAAGAAAAGTTATAGGTAAAAATACTGCAGTTGTTTCAATTTCATTAGTTTCTAATGCACTAGGAACTCAAAATGATGCCAAGTCTGTAATAAAATTAGCAAAAAAATATAAAGCAATTACAATAATTGATGCTGCTCAGGGTATAGCTCATAAAAAAATTAATGTTAAAGATTTAGAGTGTGACTTTTTAACTTTTAGTGGCCATAAAGCATTTGCACCTTTTGGAATTGGAGTTTTATACGGAAAATACAATTTACTAGAAAAAATGAGGCCTTTTCATTTTGGAGGGGGTATGATAGAATCAGTTAATTTTCACTCTTCTAGTTTTCAAAACCCTCCGCATAAGTTTGAGGCAGGAACTCCAAATATCTCAGGAGCAATTATTCTTGGAGAAGCTATAAATTTTATTAACAAAATTGGATTAAAAAATATTGAAAAGTACGAATCATCTTTAGTTAATTATACTTATAACAAACTTAAAACAATAAAGGGCATTACAATATACAAACCAGCAAACTCTCAAAGCATTATTTCATTTAACTTGAAAGATATACATTGCCACGATGTTGCACAAATTTTATCAGATAAGTTTAACATTTGCATACGGGCAGGACATCACTGTGCTATGCCTTTAATGTCAAAATTAAGAGTGCAGGGAACATGTAGGATATCCTTAAGTATTTACAATACAAAAGAAGACATAGATAAATTAATAATAGGGTTAAATAAAGTAAAAGAGGTATTTGGAAAATGACTCACCTAGATTTATACAAAGAGCATATTCTGGATTTGTATAAACATCCCCATAATTTTGGAGAAATAGAAAATGCAACACATAAAGCAGAGGCTTATAATTCCTTATGTGGAGATCAGATAGAAGTAAGTATAATAAATGAAGATGATAAAATAAAAGACATTAAGTTCCAGGGTTATGGCTGCGCTATTTCAATAGCTGCAGCAAGCATGTTAACAGATAAGATAAAAGATATGCCAATTGAAAAAGTTAAAAGACTAGCTAAAGATGACGTTATTAAAATGCTTAATATCCCAATATCTCCTCCGAGATTAAAATGTGCCTTGCACTCACTTGATGCAATTAAAAAGGCTCTGGATAAATAAAATGATACAGATAAAACAAGCAACTTTAGAAGATATTCCGGCAGTTTCAGATATATTTAAAATTCTAAAATGTGGAAAAAGAAGATGGTCAAGAAAAAAATTAAGAAATGATTTCTGTGATGAAGGAAGAAGGTATTATATTTTAATCGAAGGGAATAATCCTGTTGGAGCAATATCTCTTGATTTCATAACGGGAGATTGTGAGGTAGAAGCAATAGCTGTAATTAAAAAGAGTAAAGGATATGGAACAAAATTATTAAGGACTGCAGAACAAATAGCAAGAGATAAACAATGTGCAAGCATCTGGTGTTATAGCATGGATTATTATGGTGCAAAGGGATTTTACAAATCTAATGGATGGACTGAAATCAGTAAAGAATATGATAAAGTAAGGAAGGAAACTACACTTAAATTTGCAAGAAGATTAATGTAAAATGCTCAAAATAAAAGACCTGCATGTTGAAATTGAAGAAGATAATAAATCTAAAGTTATACTTAGAGAACTTAATTTGAATGTTGAAAAGGGAAATGTCCATGCTTTAATGGGTCCAAATGGAAGCGGAAAATCAACACTCGCCAACGTACTAATGGGCAATCCAAAATACAAGATAACAAAAGGGGAAATTTTATTTGAAGGAAAATCGATATTAAAGTTAAAGGCTAATGAAAGAGCAAGATTAGGAATTTTCTTAAGCTTTCAATACCCTCAGGAAATAGAAGGGGTTACAATAAGAAATTTTCTTAGAACTTCTTATAATTCACTAAATGAGGAAAAATTATCAGTAATGGACTTTAGAAATTTAATTATTAAAAAATCAAAATTGCTTAGTTTAGATGAAAATTTTTCTGACAGATATTTAAATAAGGGGTTTAGCGGGGGAGAAAAAAAGAAATCAGAGATGCTGCAGCTTGCTATTTTAAATCCAAAACTTGCTATTTTAGATGAAACAGACTCTGGTCTTGATATAGATGCTCTAAAAGCAGTGGCAGATTCAGTAAATGCGCTAAAAAAAGAAAATCCTGAAATGACAATACTAATTATCACCCACTACAAAAGAATTTTGGAATTTATCAAACCAGATAAATTATCTATTATGTTAAAAGGAAAGATTGCTTTAGAAGGAGATAAAAAATTGATTGATCATATAGAAGAAAAAGGTTATTCTTGGATAGATGAGGAATAAAAATTACTAACTAACGTTCATGAAATTCACGCATTTTAAATTCACCCATGTTAAGTAGCACTAAAAAAGTATTTCTTTTTTGATAACAATATTTAAAAACTTTCTATAATGAAGAAATTCATTATGTGGTCAAAAAAGAGCTTAATTATTGCTTTGTTAGTAATGGTCTTGATCCTGCCTCTAGCAAGCGCAGTTAGTGATGTTGCTTACCTTTATAAAAAGAGCATAAGAATTGATCAAAATGTGATTACAGAGTTTAACTCTTTAGGATTAAGTGTTGATACAATACAGGAAAATAAAATCACGACAACTGATTTTTCAAAATATAAAATAATTTTTGTTGGAGATGAACTTTTCAGTAATCCTTCAAAAATACCGGTAGGTCAAAGGCCAACTATTATTTCAAATTATTACCATGGAGCTGTCTTTGGTTTGACAGATAATGACGGCATTTCTCAGTTAGCTAATAATAAGCCTTTAAATGTCAATAAAAACAGCCAGATAATACAAGTTTATACAGATGCTTTCTACCAGGCCGGAGTTTCGTTGGCAATACCTTACTACTACCTATCTGACGAGAATAAAGCTCCAGGATTTACAAAAACTGCAGGAACTTATACTGGGAATACAGGATTAGACATAGGAGATGTAGTGTCATATGCTTTTAAGGGAGCACAGCTGGTAAATGGTAAAACGCTTAATAACAAGGTGTGTTTCTACGGTCTTGAAACAATTAAAAACGGCAAGAGGAGTAGTGACTACTGGACACCTGTTGCTAAACAAATGTTTGAAGAGTGTGTAGAATTTACAGGGTCGCAATGTTCAAGCGATAGCGAGTGCAATGATAATAACACCCATACACAAGATACATGCTTGAATCCTGGAACTGTAAATTCACAGTGTGTTTACCAAAATATAACCTGTATAACAGATAGCGAGTGCAATGATAATAATCAACGAACAGTAGACCAGTGTGTTAATGCCAATACCACAGAAAGCTATTGTATGACTACAGAGGTTAATTGTTTATATAATTCAGATTGTGGCATTACTGGATTTATTGAGGAGAACTTCTGTTTTAGCGATGATGTTTATAGAGATTTCCAAAATTCAACCTGTATTAATCCTGGAACTTTACAAAGTCATTGTGATATAGAAGTTAGTCCAAGATTAATCGAACAATGCAGTGAGGCTTGCTCAGATGGACAGTGTGTTAATATAATCTGTTATAATGACAATGACTGTAGTGATTCTAATGCATATACAAAAGATACATGCTTGAATCCTGGAACAATAACAAGTCAGTGTACTTATCAAGATATAGCCTGCATAACAAATAATGACTGCAATGATAATAATGCTTATACTCAAGACACATGTAAAAATCCTAATACACCTCAAAGCTATTGTGAATATAATGATATAGAATGTATAACAGACATTGATTGTGATGATAGCAGCTATCTAACAGCAGATATATGCTTACACCCTGGAACAATAACAAGCCAGTGTACCCATACTCCTATAGAGTGCGTATATGATGCTGACTGTGATGATAACAATTCAAGTACTGCAGATAGTTGTCTAAACAGCATATGCCATAATGATCTTATAGAGTGTTTCACAAATTTTGATTGTGGAGTTAATTCTCAGAGTGAATTATTCTGTTCAAGCAGTAACGTAGTTCAAAACAGCACAAATTATGCCTGCTTAAATGCCGGGACTAAAAATAGTTATTGCACCCAAAATACTCAAACAAACATACTAGAACAATGCAATGATGTTTGCTCGAATGGCCAGTGTGTTGATATAATCTGCAGTTTAGACAGTGAATGCAACGATGATGATGCAAGGACTATTGACCAGTGTGCAAACCCGGGAACTACATCAAGCTTTTGTAGAAATACAGAAGTAAACTGCCTGAATGATTTAGACTGCGGAGTAACTGGATATATCGAGAAAAATTTCTGCTTTACCAATGATGTTTATAAAAAATACCAGAATTCAACTTGTATAAATCCTGCAACTTTAGACAGCTATTGTGTAATTTCAGTAATTCCTATTAAAACACAGGAATGTGATGACAACAATGGAGAAACTTACGACTATTGTGCTCCTATTCAAGATGATGGTGCAATATGCGAGCATGATTTTATACAATGCAGTGAAGATAGTGATTGCGGAACAACCCAATTAGCAAATGAATTTTGCAAAGGAAATGACTTATGGGGAAATTACAGCGTTCCTAACTGCTCAAATCCAGGAGATGTAATCTCTCAGTGTTCATCATCAAATGAAGAAAGCTTTATTGAAGTGTGTGAGTTTGGATGTGCACAGGGAGCATGTTTAGAAGGAGTACATGATGTTGGATTTATAGATTTTACAAATAGTTTTAATAAAATCTTACTGGAATATAACAATGGTACAGATATTCTTGATGAAATACCTGTAATAAGCTGTAATGAAATAATCAAAGCAAAAGTAGAAGCTAAAAACTTCGGAAGCTTTTATGAAAATGTAACACTTAATGGAGATGCTGGTGGAATTGTTTTTTCATTAAACAATATTAATAACATGATTCCAGGAGGCACTAATCTCAGAACCTCTTTATCACCTTATATTAACCTTAATTTACCTTCAGGATTTTATAATATAACAATTGAAACAATAATTCCTATAGATGACAATCTAAGCAATAATCAAGCAATAAGAACTATTGAAATACAATGTGAAACTCCTGAATGCACTCAAAATAACGATTGTGGAAATGTGGATAGTTATCTAACTTGTGATGGTTTAGATAATGTAATTAATGTTACAAACTTCCCTATTTGCACAGATGGAGAGTGTGGAGAGAATATTATTAATAATACAATTGAAATTTGCGAGTTTGGATGTTACGGAGGAGTATGTATATCTCAATGTAATGACAATAGTGATTGTCCTTCTGATGAACATACAGAACAATGTTTAGGAAATGAGCTTAATGTTACTGCAGTAGGCTACTTCTGTAATCAAGGAGTATGTGAACAAGAAACAAATAATACCATAGAAGAATGCGAGTTTGGATGCAGTAATGATCAGTGCAATGAACCTGAATGCAACACTGACAATGATTGCGGAGAGGATGAAATAAACAATTTCTGTGTCGGAGATGATTTGCATAGTATAACAACTGCTCCAATCTGTACTCAAGGAAGCTGTGATGAAACAATTAATGAACAAATTACAAACTGCGAGTTTGGATGTGCTAATGGCTATTGTAATCAGTATAATCCCCAATGTGGAAATGGCATATTAGACTCAGGCGAGCAATGTGACGATGGAAATCTTGCAAATGGAGATGGGTGTTCATCACAATGTATAACAGAAACATGTGAAAACATATGTGAAGCAAAACCATTTGATTTTGAACTGGCAATAGACAAGAGCAGTAGCATGATTTTACCATTTGGATTTTTGGGAGATATTGAACCTTGGGGAGGATTCATTTTAACTGGTCCTGCTAAAATAACTGTTGCAAAAATGTCTGCAATTAAATTTGTTCAGAAAGCTTTATACAAAAATCCAAACAACTTCATAGGTGTAAGTGCATTTTCTTCTAAGCCTTATAACATGGCTGATCTAACAAACAATGAAGAAATGCTCAATAAGGGAATACTTTCAATAAGGGTGTCTGGAAATACAAATTATCACGATGCAATTGTACAGGGAGTAGATAAGTTAGTCAGCCAAGGAAGACCTGGAACTACTAAAGTTTTAATTTTCATGTCTGATGGAAAGCCTAACGGCATTAGTGGTCCAAAGAAAGCATTGGAAGCTGCAGATTATGCAAAGAGCAAGAATGTAATTATATTTACAATAGGCATTGACGGAATAATACATGTAAATGCACCTTTATTGTCTGATATTGCAAAGAGAACTGGTGGAAAATACTACTTTGCAAGTTCATCTGTAGCTGTCGAGGGAATTTATAAGAAGCTAGGAGAAGAAACCTGCCAGGAAATTTGCAGTGTTTAATTTCAGTTATTTTTAAGTTAAAATGGCTCGGAATAATTTATATTTGGGAAGAGTTAGTTTAGAAGCTACTCCGTATAATGAAGTGTCAATTGATATTAAAATGGGAATTGATTATCGTCCTCACCTATAGTTGCTAGATCATTAAAAGAAGCAAAGAGTAAACTAAATGATTATTATAATATCCTTATTATAATATCCTATATGGCGATATGTTTTATAAGTTAAGTCATTTATCAAAACAAAAAAAGGAAAATTTTAGGAAGAAAGAAGATGTTTGGAGATTAAAAGTTGGTGAAAGAGAAGTTCCTCTTGAACTAAGGGTTAAGATTATAGAAGAAGCTATTAGAAGAAAAGCAATTAAATAGCTTATCTTCATCAAAGTAAAGTAACAACAAAAATATATTTCTTCGACGACAATAATGTTTAAAAAGGAAAGATTATGTCGTTCTTGTAAAGTAATACTAAAACAAAATGAAAAAAAATATTGCTTTCATAGGGGTTTTTATACTAGTTGTATTATTGTCTAGCTTTCTTGTCAGTGCAGTAACTGGAAAAATAGGTAATGGTAGAATGGTACTAAACATGGAAGTTGGCGATACTATAGAAAGATATGTTAATGTTATAAATGACAACAATGAACCTGTAAATATAACTATTTTTGTGACAGGTGACTTAAAAGACGACTTTAACTTAGAAGAGACAAATTTTATACTTGAACCAAACACTGAAAAAAAGGTCTATTTCTCGTATAAAGCTAAAGAATCCGGAACTTATGAAACTAAAATAAATATCCAGTTTGCTCCTTTAGAGGGTAAAAACGGCGTTGGATTATCTTCTACAGTTATAATAAAGGTCTATGGCCAGGGAGATTCACCTGATGATACAAATACTAGCTCAGACACAAATTCAGAAAATGATACTGGAAGTGTAAGCGTGAGGCCAAACATTGGAAGTGTTATGGGGGGCAATAAGGAAAGTAGTTTCAAGCCGATTTATTTACTTGGAATATCAACAGTAATTCTTTTATTGATATTTCTAGGGCTGTTATATTTTGTTTATTCAAAAAAGGCAAGGGGTGTAAAAGGAGGTGTTGCAAATAATGGCAATAAAATTAAAAAGGAAATTAAGAAATGAAACACCTTCAAAAATTAAGCTTCATAATCATTGCAGCATTTTTATTAGTTTTATTTTCAAATTTAGCTAGTGCTAAAGACATAGCAATTATTCTTCCTAATTCTCAAACTCCTGCAGGTTCATTAATACCTACAATAACCAGCCTGGGTTATGACTATGAGATTATTTCTGAATATGAAATACCCAGCACTAATTTATCTGAATATAAGGCAATTCTTATTGGAGAAGGCAAGTTTGTTAATCCTGGAGATATTCCTGTAAGCCAGTATAATTCTCTTGTACTTAACTCAAAACACAGAAAAGAATTTGGATGGAGTGCAAAAATAAGAAAGTATTCAAGTCCTACTTCGCTAAATAAAAATTTACAATTTTCAAGTCCGATAACTCAAAATCTTCCAGATACATTCCACGGATATAATAATACTATACCTGATCCAGACTTAGGTACTTATGTTCTTAGCGGTAAAAAACCTTCAAGCATAAAAATAGCAGTTTACATAGAGCCATGGACAGGTGGATATAGTGCTATTGCTTATTTATATCCTGGAGCAGTATTTTTGAATAACAAAGTAGCTCGAGGAAGAAGCCTTTATTTTGGAATTATTGACAGCAGGTACTGGACTGATGAAACTAAAACTGCTTTTGAAAACTCTCTTATATGGGTTGCAGAGGGAGAGGACAAAGATGGCGACGGATATTATAATGATGACTGCAATGATAACAACCCTGAGCTATACCAAAATCTTCCAGGTTATTTAGATAGTGATAATGATGGATTTGGTTCTGGTGATGAAATTATGATTTGTTCTGGTGATGAACTCCCTTCTAGATATTCTGAAATTGATGGTGATTGCAGTGATTCTGATTTTAGTGTAAACCCTGACCAAGAAGAAATAGCTTACGATGGAAAAGATAATGATTGTTTCCAGGGAGATTTAAGAGATGTTGATGAAGATGGATTTGATGCTGAAATTGTTGGAGGAGAAGATTGTAATGATGAAGATGCAGAATGGAATCCTGATGCAGAAGATTTAAACATGAACTGTATAAATGATGCTCCAGTATTTATAGGAAGCATAGATGATTTAGAATGGTATGAACATACTAATTATACTTTTGATTTAAGTGATTATTTTGAAGATCCTGAAAATGATGAGCTTGAATATGGAATAAATGCAACTTCAGATGATAAAAACATAACAGCTATTTTTTCTGGAAGCAGTGTTACATTTACAACTACAAAAGACTGGTTTGGGGAAGACTGGATTGTGTTTTATGCTTCAGATGGTGAAAATAATGTTAACAGTAATAATGTTACACTTAGAGTTTTGTCTGTTGAAGATTATCCAACATACACTCTTATAACCAATCAGACAATAAATGAAGATAATAACCTAACTCTTGATTTATCACAGTATTTCAGCGATCCAAATGGAGATTTATTAGAATATTTTGTTGAATACCAGGAAGAGAATTCCCATTTAAATGTGCTAATCAATGAAAATGCCGTCAGTATAGTGCCTGAAGAAAATTGGTTTGGAAGTGAAGTACTATCTTTTAAAGCCAGTGATGGTGATCATGAAACTGCAGGAAATAATTTCAGCGTAACAGTAAATTCTGTAAATGACAAACCTATGCTAAGTATACCTGATAAAAATATTTTAATTGTTGCCGGGGAAACTCTTCAGATAGAAGCAAGTGCTTATGATATTGAAGATGGGAATTTAAGCGTAAATTATTCTCCTCCAGCAGACAACAATGGGTATTGGGAAACACAGATAGGTGATGAAGGCAGTTACAAAATAAATGTCAGTGCCAGTGATAGTGATGGTTTCTATGTAAGTAGTATTGTTAACATTGAAGTTATTTCTAAAATAATAATAAATGAATTTGTTTCAGACTCTAATGAAGAATGGATTGAGCTTTATAATACAGGAGATACAGATGTTAACCTTAATGGATGGACAATTGAAGATAATACTGGAAGTAAATACAATTTATCTGGCAGCATAAACGGAAATGGTTTCCTTGTTATTGACGATTATACTTTCCAGTTAAATAACCTTGGAGATATACTTATACTAAAACACAGTAATTCTGTGATAGATAGTGTAGCTTACGGAAATTATAATGACGGAAATGTTGATGATAATTTACCAGCTCCTGGAGATGAAGAATCTTTGGGAAGAGTCGTAGATGGAAGTGAAGAATGGCAGATATTTAGCCTTACGACTAGAAACCTGCCAAATAATGCAGATGTAATTCCTCCAATAGTCGAATTATTATCTCCAAACAACACAGAAGTAGTTAGTGTTAGAAATGTTTTGCTTGAGTATAGTGTTGAGGATAACTCTGAAAATATTAACTGCCAAATTTATACAAACACAGATGGTAATTTTAAATCAATAGCAAGTCAAATAGTTAATACAAGCACTAATGACTTCCAGCTTACAAATTTAGCCGATGGAAATTACAAATGGAATGTGAAATGCTCTGACTTAAGAAATAGTGTTTTTGCAGATGAAGATTATACATTTACAATAAGTGCTCCTGATGCTCCAGTAATGCAGTCAATAGGAGATAAAACTGTTCATGAAAACAGCTTGATTACATTTAATGTTCAAGGAAATGATCCTGATGGTGATGAATTAACTTATAATGCTGATAATTTACCAGAAGGCTCTGAATTTAAAAACCAGGTTTTCTCATGGATTCCAAATTACAATCAATCAGGTATTTATGAAGTAATATTTAGTGTCAGCGATTCTGAATTTACTACAAGCCAGAAAGTTAAAATAAATGTTTTAGATGCAAAGATACCCCCTAGTTTCAAGGATGCTCCTCAATGTTCAGTAAAAAATAACAGCATAACTTTAAGCATAGATAATCCTGATGAAGATGATGATTTTAGTGTTTTAGATAAAATAAAAATTAAATTAAATATTGAAAATAATCTTGATGAAGATAATGAGTTTGATGTAGAAGTTCATCTGTACGATATAGATAGTGAAAAATCTGTTGAAAATATGGATGACAGTATTGATATTGATGATGGGGAAGATGAGGATTTAGAGTTTGAATTAAAGGTCCCTAAGAAAACTGATGAATACCATAAATTTGTAATATATGCCTATGTTGAGGGGGAGAATGGAGAGTGTAATTCTGAATATGTAGATGTAGATATTAAAAGAGATGACGATCTAATTGAAATAAGCAGTATAGACTTAAGCTCAAGTAGTGTAAGTCCTGGAGATAATTTATTGATGCAGATTAGACTGAAAAATCTTGGAGCTGATAACCAGGAAGTTAAACTTAAATTGGAAAATTCTGAACTTAATTTAAGCTTTGAAACAGAAGAATTTGAACTGGAAAAATATGGCAAAGATGACTCTAAAACAATAGAATTTAATATTCCTATACCTGAAGATGCTGAAGAGAAAAATTATACTCTAAAAGCAACTGTTATTTACAATGGTAGAGTAAGTGACGAAAGAACAATAAATGTTGTGAAATCAAGCACTAATTCAATTACAAATACTAATACAATGTTAATAAATGACCTTGGAAATATTAACTTAGGGAGCAATATTAACTTGGGGAGTGAAAATAATGAAGATTACTCTAATTATGAAAAAGTTGACAATGGATTTATACAAATAAGCAATAGTCAAATAAAAAATAATAAGCCATCAATATACTCTTCTCAAGACAGTGTCCAGTACTC
>MNVX01000023.1 GCA_001872185.1 Candidatus Pacearchaeota archaeon CG1_02_32_21 | reverse complement strand
CATTCAAGTTTTAAGAGGAAGAATAAAATATTATTAAAGAATAATTCTATTTCAAGATTAACCCAGCTTACTGCAAGAATAATTATTCATAACTTAAGAAAATTAAGTTACTATGATTTATTCTGACGCAATGCCTATAATATTAAATATATAAAATAACATACAAAATTTAGAGTACATATTGATTCCATGCAATATATAAAATTATAAAAACTTCTCCATAGAATAAATAATATGGGAAGACAGGTAACAAGTAGAATAGATGAATTAGTTCATATTATTCATGACGGTTAATTTATAACTGTTGGTAGTAAAGTTATTGGTTATGATTATGGAGGCTATGAGTGGGATCATAAGACTGTCAGATATGGCAGTGGATCTCCAATTTGTGAAGAGGGAAAAGAAGAATATCAACATTCTTTTCCAGAATATGAAAGAAGAAGAGCTAAAAAAGAATTATTGGATCTTTATGACAGCTCTGATGAGGAATTAAGAGAATATATCTATGCTAGAGCCTCTTTTAATAAAATAGATATTTGGTCTCACCATCATCCAATTCAATCAAGATTAATTGGATTAACAATAATATCTATTATTCTTGCAGGTTATGCAGGAATAGATTACGGAATTTACAAAGCAGATGAGTATTTTAGCAATTAATATTTGATAAAAAGTAAAATTACTGATTCTCTGCTAATCCTTTTCGTGTTCTGATTTTTCTAACAACTTCATTTTGAAGTTCACGAGGCATTGGCTCAAAAGATTGGTCCATTAAATTACTTACTCCACGACCTTCTGTTGCTGATCTTAAGTCTGAACTCCATCCTAACATTTCTGCAACAGGTATTTTTGCTTTTACCTTAACTCCAAATTCATCCTGCTCAACATCTATTAACTGGCCTCTTTTTTGTGAAACTATTTTTGTGACAGGTGACATAAAGTCATTAGGAGCTTCTATCTCATGAACCTGCAAAGGTTCAAGCAAAACAATTCCAACACTTTTCATAGATTCACTTATAGAATCTCTTACAGCAGGATAAACTTGGGCAGGCCCCCTATGGATTGCATCTTCATGAAGCTTTATATCTGCTATTGCCAGTTTCATTTTTGTGCAAGGTTCTCTTGCTAAAGGTCCTGCATCCATAACCTGTTCAAATGCATCAAGTATTAATTCAATTACTTCTATCATATGCACCTCTCCTCTTGTTTCATCAACTATTACATTGCCTTTGTAAATATCTCTATAACTCCTTATTTCATCATTACTCACTCCGCACTGTAGAAGAACTTTTGTTATTTCATCATTTTTCTTTTTTATTCTTCCTTCTGGCAAATCTCCCCGTTGAAATGCTTGATAAACAGAATCTTCTAATGGTTCAACTCTTATGAAAAATGAATTGTGTTTGTTAGGTGAACGCCCTTCCATTGCCTGAGACTCCCTCATTACTGTTTCTCTATAAACAACAATTGGAGGAGAGGTTTTAATTTCAAGGCCCTTTTCAGTTGTTATTCTGTTTTCCACAATTTCCAAATGCAGCTCACCCATACCTGAAATTAAGTTCTCCCCTGTCTCTTCATTAATTTCAATTTTCAAACTAGGGTCTTCCTTTTTTACTTTTCTTAAAACTTCAACAAGCTTAGGAAGATCAATTATTTTTTTGGGTTCAATAGCCTTTGTGATAACTGGTTCAAATATATGTTTAATTTCCTCGAATGGAGTTTCAGGTTTTAGTGTTATTGTCTCTCCAACATCTGCAACAATTCCTGCAATTGCTAAAACATTTCCTGCACTAACTCTTTCAACCTGTTCAGGTTTTATTCCGTTGTAAACTAAAACTTGCTGTATTCTTTGTTTTTTCTTTTCATTATTCAAATAGACTTCCATACCTGGTTCTAGTTTTCCAGAAAATAGTCTTCCGGCAGAGATTTCTTTTCCACTTCTCGGATCAATAACAATTCTTGTAATAATAAAAGCAGGATCTCCATTAGGATTACAATGAATGAGATTTTTTCCAAATTCGCTTTCTAATTCTCCGTGCCATATTTTTGGAATCCTATATTTCTGTGCCTCTATAGGAGATGGAAGGTGTTTTACTACCATATCAAGTAGCACTTCATATAAAGGAGCATTTTTCCATGTCCAGGCCTTTCTTTCTTCTTCAGACATTTCATAAAGAGAAAAAATATCTTTGAATGAGACTCCTTTTTTCTTCATGAATGGAAGTGACAATGCCCAGTTTTCTCTTGCACTTCCAAATGCAACGCTACCGTCATTAATGTCAACTTTCCATTTTTCCTTATACTCTGGCTCTGCAATTTTCTCAATAAGCTCATTAAAGTGCTTAAAAATTTTTAAAAAACGATCCTGCATTTGTTCAGGAGTCATTTTCAATTCCTTAATCAAACGATCAACTTTATTTATGAATAAAATCGGCTTTACTCTTTCTTTTAATGCCTGCTTAAGAACAGTTTCTGTCTGTGGCATTATTCCTTCACTTGCACAGACAAGTACTATTGTTCCATCAATTGCTCTCATTGCCCTAGTAACATTTCCTGAAAAATCAACATGTCCTGGAGTATCAATTAAATTAATAAGAAATTCTTCTCCGTGGAAATTATGTGCCATAGATACATTAGCAGCGTCAACAGTCATTAATCTTTCCTGCTCATCTGAATGCTGCCATGTTGCCATGCCCTCTTCCAAATTTCCAGCAGCTTTTGCAGCCATCATACCTGCGGCAGCTAAAAGATTATCGGTAAGTGCAGTTTTACCATGGTGAATATGCGCACTTGTAGCTATATTTCTAACATTATCTCTATTATCTATAAGTCTTTGAATTTTGTGTATACTTTTTTCATCCTGAGCCATAGTTCTTATTTTTATTAATTTTTTATAACCTTCCTTTGAAAAACACTCATAAGAATTATATCTCATTGATAAAAATAGTTTTTAAAGATTTCGTATTTACTTTTTTCAAACTTCAACTTGTCAAAAGATTTTTGTGTATTTTTTTCTTGTAATTATCACCCTCTTGATAATATTTATAAACAACATATTCCAAGAATTGTAATAAGAGATGATGGCAGACAAAAGTTACTCTGGAAATAAAAATCGTGGGTTTATGAAAATACCTCAGATAGTTTTTCTTTCTTTAATTATAATAACTGGACTGTCTGCAATTTTTATTTTATACACAAATCAGACTAGTATAAATGTAAGTGATATTTCTGGGCAGGCAATTAAGGGAGCTGCTTCTTCTGTTAGGGGTGACTGTAATCCCAATAACGGAGTTTCAGGAGAAATATCAGACGAGGGAATATGCAGTTTATCATGTAGAGTATATATTTTTAATCCACATAAAGACTGCAAGAATCAGGATGAGTATGATCCTCCAAGAGATTACTGCCATAAGGGGAGAGATAAAAAACGTAATGTCTGTGTAGAGTGTATTCAGGATAGTCATTGCAGAGATTATCCAAATGGGGTATGCAAATCTAAAAAAGAGTGTGAATATAAAAATATGCCGCCAGATGACGATGAAAATGAACCTCCTAAACCTCAATGTCCTCAAGGTTGTTTAAAATGCAATTCTCAAGGTGTTTGTATATATGCAAACTCAAGTACTTGTTATCCTGCCTGTGAATATAATGAAGGATGTAATGAAGATGCTTATCCTCCAAGATGTGAAGCTGCAGAATGTGGCGTTGCTGGAAAGCAATGTTATGGTGGTTTAGTTTGCAAGAACAAATTATGTGTAAGATGTGAAAATGATGGAGACTGTCCTGCTGGACAATCTTGTATACAGGACCCTAATCCGCAAGTGCCTGCTGGATTTAAAATATGTTCTCCTGCTCCAAATCCCCCTACTTCAAATAATACTCCTTCGGGAAATCCTATTCCAGAATGCAACTGCAATTCAAGCCAGATATGCCTTGCTGATGGAACTTGTCAAGATGCCAAGGCATGCAATTATCAAAACAAATGTCCTGAAGGGCAGTATTGTGGAAATGAAATTTGTAGACCTCTTTCGTGTGAAAATACCAATGATTGTGAAATGGGCAAACAGTGCAAGAATGGAAGGTGTGTTGTAGACCCTGATTTTAAATGTAAAAAAGAAGGAGGTCTTTGTCAGAATAACTGGAATTCGTGCAAAGGAGAGTATAAACAGGAGCTTTGTGGTGGAGGTACAAGCAGGCAATGCTGTATTCCTAACCCTAATATTGGAGATGATGAAGTTGATGGTCTAACAAATTATGATAAATGCGTACCTTCAGATTATAAAAAAGTATTTGAAAATGCTGAAAAAAATTGCGGGTCAACAAAGGAATTGATTGCTGCAATATTTAAATGTGGAGAACATCATGGATATTATACTTCAGAAATAAAAAATGGAATAGCTATACCAGAGGTAGACTTATGCGAATATTCTTGGCCAAGCATAGATGGTCCTTGGAAAACGTCAAATCGTGGAGCCAAAGGTCCATTTCAGTTTACAGATTTAACCTGGCTAAGGTATAGATCTGATGGTAATTCAGATGGGAAAAAAGAAGTGCAAAATGTTTATGATTCCTCATGTGCAGCAGCCAAATTGTTAGAGAATGGAGGGCCTCACAGATATAACCCTACATCTACAAGATGGTATGAAAAATATGTTCTACAATGTCAGAAATTCTTAGACGAAGAAGCTGATTAAAAGTCCTATTGTTTTGCTTCTTTATAACCAATTATTTTCATGTAAGTAGTCATGTCTTGATAAAATTGATCTCCTTCTTTTATTAAATAATTTTGTTCTTTTGTTTCTACCAAGTATGCAGGAACCTGGGCAGTATTAGATTCAACACTTGTTTTCCTTATTTCCTCTATTCTATCAAGTAAATCATAAAATTCTCCGTCAGTTTTTCCTGGAAATTCAACACTTGTTTTAATTTCGTTCACTATATTTTCAGAAGTATGTGAAGTTGTAGCACACCCATTATAAAAAACACTTCCAGCCATTACAATTGTTGCCAAGCTTTTTGCTAATTTTGAGTTTATGTTCATTTTAACCTGAGATACCTAGGATGGGCGAATATTTAAACCTTTGCTGTGTTATCATTTAAAAGGAACTAAAAAATCGTTTGAATAGCATTTATGCACTTTATCTTGCAGAGTCTGCCTGTTTTTCTAATTCATTTTTCTTTGAAACAGCAATGCTTGTTGCCTCTTTATTTGCTGTTCCAATTAGCTCTTCTGCAAGGGCCTGTGAATATGATTTTTTCTTGTTGAAAGACTTGTCATAAGCACCATGTGTTATGTTTCTCAAGGCAATGCTAATTCTCCTTAATGGGGCAGTGTCAACTGCCTGAGGATATCTTGCTCCACCATATTGTATCATTGTTACTTCATCCATTGGAGCTCCGTTTTCAATAGCATCTACTAAAACCTGAACAGGATTTTTCCCAGTTTTTTCCTTTATAATTTTAAAAGATTCCAAAACCTGCGCTAGGTTTTTATTGTACTTACCAGTTGCCCACCCAGTTATTATCTTGTGCTTTTTACCTCTATGGCTTGGAACTCCGACGCTGTTCACAAGTCTTTCTATAATGTTTACATTAGCTTTTCCGAATTTTTCTCTTCGTCTTCCATGAGACTTAATAACTAAGCTGTAATTAAGGCTGATAACTCCCTGCAAACCAGGGTCTTTTACACTTACTTCAGAAAGATCATATAAGTCAAATACTAAACTAACATCTTTTTTTTCTTTTAATATTGGTTTTTCTAATTCTGCTCCCATATTATATCCCATATCTGCTAATCTCAAATGGATCAGCTTCCTCATTTACTTCTCTTTCTTCCATTGAATATTTTTCGGATTTTTTCTCTGATTTTAAAATCATAGTGGGAACATCTTCTTGTGTTAAAAATGTGCTTAAATACAAGTCAAGTCTTTTATCTACAGTTATATCATTAAGATGTTTCATTTTTTTCTCCTGCAAAATATTCTAAAACTCTCCCAAATCTTGGATGATCTAGCATTTTTTGATAAACTGCTTCATAAATCAGACCAGTGTCTACAAGTACATTAACATTTTGTTCACCAATTACTAATTCTCTGGGTTTTGAAATATTTTTCATTTTAACGTCTTCCTTTTTCCATTTTACCGCTAACTAACATTGAAAGTGGCTGATCATTAACTTTTATTACCTGAAATCTTACTCCCGGAATATCTCCTTTAGTTCTTCCCTGTTTTCCTCCAATCCTTTCAATTAAAACTTCATCATGCTCATCGATAAACTTCTGTGCTAAATTTCCTGGGATAAATGCAGTAACCATTTTACCGTTTTTCTTCAACTGTACTTTACAGCATTTTCTCATAGCTGAGTTTGGCTGCTTAGCTTCTTTTTGAACTTTTTCAACTACAAGTCCTTTTGCCTGGCTGTCTCCTTCTAATGGATCTGCTTTAGCATAAAGATTCAAAGTTCTCGAATTGTACTGGTGGTCACTCCATCTGAACTTTTTTCTGTTCTTCATTAGTTTTTTAGCATTCATTAATCCCATAGTTATCCAAGAGTAAAAATGGTTTTTAAACGTTGTGATATTAAAAAAATAAGCAAAGCTGGCTGTAAAAACTAAGGAAACTGGTAGATTAGATAACAAATGTTAAAACTTAAATATGCTATTAATTTATATTACTTAATAAAAGAGGAAAATGGAGCACAACATGGTGGGTTATGGCAGCCTTATAAGCCATAATTCCCTTAAAGAAACAATAAACAACAAGCATTTCAAGCCTGTAATAATGAAGGGATATAAAAGAATTTTTGATATTTACTCAAAGAAAAATGCAAATTCCGACGTATTAAACATTAAAAAATCAAAAAACTCTAAACTAAACGGGGTGATGTTTAAAGTTAATGATCTAGAATTGGAAAAAATTAAAAAAAGAGAGGACTGGTATAGTCTTAAAAAAGTCAAAGCATATGACTTTGAAAGTGGGAAATTGCTTGGAGAGTGTTTTATAGTCATAGATTACACAATTAGAATTGATAAAGAGAACAAACTGCCTAGTAAATGTTACTTTATTTCATGCAGAGAGGCTGCTTATCATATAAATAAAAAATTTGGAAATTTCTGGGATAAAACGACTTTCACTTCAGACAATGAAACAGTTTCTGAATGGATAAAAAAGCATAGAGAGTATAACACTTTATAAAAATCAGAAACTTGCTTTTTAAAAATTGTTATATTTGTATTTGTGACTATAAACTTAATAAATTCAGAAAGACTTTCTGATGATAAAGTTTTGCATGCTACTATATTTAACGATGGCCATTTGGAATGTCCCAGAATAGACCAGTTTATGCTTAGGCTAACAGCAATAAGGAATAGAAAAATATGGTTTTCTTATGATTTTGTTACCCATGAATTGTTAAATAGGGATCAATCCTTAGACAGCCAAAGATGGCATTATACAGTAAATAGATTCTCACTTTTATCTAAACAACCTTAACTTCTTTTCCGAAATAACTTTTGACTATTTCTTTCATTTCATCTAATCTAACCTTGTTTCTTCCAATCAACATAGCCTTGTTCTGCTGGCCTGCGTTTATTATTAAAATATTATCTTTAACCTCTACACTTTTGAGCTGGGCAGGGTATATTATTGTTGAAATAAATTTTTCAGCATCTTTTATTCCATCTGGAGTCATTACAACTTTTACTTTTCTATTAAGAACTTCTGATATTCTCCTGATGTTTTTACCATTATCTCCAATTGCCCTTGAAACCATTGAACCTGGAACAACAAAAATTATCTGTCCATTGTAAATAAAACAGTGCTGTGTGTTTATCTTAGTTATCTTAGAAAATAGATTTAGATATCTCATATGTTGCATATCAATTTTTCTTATCATCTTAACAATTAGTTATAAATCATAGATATTGGAGACGTTTATAAACATATCTAATTATTTTCCCTTTTTTTTAGATTCCTTCTTAGTTTCTTTTTCCTTAATTAAAGGTCCTGTAATCTTGACCATTAATCCTGGAAGACCAGTACCAACTGGGACAGGCTGGTTAAGTATTATGTTTTCTATAACAGAAAGTAGCTCGTCTTTTCTTCCTTTTATTGTTGCATCAACGAAATGTTTTATAGGGGTTTCGAAACTTGCTCTTGCCAGTATAGAACTTTTCTTAGAAATTATTCCCATTCTTGTCATTCCCCTTATTTCTCCGTCAACAGTCATAGCATCTGCAACTAGTTTTAAATGTCTTTTATCAATGTCCAATCCCTGTGAATTCAAAACTCTGTCAATTTCATTTATTATTGCCTGTCTTGCAGCTTCAATTCCAAGAACATCCTGAACTTCATACAAATCATTTGTTGTTGTTTTATCTTTATTCACTCCTTTTAACTCAATTATCTCTTTAAGGTTAGAACCTGCAGTTAAAATAACAAAGTTAGTTCCTCTTTTTACAATAAGAACCTGCTGTATTCCTTTTACACCTGAAATTATTGTTTCTTTTAGTCTTTCTTTTGATTTGTATATTTCTTTAAAGTCTAACTCCCCTGCGTTTATTGACATAGAATCATTCTTAACATTTATTTTAAGGCCCTTTGTCTTTAATTTAGAGGCAATAGTCTCTAGGGACATATGTGTTGTCTTCAAAGATTTGTTATTTATTACAAGCTCTATTTTTTTATCAGAGAAATTTATATTGGCTTCTGTAAGTATCTCCTTAAGTTTTACTTCTTTTATTTTTTCAGCTATTAACTTTGCATTTTTTTCATCATTGTAATCTTTATCTAAATATATTTCCATAGCAGGTGTAGATGGTGTTTTTCTTGCATCAAATATTTCTATAAGTCTTGGCAAACCAAGTGTAATCTGCATTTCCTGAACTCCTGCAAAGTGGAATACGTTAAGAGCCATTTGTGTTGATGGTTCCCCGAAACTTTGAGCAGTTATGATCCCAATAGCTTCTCCAGGTGAAATGGCCTGATTAAGATGAGCACCCTGCACTGCAATTCCGTCATCGCCATATTTGAATTGGATTATTTGCCCTATCGCATCCCTTACTGTCCCATCATATTCAACCCTTAAATCTTGAAGTGCATTTGCTAATCTTCTGTATAGATATCCTGATTTTGGAGTTCTAAGTGCAGTGTCCATCAGACCGTCTCTTCCAGTTATTGCATTAAAAAAGAATTCATCAGGGTCAAGTCCTTTCATGTAAGAGCTATAAATAAATCCTCTTGCCCTTGGAGATAAATCATTTTCTTTAAATGATGACATTGTTCTGTTGTTATAACCGAACTTTATTCTCTCGCTCCATAAAGATTGCTGTCCTACAGAACATGCAATTTGAGTAATATTAAGTATGTTTCCTCCTGCTCCTGAAAGTATCATACTATTAACAGGATTTTCCTTAGGGAATTCATTTTTTACAATTTTACCTATTTTTGTTCTTACTTCATTAAGTGACTGAAGTATCTTAATTTCTCTTGTTTCTTCACTTGTTTTTCCAGGTATAATCTCCATTGTTTCATTATTGTACTCTTCAATTATCTTATTTGTTTTTTCTTCCCCTTCACTTATTATTTCATCAGTTGTCTTTTTTACACTGCCTTCTACATTAAGGTCGTTTAAAGAAATTGTAAATCCTACTTTAGAAAGATATCTTGTACCTAGAGTAAATGCTTTTCCAATTGTCTCCATAGCCTTTTCTCTTCCAAGCTCCCTGTCGATTATCTTAGTTGTTTTATCATTCTCAACTCCGAAAGTGTATTCAGCGGTCAAGTCATTTTTTGTAACTTCATTTAATATTGCTTTGTTTATTGGCGGGAAAACACTTATAAAAACATCTTTTCCATTTATTTTTTCCTTAGTGAACTGAGATAATACTCCAGCAGTGAAAAGTAATTGGTGAGCATCTCCTTTTGAAATTTCAGTAGTTCCAAGAAGATAGTTGCCTGTAATAGCATCTGATATTGTTCCTATCAAGTTAGTATTATTCTTTGGGCTCATTAGGTTATTATTTACATCTAACAAAATCTTTGCTTCTGTCCTTGCTTCTTCAGTTTGCGGTACATGAACATTCATTTCATCTCCATCAAAGTCTGCATTATATGGAAATACAACAGCTGGATGAAGTCTAAATGTTCTATAAGGAAGAATTCTTGCATAATGCGCCATCAAACTTCCTCTATGAAGACTTGGGTGCCTGTTGAATAAAACAATATCTCCATCTTGAAGGTGCCTTTCAACAAAATACCCTGGTTTAATCTCTTCAATTATCTCCTGTTTTAATTCCAAAGTTATTTTTTTTCTTCTTCCATCAGGCCTTATAATATAGTTTGCTCCAGGATAGCCTTCGTTAAGTATTAATTTTCTCAATTTCTCAATATTTGCAGATGTAACCTCTTCATTAACTGTAAGAACTTTTGCAATTTCATAAGGGATTCCAACTTCATTTATTCTTAATGAAGGATCAGGTGAAATAACTGTTCTGGAAGAAAAGTTAACTCTCTTACCTGCAAGGTTATTTCTTATTCTACCTTCTTTTCCTTTTATTCTTTCAGTAATAGTTTTTAACGGCTGTCCGCTTCTATGCCTTGCAGGAGGTATCCTTGATATTGTGTTATCAAAAAATGTTGTAATATGATATTGCAGTAAATCCCATAAATCATCAATAATGACCTCTGGAGCTCCTGCGTTCAGGTTCTCCCAAAGACGTTGATTTGCTCTTATAATATCTCCTGTTTTATGAGTTAAATCATCTTCACTTCTCTCTCCTGAATCCAGCGTAATACTTGGACGTACTGTAACGCTTGGAACTAACAATACTGTCAATACCCCCCATTCAGGACGGAATTCTTTTGGGTTAACACCAACCAATTTTAAATCATTATCATGTATTCTTTCAAGAATCTCTCTTACTTCTGGAGGAAATAATCTTTTTTTACCAATCATAAATGTTGTTGGTTTTTCAAGTTTTATTTTTTCCTGAATTGACTGACAGTACGGACATTTTTTTCCGTCTTTTGCTTTTTTTAGTCTTGCAGCAGCTCCTAACTTCTCAATGTTTTTTTCATCAACAAGTATTCTTCCGCAATGCTGGCAGAAACTTCTCAAAAAAGTATAAACAATTGGAACATATTTAACATGAACAACTGGACGGGCAAGTTCAATGCTTCCGGGATGTCCTAAACACTCTTTTAGTCTTCCTCCACATGTCCTACATCTTACTCCAGGATCAATTGCCCCTAACCTTAAGTCCATTAGCCCACCATCTACTGGATAACCATCCATATCATATAATTCTGGAGTTATTATTTTGGCACAGCTTATTTTTTTAATTTGCTCAGGGCTAAGTAACTTGAATCTTAGTGCCTTTACTTGTTTTTTTATTGCATGCATTTTATTTTTTATTCCTCATATTTATTTTTTAGTTCAAACTCTGTGCTTATATGCAACCCAAGCAGCTCCTCTGCTAATAGCTTAAATGCATATGACACTTCAATGTCTTCAATTTCACTGCCTCCACATGTTGGACAATAGATTTTATTTCTTAACATATCTTTAATCCCCAAAGCTCCGCAGTCTGCACAAATGTGGATTATTACCTTATCAGAGTCATATCTTTCTTTCAATAGCAATGATGCCCCATGTGCAACTAATGCCTGCTGCTCCATTTCTCCAAGTCTTAGTGCTCCGCCCCTTGCCCGTCCTTCAATAGGCTGCCTTGTCAATAGAGCAACTTTTCCAGATGCACGAGCATGCATTTTATTGCTTACCATATACTTTAGTTTTAAGTAGTACATATTTCCAATGTAAATTTTAGCATTCATTCTTTTTCCAGTAACTCCATGATACATTGTTTCTTTTCCGTCATATCTGAACCCTAGCTCTCTTAACTGCATTTCAAGATTATCAATGTCTCTTTTTGTGAAAGAAGTTCCGTCCATAACTTCTCCTTTCAAACATCCAATTTTTCCTGTAAGGAGCTCCAGTAAATAACCAACAGTCATTCTCGACGGGATACCGTGTGGATTAAATATCAAATCAGGCCTGATTCCTCTTGAAGTAAAAGGAATGTCTTCTTCAGGAACAATAGCTCCAATAACTCCTTTCTGCCCGTGAGCGGTTGAAAATTTATCTCCTAATTCAGGTATTCTAGGGTTTCTTGTCCTAACCTGCACAATTTTATTTCCATCTTCATCTAATGTTATAAAAACTCCATCAATAATACCGCTTTCTTCCTGCCTTATAACAGAGCTTGCTTCTTTCTTTGCCTTTATGCTAATGTCCTTAGCTTCTGAAAGGAATTTTGGAGGAGAGGTCTTACCAATAACAACATCTCCAGAGATTAGCTTAGCTTCTGGGTAAACAACGCCATCATCTTCTAAATATTTATATGATTCTTCAGTTCTATAACCAGAAACATCTTTACCAGGAATTATAATTTCATCTGCTAATCCGCCTGCATAATTAAGTTCTACTGAAACATATGGCCTGAAATAAGTGCTCCTTCCAAATCCCCTGTCTATACTTGCTTTGTTTATAACTAAAGCATCTTCCATATTATAACCATCATAAGTCATTACAGCAACAACAATGTTCTGTCCAACAGGGTATACATTAAGAGCGTCATAGATAAAACTTCTGACAATTGGTTGCTGAGGATAGTGTAATATAGAAACATCTGTATCAACTCTGCATAGATAATTTGCAGCATATAATCCTAATCCTTGTTTCTGAGTTTTACTTCCTCTTATAAGCCTTGAAGACTGGTCATGATTTCCGAATGAAACTAAAGATGTAATCGGTCCTAAAAATGCTATTTTGTCTACTTCAAGATGCGTATGCTCTGGAGTCAGGTTCTCTTTTGTTATTGATACAAGACAATTTTCTTCTTCAGAAGCGTCAATATATTCTATAACTCCTTGTTCTAAAAGCCCTTTCCATGTCAGGCTTCCATTTTTCAAAGCATCAATATGTGAACTTTCAAGTAAAGGTTTACCGTTTTTTACAATAATCAATGGCCTTAAAACTCTTCCAGTATCTCCCAATATCAATATACTGTTAATTGGCCTGTCATATCTTATACTTAACTCATCTGGCAATTTTTGTTCTCTTCTTTTATCTCTTACCTGTTGAATAAAATCTTTATAATTTTCAACACTTCCTATAAATATCCCATTGAAAAATACGTCAACACCAGTTCCGTCTTTATTTAATCCTAATTTTTCCATTTCCTTAACCAGCTGGTCTTCGTCTAAATCAAGTCTTGTTGATATTTTTGCCATAAGTGCAAGATTTTTTCTCAGTCCAATCTCAGTTCCTTCAGGAGTTTCTACAGGACAAAACCTTCCATAATGGGTTGGATGAAGTGTTCTTGCAAGAAAATTTGTTTGCTCTCCTGATAATGAACTAGAAACTTTTTGAAGCTGGGAAATAATTGACATATAATTTGTTTTATCCATATTCTGTGTTACTCCCTTCTTTTCTCCAATCCAGCTACCTGTTGCGATAGCAGATTTTATTCTGTGCGAGAACAAAGTAGACTTAGCAATTGTTTTGATGCTGAAGAATTTTTTTCTTTTTATAGTTTTTTGGAGAGAATATTTTATATCCCTTACAAGAATATTAAGGTTAACCCTGAACAAATCAGCAAGCAAATCTCCAGAAAGCCTTACTCTTTTGTTTGCATAGTGGTCTTTGTCCACCTTCATTTTTTCATTTTCTTTGAATATTAAAAATTGTTTTATTAATTTACAAAGTGTTATTGCCTTGTCAATTCTTTTTTCTTTTTTCAGGCCAATATGTGGCAAGAAGTAAGAGTCTAATCTTTGTTTTATTCTGTCAAGTATTTCTTTTTTTGTTCCCTGCACGCTTGTTTTTTCAGCTATTTGAAGCATTGCATCTTCACTTGTCGAGATTTTGGCAAATTCATAAAGATTAACAATCACAGTATCATTTTCTTTTCCTATGTGCCTTGCAATGTCTGCTTCTTTTATCATGCCGAGAGATTTCATAAGTATTACTGCGGGAATATTTTTGAATCTTGAAAAACTAACTTCAATTATTCCTTCACTTGACTCGGTGATTGTTATTGGAATTCTATAGGCACCTCTGCTCGAGAATAACCTTAGTGTTAATTTTTCTTTGACAGGCTCGATAAAAGGCTGGTTTGCTGCGAGATCTTCAGACATAACCATAATTCTTTCATTTCCATTAACTATAAAATATCCGCCTGGATCGATAGGATCCATGTAGTTTACCTCTAATTCTTCTTTTGACATTCCATTCAGATTACACACTTTGCTCTTTACCATTATCGGTATTCTACCAATTTCAACTTCTTGATTTTCAATTTGCCCTTCTTGTTTTATTGAAATTTCGAGAAAAATAGGTGTAGAGTATGTTAAATTTCTTATTCTTGCTTCTCCGGGAGTTATCAGGCTTGTACTTCCATCAGATTCAATTACATTTGGCTTTGCAATCCTTATTTTTCCAAGCTTTATTTCCAGCCCATCATCATTTTCTATGTTTCCAGAAATTTCATCGACAATTTCCTGCATTCTTCTATCGATAAAATTATTGAATGATGTCAAATTAGACTCAACCAAGGAGTTCTCAGATAAATATTTTTGCAGAAGAATATGATCGTCTCCCTTCAGCTGCAGTTTAACTCCTTTTTCGAATACCATTTTAAATGACAACCCTGTAATAAACAAAAGAATTTTCTTCTTCTTTTCTTTCTATTTTAATTATATCTCCAGTTTCACAATTTTCTGGTAGAGCAAGATCTTCTTTTTTTATCTTCGGTAGTTGTGTTTTAGAAACGTTTAATTCTCTTAATAGAGATTCCTCATCTTTTTTGCTTATTTTTAAGTGTTTTGGTTGAAGAGCGTGCATTATATGTAATATTAACGTATTTAATTTAAAAAAGTTGAGGGGCTTGGACATTTACAACTTTCTAATACTAAATATTATCAAAAGTTGGTTTTTAAAGCTTTCTGTTTTTCTCTATAAATTCCCTAAAACCTAGTATTCCTATAAAGTGAGTTCAAATAGTACTAAATGGACCCAGAGGGATTTGAATAACAACCACCAGCGGGTTCTTAGAGTCCTGCAACCACTAGATGAATCTAGAATTAACAACCACCAGCGGGTTCTTAGAGTCCTGCAACCACAAATCCTAAATGGACCCAGAGGGATTTGAACCCCCGACACCTGGCTTAAAAGGCCAGTGCTCTAACCAGACTGAGCTATGGATCCTTATTGTCTTTTTCCATAGCGAATGTGAACCTCAACAACTTGATAGGTTGCTGGATTCATCAAAACCCGCAGGAGGTTTTGATTGAGCTATGGATCTATGGCTCAGATAAGAATGAATTATTTTTAAACTCTTTTATTCAATCAATTTCTAATGTATAGTTCAACATCTTCAAATCCCCTCACTTCCAGAACTTCATATCCTTCAAGGTCTGCAGGGATGTAAACTATGTTCATAAAAGGAATTCTCATACAGTGATAATGATTATTAAATGGACTTTTTGCCATTAAACTTACAACTTCTCTTGCACCTTCTCCATTATTTCTGATTAGTTTGTCTAATTCCTCAACACTTACTTCCATTTTCCAGTGCTCCCAAATCCGCCAGTTCCTCTTTGAGTTTTGCTTAACTCTTGAACTTCTTCTATTTCACAAGAATGAACTGGTTGAATGAGCATCTGTGCTATTTTAGCTCCTTTATCTATCTTATAATCTTCATTAGAAGTATTAAGAACAACAATTCCTATTTCCCCTCTGTAACTTGAATCAACAACTCCTGCTAGGATTGTTAATCCACTTTTAGAAGCTAATCCTGATTTGTCTCTTACTGAACCAAAATATCCTTCTGGAATTTCTACAGAAATTCCTAAATTAAAAGTATATCTTTCTCCAGCTTTTAAAACATAATCTTCCCGAGAAAATAAATCAATACCAGCATCTCCAGGATGAGCATAACTTGGAAGTATTGCATCTTCGTGTAGTTTTTTAATTCTCAGTTTCATTTTTATAATAATATTTTTATTTTGCATCAGGCTTTATTTCACAGCCGTCATTATTGCAGTATTTTTCACCAACAGCGTCTGCCTTTATTCCATAAATAGAATCATCGATAGGTTTTAGTTTTCTTACCATTTCAATGTACTGGTCTCTTGTTATTGGTTCATATGGTGCCTGAGCATATCCATGAGTATGTGGTAAAAAGCTAACACTTTTAAGTTGAGATTCAAAATATTTTAATGCATGAGCAATTTGATCTCCCTCTCTTTCTCGGTCAAATTTAATTGTAACACTTACCTGGTTATCTGCATAAACTCTCTGTAGTAAAGCGGCCATTTCCAATTGTTCCCACATAGAAACATCCTCTTCACTTCTTACCCCTTGAACATGAACAGGAAATTCTACAATTGCTGAGAACTTATCAGAAACAGAATCCTCAATATTATATCCAAATCCTCTTAAGATTTGGACTAACTCGGAACTTTTTGCAACATTAATTCTCCTAATATGATACTCTGATGTTGGGTTCCAGTGCATTCCAGGAGTAACTCCAGGCAGTAAACTTACAGTTCCAGATGGTTTAATTGAGGTTTTCTTAATTGACCTCCTTACAGCAAACCAATCATCGCTATACTTATTATCATAGTCAGTGATTGCTTTATACGCTGCATCAGCCCATCTAACAAACTCATCTAATCCTTTTCTGGCAACAAACTGCTGGATACCGCTCATTGAATTGCCAATTCTCCTATTTCTTTGCAAAACTCTGTTTGTTTCTTCCCAGTGGGATTCTCCAAGAGTTACAGTTTTTGCGTATAGAAAAGCAAATTTAACTGTTCTAATGTAATCCTCTAAACTATCATGATTACTTGGAAAGGTTTCAACAAGATCGCAAATTTCATAACTTTCCAAACTTTGTTCAGCACAGGGATTTGCTCCGGTAGCCTTAGCATCCCAATCACCTCTAGGATCTTGCATTCTTCCGAAATGTCTAACATTATCCATCCAAATTAAACCAGGTTCTCCATTCCTTTTTATTCTTTCTGCGATTTCTCTATAATCCATACCCTTTTCGGCATAAACAGAATTATTGCTTGCCCAACGATGACTTTTCAACTCTTTTGCATAAAGCTCAGGATTTTTCAGGTCTAAAAACTCTTCATCATTGATTCTTCCGAAAGCTATTTCTGCTGTTCTTCTAACATTTCCTGCCACAACGCCCTTTCCAATCAGGTTTTGCATGTCAACAATATCTGAGGAGGTTAAAGGCCAGCCTCTTCTAGATTCAAGCAATAATTCTAAATCAGCATGAATTGTAGATAGAGGTTCTGGCCCAGCAGTTTTTCCCCCAAATCCTTCAATTCGTTTTCCTGCAGGCCTTATTTTAGAGTAATCAAACTCTATAGGGGCTGTTCCAAGTAAATGGCCATCAATTAATCTTCCTGTTGCCACAATCCAACCTTCTCTTGTATCAGGTATAACAAATCTTTCTGATTGTCTTTTTCTATCTGTTCCGCGAACAACTAATTTTCCAGCTCCCTCTGTATCAAAACCAACACCAACACCAACCATAGACATATCCATAAGAAATCTAAATGGCTTTGAATATCCTAACTCCATGTTGTCTATGTCTTTTGTTGAAACAAAGGCACAATTATTCAATGCGGCATACAATCCTCTTTCTTCAGTTATTTCAGTTCCCATTGCCCATAGGCCTCTTCCTGGAGGGGTAAACTTAAATGTAAAAATCCTGTCAAACATTTCTTCTGCGTGTTCTTTTGCTTGATAATCATCCCATCTCAGTCCATGGTCTTGAGCATATCTTTTTTGTAAATTAAATGTTCCATTAACAACCCTTTCAATAGTATCGTGCCATCTTTCTTTTGTTCCGTCTTCCCTAAATCTAGAATAAGTTCTTACATAAGCAACTTCGCCAAGTCCATTAAAACCAAAGTTAGGTCTTCTTTTTGCATACTTTGCTACAAAAGAATGGTCTAGCCTGAATGGTTTAAAATCTGGGTTGTGTAGCCTTTCAATAATTCTCCTTTGAATCGGGCTAATATACTCATTAGTTTCGAGCTCTTTTTTCCAATCCCATTTCTTTGGCGTTTGTTCATCTTCATGAGCAAAAGCAATAATTGTTGGTGCGGAGACTTGATTTCTTTTTCTAGTTTGTTTCATTTTATCATTTCACCTCTCTCACTAAATCTTTGAAGTCTTCAACGTCTTCAAAGTCCTTGTAAACAGATGCAAATCTTATGTATGCCACCTTGTCAATTTTTTTTAAGTTTTTCATAACCATTTCGCCCAGTTTATTTGTTGGAATTTCCTTTTGGTTTTGTATTTTTTCTTCAATGTCAGCTATTATGCTGTCAATTTTATCATGTCCAATATTTCTTTTCTCACATGCTTTGACAATGCCAAGGTAAATCTTGTCTTTGTTAAACGGCTCTCTTCGGCCATCTTTTTTTATAACATATCTTTCAATCTGCTCGATTTTTTCATATGTTGTGAATCTTTTTTCACATTTAGAGTTAAGACACTCTCGCCTCCTTCTTATCCCTGTTCCACCCTGTGATACTCTTTTATCAGTAACCTTTGTGTCTTTATACCCACAGTAAGGACATTTCATAATAAAAGACACCCCTGGTTTCTTTTATAAACTTCCTTGATATTGTCCAATTCCTTGATGTTATCCACCAATTTCATAGCATTATTTTAATGTACGAACATACAATATATTGTATATCTCTTTTTTATTAATACATCCTATTGTATTTTTTGTATGTTTGTTAGAAATAAATATTATTTAAACATTTCTATACAAAATATTTTATCGACGGAAAAAACATTTTTTATTCTAAAGTTTTCATCATCATCTCAATTTCATTTGCTCTTGCTTTGCATTCTTTAGCAGAATTTCTCAAAAAATCTGCAACTTCAGTTTTATTTTCACCTTTTGCAACTTCGGAAGACTTCAGATACATATGCCCTAAGGCAGTTTCCTCTCCATGCAACTCTTTTAAGTTTTTAATAACCTGTTTCATTATTTAAAATAGTATTTTATATTTATATATCTTGTGAATAATAATGTTTTATCGCCATTGGATTATTTTAGTCAGGCTTAATTCTAAATAAAAAATCAAAAGCAAAGTTTGATAAATAAAAAGTAATTCTTATTTTAGAGCCCTTATAGTTTAACGGATAGAATGCTTCGTTGCGGTCGAAGTGATCGAGGTTCAATTCCTCGTGGGGGCGTTGAACCAGCTATAAAAAATCAAAAACCATTTTAAAACATTAACTAAAAACATGAAAAAACCTTATCGTCGACAAAGTCTTCATTTTACTCGTGAGAACCTTAACCTAAGGTTAAACATCTCGTGGGGGCATCATTTTTAACGACGACAAACCCAAAAAAGAAAAGTTTTGGAGTTGAATCCTTTGACTAAGCTTCCTTATAATCACGTCCACACAACAGTTAAATTTATATACTGTGTAGACGTATAAAAATTATGCCCTATACTGAAATAAAAGAAAAAAATGGAAAAAAGTATTATTACAGAGTTAAATCTATAAGAAAGGGAAAAAAGGTTAACAAGGAAAGAGTTTATCTGGGCGTTGATTTAAATAAAAAAGAAATTTTAAAAAAGGGAAAAAACGCAGATAAGACATTACTATACCTAAATAACTTGCTAAGAGAACAAGAAATAAAAGAGTTAGAAAATATAAAGGAAAAATATAAAAAACAGCCAAAAAAAAGTTTTGAGAATAGATATGAAGTTTTTACTTCTGATTTTACTTATAATTCTACTGCAATTGAAGGAAATACGCTCACATTACAGGAGACAGCACAGTTACTCTTTGAAGGCATAACCCCTAGAAAATCAATGAGAGAAATAAATGAGGTTTTAAATCATAAAAAAGCTTTTGATTTTATCTTAAGTTATAACGGAGATGTAACTAAAGAATTTATCTGTAATTTGCATAAAATTGTTGTCAAGGATACTCTAAAAGAAGAATTAAAAACCCAAATTGGGTGTTTTAGAAATTTGCAAGTGTATATAAGAGGTACAGATTGGCTTCCTCCAAAACCAGAAGATGTTCCAAAAGAAATAAAATCACTTTTATTTTGGTACTCTAAAAATAAAGAAAAATTACATCCGCTAATAGTTTCAGCTTATTTCCATGCAGGATTTGAAACAGTGCATCCATTTGTTGATGGAAATGGCAGAACTGGAAGATTGTTAATGAATTTTATATTACATAAGAATAATTTACCTATGATAAATATCCCCAATTCTATAAAACATAAATATTATGAAGCACTAGAATCTGCACAAATTAGAGGAAATCTAAAACCTTTGGTCAAATTGTTATTTGAAATCTTAAAGAATAGCAAGGGGATATTTTAGGGATATTTTCAATGCATATGTACCTTTAATTTCCTGTCCTCATGGTGGTGAACTATTTGGTTAAGTGCTCTGGAAGGGAGTTAAACCTCGAAATATAAAAGATTATATTTAGGATATAAAGAAGTTTATACTATCAATAGAAACATTTAAAAACTATTATGAATATATATTCATAACTAAATAAAACAAATAAAAGGGAGAAAATAAAATGCCAAACAATGACGGAACAGGACCTCAAGGAATGGGTGCTATGACTGGAAGAGGATTAGGACCTTGCGGAGGCGGAATGCGAAGAGGATGTAGCAGGGGCTTTGGTAGAGGAATGGGGCTTAGAGCAAGATATGTTACACCAGTAACTCTTACAAAAGACGAAGAAAAGAAAATCCTTGAAGCAGACCTAAAAGACATAGAAATTGAGAAAGAAGCAATCCAGAATAGATTAAAAGAAATGAGTTAATTTTATTTTTTTATTTTTTTTAAGTAAGATTTATATATTGTTATGAATATAAATTCAAAAGGAGAATTTACAAAGTGTATACAAAAGAAGTTGAGAATACTGATTTGAAAAAAGCAAGGCAAAGTTTAATTGAAGAACTTGAAGCTATCAACTGGTATGAGACAAGAATTGAAGATGCAAAAGACACAGAGTTAAAAAAGATTCTTGAACATAACAGGGATGAAGAAAAAGAACATGTTGCAATGCTTTTAGAATGGATAAGAAAAAACGATTCAATTCAGGATAAAAAATTTGAAGAGCATGATTAAGTTTAATATGGTAAAAAAAATTATGCCTCCTACATTTTTTTACTTAGGAATAGTATTAATTATTTTAATGCATCTTATTTTTCCTATAAAACAGATAATAAGTTATCCTTATACCTTCTCAGGATTATTAATAATCCTAATCGGAGCAATATTAAATATTTGGGCATGGTCGTTATTCATTAAAGATAATACCACGCAAAATCCATATAAAACACCTAATAAATTTGTATTAATTGGAATTTATAATATATCAAGAAATCCTATGTATCTAGGAATGTTAATTATTTTAATTGGAATTGCAATTTTAATGGGTAGTTTAATAACATTCATCTTTCCGATAATATTTTTTGTAATAATAAATTGGTTTTTTATCCCTATGGAAGAAAAAAATATGGAAATTAAATTTGGTAAAAAATATTCAGAGTATAAGAATAAAGTAAGGAGATGGATATAGATGGTAAGACCACATAGATGCAGAAGAGTAAACTTAGAGCCGAATGTTACCTATTTTAAACCGAGAGGAATACCTTTAGTAGAATTAGAAGAAGTAATTTTACAAGTAGATGAATTTGAAGCTGTGAGATTGAAAGATTTAGAAGGATTGGAACAAGAAGAATGTGCTAAAAAAATGAATATTTCCCAGCCTACTTTTCACAGATTAGTTTTGTCAGCACGAAAGAAAATTTCAGATGCAATTGTTAATGGAAAAGCAATAAAAATAGAGGGAGGAAATTTTAAGTATAGATAATGAAAATCAATTATCTAATCCCCATAGTTATAATTCTAGGATTAATTACCTTATTCTTTTTTCCTGAACCTGAAACGAATTTTCTTGCATATGCTGGGACAGCATTATTTTTTATAATGATTGTTCTCTTTCTTCTAATTAAGAATAAAAAATGAGGGTATTCAAAAAATCAATTTATATGCATTTCTTCTAATTAATCTCCAAGCATTTCTATACTTATGTTTACAAAGCAATAATCTTTTTGAAGATAGGTTTTTATATAATAGTTTATTGTGTTATTAATGAAAAAGAGCGTGATAATAATTGGGCTAGTCGTTTTAATTGTAATTATATTAGCCGGAGGGTTTTATTTTCTTAACCAAGATAATAAACCTGGAACATCAAATACAGATACTAACCTAAATTCCAATCCAGAAGAAGTTAATGATTATGTTGGGGAATCAACAACAACCATTCATAAAGACTTTAGAGCAATAATAAAAAATGATTGGCAAGAATCTGAAATTCCTCCATCAACTTATTTTTATCTTCCTCCGGATGTTTCACAGGAAGATGTTAATGCAGAAGTAATCTCTATTGCAGTTACATTCTTAGGAGAAAACAATCAATATATTTTAGAAAACTTATTAGAGCAAGGCATTGAAAATTCAAAAAAGATTATGCCTGATTTTGAATTAACCGAAAACATTGATTGGAAAAATAAAAATTTGATTGGAAAGAAAATCAAATTTACTGGAACTTCAGAAGGAGTAAAAAGAAACAGTTTACAGGTTTTTGGAATTGAATATAATAATCTCTATGCAATAACTTATTCTTGTCCAATTGATAATTGCAATTCATATGGTATTTACAATAGCTTAATAGAAAATTTTGAACCTGTTAAAGCTGAGAGAAAATAGATTCTAAACATTTTTTTAATAATCGCAGTAAATGATGCAAACACTTTTATACTCTCATTCTTAGGTTAATTTATGGCAGAAGAAAATAAAACACAAGAACAGACATCTGAAGAATCTTCAGATAATCAAACAGAAGAAGAGAAGAAAAAGAAGGAAGAGAAAAAGAAAGAACTTTCTTCTGAGCAACAAAACTAAACTGATACATTTTGTTGAAATTTTTAATTTTTTATCAGGGCGAATGGAGGGCGGGCTTTTTTGTTTTTAGTTTTGTAGAGGTAGTTTGAATAGGTTTTATAAATTAGACATTATTTAAGATATAAAGGGGGAAATTAGTTTAATGAAAAAGCTCTTCAAATTTAAGTATCCAAAGATTTTTCTTTTGTTGGTTATGATAGTTTTATCATACTTTATATTTAGAAATCCTTCAATCTCAGATTATCTTTCACATTTAGGAGGTCTTGGCTATTTAGGGATATTTATTGGAGGGATTCTTTTTGCATTTGGATTTACTGCACCCTTTTCTGTTGGTTTATTTATATCATTAAACCCTTCAAATATTTGGATAGCTGGAATCATCGGAGGACTTGGTGCTTTAATCTCAGATTTGTTAATATTCAAATTAATAAAATTTTCATTTATAGATGAATTTAACAGATTAAGAAATACCAAGACACTCAAAAATATTAAGAGATTAATTCAAAAGAGCATTGGAGAAAAGATTAAAGTCTATCTTATGTATGCTCTTGCAGGAATTCTAATTGCATCACCATTACCTGATGAAGCTGGAGTAATCATGTTAGCAGGTCTTACAAAGATTAATTTTAAGGTTTTAGCAATTATAAGTTTCATACTAAATACCTTAGGAATAATTTTAATTTTGAGTTTGTAACTATACGTCAATCATTTTGCTTTTTTACTTGCTCTCTTCTCTTTTTTCATGCTTTCATATATGCTCATTCCAAGAGGAATACCTATAGTCATGCTGATAACTAATACAACAATCGCTCCGATAATCCAAAGTATAACTTTATAGAACTCCAAGAAGAATAGCATATTTACACCTATAGAATATAAAGCAGTAAATATAAATGTCATATGGACAATAAAATCTATAACAAGAAGCATCCTGTTTTTAAACTCAAAGCTATAATCTTTTGACTTTTCTCTAATTATTCTTGAAACATAAAAACCACAAAGAATAATAAGCAATGCTAAAACATATTTTGGAGAAGCTCTTATGACCTCTTCAATGAGTTTTGTTGTAAAATCTAAACTCCACATTTTTAATGCTAATCTTGAAAATATCAGGAAGATAATTAGACCAGAGAACCAGGATATAAACTTTAGAGAAAGGTTTAATACCCCTCTTGATTCTGGATAAAGTTCAAATAATTTTATAATCTTATTGAAAAATCCTGTGAGAATAATTATTACTATGGAGGACAGCAGAACTCCTGAGATTATCAATAAGGAAGGATAAATAATGTCTCCGTTCATTTGTTTACCTCTTGGTAATATTTTATTGTCTCTTGGGCTATCAAATCCCAATCAAAGTTCTTTGCTCTTTTATTTGCTTTTTTCCCCATTTTAACACACTCATTTCTATTCTCCAATAGTTCTTTTACTTTATAAATAAACCCGTCTCTGTTTCTCAAAG
>MNVX01000026.1 GCA_001872185.1 Candidatus Pacearchaeota archaeon CG1_02_32_21 | reverse complement strand
AAACTTTCCTTTTAAGAGCCAAGGTTTTCTTTATCAAACTTTCCTTTTAAGAGCCAAGGTTTTCTTTATCAAACTTTCCTTTTAATATACTAAATAAAAGATAATTTTATAAAGATATTTCACTAGTTTAATCTAATGAAAAAGAGAGGTATTTATTTTTTAGCTACTGTTTCTTTATTAGTTATTGTATTTGGAATAATCGGGGTTCTTGCTCAGTCAAGCAATGATTCTGATTCTGCTGGAACATGCAGTGATAGCCAAGCAATATTGACCCTTTCAAAATTAACCAATGCCCATGCAGGCACTCCTGATCAAAGCAATCACAGTGTAAGTGTTTGCTACAATTCAGTGTTTAACCGCCAGTATACCGGACCTAATCCAAGCGTCTGCAAAAATGATTCTTCAAACCTTGTTCTTATTCTTTCAGCTGGAAAAAATGCTCATGCTAAAGCTCCAGGCATGGCAATAAATTCTGGAGAGGTTCCTGTTTGTTATGGAGACTTGTCCTGCAGAGTTGTTGAAGGAGAATGCAATTCAAGCATTGGGGAAAAAAGAATTGTCGGGCTATCTGATTATGAAGATGCACACCTCTCACTTTTAAAATCAAATAACTATGGAAAAAACATATGCTGCACCACATCATCTGTGGGTGGAAATGCATCATTAAGTATAAGCATATCAAAACCTAAAATGTGGGAAAATTTCACAACATCTCAAGTTATAGATTTTGAGGTTGAAATAGCAAATTCTTCTTCTCTTGGAAGTGATGTAGACATTATATGGAATTTTGGAGATGGAAATTCAACAAGTATAATATCATGTATTTCAAAGGGCAAATGCAATATCAAACACATATATACTGAACAGGCCCATTATACAATAAATGCAAATGCAAAAAAACAGAATTCAGGCCAAACTTCAAATGATCATGTGGATATATTGGTATATAGTAATGGACTAAATAAATTTGCAATAATAAGCGAACCTGAATTTGGACAAGTAATACCAAGCAGCACTCCTGTCAGCTTTAATGGTAATCAAAGTTTCATTTCTCAATGCGGAAACTCATGTCCTGCTGGAAAAGAGTGCTATATAATACCAAACAGCCAATTAATTTGTTACAGCTTTGCAAAACCTGGAAGAATAGACTTAAATGAAACACTTGGGAGCTATTTGTTCTGGTTTAACTGGACATTTGACAGGGGAAAGGGAAATGCGGATGATAAAAGTATTATGGGAACATGGAACTTTAATTATACTGATGTAGTTGCATTTGACAGGACATTTTTTGCAGAAGGAAATCACACAGCAACTTTGATGGTTGGTTATGAAAGCACAAGTTAAAGAGGATGAAATGAAAAAAATATCACTAACAGCAGTAGCATTGTTATTCATAATATTAGGAATGCCATTTGTAATCGCAATTATAGACTGGTCTGACCCTACAAGCACAGAATTTAATTCTGGGGGCAATACTATCTGCAGTATCCGGGATGGAGAAGCAAGATGGATTGAAGATAACCAGATAATTAACGCAAGCAATTCCTGCTTTAAAGCAGATGGGATAACAGAAGGAGGTGTAGCACAAAACACTTGTTGCCCTTCTGGATTCCAGTGCAATACAACCACTCAAAAATGTGAACTGGCGATAGCTATTACTTCATGCGGAGACTACAAAACTAAAACAAACTGTGAAAATTTCAATCCTACAAGTATAAAAAGTTCTATAGAAAACCTTGGTAAAGGGATTATCGGCACAAGTCCTGGAGATTTCTGCAATTCTCCAAAAGAAGTTAGCAAAGATGGAAAGTGTGCAATATTAAGTGGTCCTTGTGAATGCAGATGGGATAATGTAGCAAACAAGTGCCAAAGTTTTTTTCTTATAGAAGAATGCTCCAGCGATGACCCATATATAACTTATTGTAAAACCCAGACAACAGAGGTTACGAATAAATGCAGTACTGATAACACTTATGAAATAAGCTGGACAGGCCAGGTCATTGATTCTGTTGGAGAGGTGGTTACAGAAGAAAATAGCATATTTTGCAGTGGAGGAATTAAAACATTCCCCTGCCCATCAACAAGCAAAGTTCCATTTTTCGGATTATTTAACTTTATATTAAGTATACTTGCTATTGGAATAATATACTTACTCCTGAGAAAAAAATAAACTACCTGATAAGCATAAGGTAAAATTTAAATAGCATAAATTACTAATTTTTCTATGAAACTAGATGCAAACCTTGCTTCTGTTCATGCTTATCTATGCGCAGATGGATATGTTATAAAAAATCCTAAAGATCAAAAATTTAATTATTATCATATAGGTTTCAGAAACACAAATGAAGTATTATTAAAAGATTTTCAAATAAAATTTGAAAAAATATTTGGAATAAAACCACATCTAGTTTTGGGAGAAAGATGTAGGATAGGGTCAAAACAGATTTATGAAAAATTAACTAACAGTTTCGGATCATTTTACTCTTGGCATTGGAAGATGCCAGAAATGGATGAAAATTTGTCTAAATTATGGTTAAAATCTTACTATGATTGTGATGGTTGGGTTACTTGTAAAAGTCATAAAAATAGACACATCGGACTGGATAGTGTTAATGAACATGGATTAATACAAATAAAAAATTCTCTGGAAAAATTAGGAATAAAATCAAAGATTAAAAAAAGGAATGATAGAAATATATTTTCATTGATGATTTTCGGCAAGGATAATTTAGTTAATTTCAGCAAAAATATAGGATTTTTACATCCTGATAAAAATAACAAGCTTAATGAGTCTATAAATGATTTTATTAATTACTATTGGAACTTTCCTACAGAAAAAGATAAGTTAGTAAATTTTATTAGAAAACTTATTTTCAATAATGGTAGAATAAATAAAAGTAATAGAATATTTAGATTAATTTCCAATAAAGAAGATAATTTAATTAATTTAAAAAATGAATTAAACAAATTATTTAATATTGAATGTAAGATCAATAAAAGAAAAAATGGCATAGGTACTATTTACTTCGAACTTAATATAAATAGAAGAGAAGAACTTAAAAAGTTAATAGATAATAATCTTTTAAATAAAGAACAGAGAAAATGGTTGAACTTAAAAAAATAGACAATTTTACATGGAAAATTGAAAAATCAGGGAAGATGAATGTTCCAGTAATTATATATGCAAGTAAGAAAATTTTAGATTTTATAAAAAAAGACTCTACTTTGCAACAAGCACAAAATATGTCTATGCTTCAAGGAGTTGTTAAAAATATTATTGTCCTTCCAGACGCTCACCAAGGGTATGGGGCATGTATCGGAGGTGTTGCAGCTTATGATGTTGATAAAGGAGTTGTCTCGCCAGGTGAAATTGGGTATGATATAAACTGTTCTGTTCGTCTTTTGAGAACTAATTTAATGAAAGAAGATATAACTGATAAAAGAAAAGAGATTTCAAAAGCGTTGTATAAAGCAGTACCTTCTGGAATTGGAAAGGGAACTAAGATAAAGCTTACAAAATCAGACCTACAGGAAATACTTGAAAAAGGTGCGAAATGGGCTGTTGAAAAAGACCTTGGGGAAGAGGAAGATTTAGAATATTGTGAAGAAAATGGATGTATGGAAGAGGCTGATTCAAAATTTGTGTCACAGGCAGCTATTTCAAGAGGCATAAATCAGTTAGGAAGTATTGGAAGTGGAAATCATTTTCTAGAAATACAATATGTTGATGAAATATTTGATGAAAAAACAGCTGAAATTTTTGGCTTAAAAGAAAATCAGGCAGTTATTATGATTCATTGTGGTTCAAGAGGGTTAGGACATCAAGTTGCCAGCGATTATATAAAAAAAATGGATGATATATACGGTCATGAAAATCTTCCTGATAGACAATTAACTTATGCTCCTATCAATTCCGAGGTTGGAAAAGAATACTATAAAGCAATGTGTGCTGCAGCAAATTTTGCATTTTGCAACAAGCAGGTTATAACTCATTTAGTCAGAAAATGCTTAAAAGAACTTTTCCCAAAATTTAAAGCAGATGTTGTTTATGATGTCTGCCATAATATTGCCAAGTTTGAAGAACATGAAATAAATGGTAAAAAAATAAAATTATGCATCCATAGAAAAGGGGCTACGAGAAGTTTAGGATCTGGAAGAAAAGAAATTCCTAAAAAATATTCTAGCGTCGGACAACCAGTATTAATTCCAGGAAGTATGGGAACAGCAAGTTATGTTTTAGTTGGCACTAGCGAGGCTGAAAAATTATCTTTTTCCAGCACAGCACATGGAGCTGGAAGAGTTATGAGCAGAAGTGAAGCATTAAGAAAACTCAACAGGGAAAAAATACTGGAAGAAATGGAGGAAAAAAACATTACATTAACTGCTGGCAGTTTAAAAGGATTTGTTGAAGAAGCTCCTGAAGTTTACAAAGATGTTGATGAAGTTGTTAAAGTCAGTGATGAGCTTGGAATTGGAAAAATTGTTGCTAAACTAAAACCTGTAGTTGTGATAAAAGGATAGTATTTGTATTACTTTACAAATTTATTTAGATCTTTTATTAATTGGACATTATCCTCAAAGTGGATAGTGTTTATTCCAAGAGACTTAGCATTTTCTATATTCTTTATATTGTCATCAATAAACAATACCTGATCTGGTCCTACATTTAATTTTTTTAATATAACCTTAAATGCCTCTGGGTTATTTTTTCTCATCCCTATCTGATGTGAGCCAAATTTCTTATCAAACAAATCTAAAATACCCTGCTCTTGATGTGCCTCAAAATGCAAATTATTAGTGTCTGTGAAGCAGACAACTTTAAATTTTTTCTTTAGTTTCTTTATTAATTCTATAATTTCCTTATTTAGTTCTTTATTTCTTTGGTATGCTTCTTTATAAAAAATACAAAGTTCATTTATGCTTAAATTCAATCCTTTGGTTTTACAGATTTCATTAAAAACATCTGCCATGCTCTTTTTGCCTGTTAAAGCATCATCATAAACATTCTGAATTTCTTGGCCATAACTGCTCCTCATCAAAGTAGACACACCGAACTTTTTGATAAATTCTTCATTTAACCCTTCCCAATCCTCTTTAAAGATTACGCTTCCTAAATCAAACACTATGACTTTTATCATATTTTGTTATTCTCTTTTTAGTATTTAAACCTGATTATTTGCAGCTGAATTGTCAAAATTCAATCCTGCAATAGCTACTTCCTTATACCTTTTTTCCAAATTACTATCCTCAGCAATGTTTCTCAATGTTTCTATTCCTACATTCCTATTTCTTGCTATTACTCTAAGTATATACCCATAACCCTTTTCTTTTGCTATTCCTTTACCAAAATAACCTAATACTTCTGAAGAACAAAGGGGGCTACAAACAATTGAACAAATGGTATCCCAATCTTCACTTTTTTTATACTTATTTGCAAGGTAATTAAATAAATTATTTTGTCCACTTTCACTTGCTCCCCAAAGTGAATCCTCCCAATCACAGCAAGCTGTGGGGCTTCCAAACGACGAACTAAAAATCACTTAATTTTAACTGCTCTGTATTTCTTCCTTGTTTTCTAATATAATTTCTAATAATATCGGCATTCACACCTTCTCCAACTGTTCCAATATAACCTCCATCATTCCAAAATTCCCCTCCCCATAAATCCTTTTCAATCTCAGGAAATTTTTTGAAGATT
>MNVX01000024.1 GCA_001872185.1 Candidatus Pacearchaeota archaeon CG1_02_32_21 | reverse complement strand
TTTTATAAAATAATTAATATATATTTATTTATAATTGTTTTGGTATGCTTAGACCACAGATTAATTTTTATGCTTTATTAAATTATATACCTCTTTAAGCCCAATTATTAAAGCATATAAAAAAAGGATGAATAAAATTATCGTAAACTTATAATGATCTTTTATTCCATATACATTTATTACATCAAAAAAACCGAGGATAAATCCAGTAAACTTAGAGAAAAATAAGAGTATTAATTTTATAAAACTTTTATGTTCTTTAAACCAACCAATATTTTTTGAAAAAGACCAAATTAAATAAAAAGAACCTGCAATAAAAAGCACAATACCTATTAAAAAATTGTTCTCAGTTATAATTCCAAATATATACCCAGAGATTAGTAATATTACTATTCCTCCAACAAATGATAATATCTTTTTCATGTAATATTAGGAAAACTTAAGATTAATAAAGTTTCTTATTATGGCCTTTTTGTATACTAAAATAAAATTTAAAAACTTTACAAATCACTAATTAATATGGATAATTTAAATAAATTAGCTATTTTACTTAAAATAGGAATTACCTTCATGATTATTCCAGTGTTCTTCCTAAAATTAAGAAATCATTTAATCATTGCAACAATTATTTCAACAATATTGATAGTATTAATCTCAATTAGCATTTTCAACTTTAAGGATAAAAAATTAGATTACAAGTTCATAGGGGTGGGTTATGCTGTTGGAGGAATCTTCCTATTGATAGGAATAGCATTATTGATAATGGTATTATTTAATTTTTCAATAAATGCACTAATTGTTACATTAACTATTCTATTTTTTAGTTTTATTTTGCTATATTACTCGTACAAATCACAGAAAACACATAATCAAATAAAACGTGACTAACAAAAGTTATCTTCCACTTAGCGTATACATTATCTTAATTATTATTGGAGAAGCTTGGTTAATACTCGGATTCTGGGTAGTCTCTTTATCATTTATCTCGATTGGAGTTAGCGGGATTTGTTTCTGGTTATTTACAAGAAACAATAAAAAATCTCCAAAGGGATTTTCAAAAACCATTTTATTAAAATTAATAATACTAATGCTTATAATTTCAGGAGCAAGATATTTCCTCCTTGGCAAATCAGTTGATCTAATGGGGATAATCGTAGGTATAATTTTAATTATTGGAGTCTATATATATTTTAAAGTAATAGTTCCTAAATATTTCATGGGAAATGGGCATATAAAAAATAAAAATCATTGGGGTTAGTGCTACTTTTTTCTTCTAAAGATATTGGAAAAAAATTCTATCAATTCTTTGATAAAAATAAAAATTATAAAAAAACCAAAAAGATCATTATTGCTACATCAACTGTAAAAAATCAAGTTTTATCAATCCAAGGAACCCAATAGTAAACTCAATAAATTTTAAAAATCTTGTTATTATATTACTCTCCTTGGCTGGGCGTTTTTAATAATTTCTCTCTCCATTTTTCTTTTTTGCCAGAACTTAAAAATAGGTATTTCCCACATTCCAACTCTTTTGCCATCAAGCCTGTTCATAGCGTAAGTTATTTGCTCGCCACTCCATTTAGTGCCCTTTAATTTTTTCTTTATATCGTCATCACTTAAACCCTGTCTTCTTGCATTTTGTATGAAATTCATAAGATTATACAGATCGTGTTTATTTTTGAACAAATGTACCTCGTAATTGTGCTTGTACCATTCTTGTAAAAATATATAAATAACAAGAGTAATTATCAAAAGCATAAACATTCCAAAAATAAACTTGCCCCATCCAAATCCTTTTGGCTCTGAAACATCTGTACTAGTATCAATACTAAGCTCTTTTAATGGAGGAGATATATACATCGGAAGCTCAAATACATCAACTCCTCCTTTAACAGCAAACACTATGTTCTGAGAATTATCTAAACTTACTTTTATTCCCGTTAATCCAAATTTTTCCTCTTTGTCATAATTTTCATTAAATACTAAATTGCTGCTGTCTTCTTTTATTACTAGATATCCATCATATCCTAATGAAGACTTTGGATCAATTTTTATTTTAAACTCACTTATTATATCTTCAACGGAGTTTGTAAAATAAACAGATAAAATTTTATGCTCAATAGTTACGTCAATATTATTAAAGTCCCAGCTAAGCAATGCTGATTTGTACTCCTCATCATATCCTTCTATGTAGTCTTCATCAAAAAATAAATCCTTAATTTCCTGCAGCTCTATGTTTTCAGGATTATTAATAAAGGGGATTATAGTTACCTGCCTGTTTTGTATTGATATAGGCATGTTGAAATCAGCCAGAGTTTTCATAAGAGTTACATACTCTGAATCAGAAGTGTCTCCCCTGGCTATAAGTTGCCTATACTCTGTTTCAATTGAAGAAAGTTCTGAATTTACCTCCTGAAGATCTATTAACTCTCTTAATGCTGGCTGGTATAATGCAGATAGATTATTTGCCTGGTTTGTCAATAACTCAAGTCTTTTCTTATAGTCCGCAATTGTCTCATTTATAGCCTCTTTTGGGGAAATTGCATCAACTATAAATGTTTTTGAATCAATTTCCTGTCCCTTTTCAATAGCTTTAACACTAACACTATAATTTCCAAGAGAAGAGTATGTATGGCTTACCTTATTAGATGTGCTGGTTTTATCTCCAGTGTTGTCTCCAAAATTCCATTTATATTCTATGTTTGTATTGTTTGCATCAGATTCAGTAAATACCATGAATGTAGTTGGCTGTGCTACTGCAATAATTCTAGGGTATATTTGCAATATTTGCAATTTTCTTTCTCCAGTTATATTTATTTTGCTTTCGATTATCTTAACACCATCTAAATTCAGGGTGAAAGTTTTTTCTCCCTGCTGATTTGGAACTCTAAAACTTAAGTCAGATAAATCTATTTTAAGAAATCCAGACGAAACTGTTGCAGGAGACTTGGATACTTCAAATATTGTATTTTTACTTGCTCCCCCAGGAGCTCCATCAGAAGTATATTCTAAGTTTATATTATTTACTGTTAAATCTTGTGAAACTCCAGATAGTTTTATAGGAATAACACAACCCGAAGAGCAATCCCTATTGTAATTTTCAGTGATGTAAATATCAAGGCCTTGGGTTAAAGAGTCACCATCATTCTGTTTGCTGTAATTTTGCTCGTCTAAGTTAAAACTTCCAAGAGTGTCGTATTTTTTAGCACTTGCAATGATGTTGTAATCTGCAACATGTTGTGTTGAACTAGAAGGTACTCCTGGAGCCCCGCAAAAACTTCCAGTTGTCCTGTAATTTAATTGATATCCCGAAGCAGCAGAGGATTCTTTTTTAATGCAAACATAACTATTTCCCGCATCCTTATTTGAATACGCAGCATTACATGAAACATCACTTCCAGAGCTTGTTGGCTGTGTTAAATTACATTCAGCAATAAAGCCACCATTATTCCATATAAATGCCTTTATATCTCCATTATTGAAACTGCTGCCAGAATATTTTAATTTAGTTTTTAATTCAAATGCAGGAGCTTTTGGAAGATTTATCTGCTCACAGTAAAGCTCATTATTATCAATCGAAGCCCATTCACTAAAGGTATTATAACAACTCGATTTTAGTTCACTACCGCAAGCATCATTTGTATATTTTGGATTTTCCCAGTTAATTTTTCCATCGTCCAAAACATCTAGACTAAGCTGGCTGTTGCAAGAGCTACCAGCATTGCTCGAAAATCCTAAAGAGGCAGAGCTAACATGCAAATTTGCCCCGTTTAATTTTAAACCTATAAATTTATCTCCACTAATAGGAACTGTTTTCTGAGATTCTTCATTACCGCTTGTTGTATAGCCAGATTCGCAATTTGCTGGGTTGCAAGAATAATTATAACTTCTTTTTTTTAAAACATCTATTAAGCTAATACTATTCCCAAAACTATCTTCAAACTTAGAGTTAGTATTTTTGCTCTCTAAGCTAATATTTACAAAACCTTTTATTTTTTCTCCAAGAGAATATGAGCTTTCTATACCTCCACCAGGATTTCCGATAGCTCCCATAACTAACCCTATAAATAACACTACTAATAAAAAAATACAAGATATCTTAGCAATCCCTCTTTTATCCATAATTTAAATAAGAATTTTCTGTTTTTAATTATTCCGTTTTCTTATTTTCCTCTCGTTTTGGAAACCTTTCCTAAAGGTTTATTTTTAATTATTCCGTTTTCTTATTTTCCTCTCGTTTTGGAAACCTTTTTCTAAAAGGTTCATTTGGTAACTTTTCTAAAAGGTTCATTTAATTATTTCCTTTTCTGTTCTCTTAATTTTTTCTTTTTATTTATTAATAAGTAATACAAATAATATACTACTCCTATGAACACCAGGGCTATAATAAGATTTAGTGTATTGAAGAAAGGTACTTTAGAAGATGAAGGGCACGGGAAGTTCTTGGTTCCTGACTGGCACCATTCGAATGGAGTTGTTATAAGGTTCCCATTCGAATCATATGCCTGGGCTGTCCAGGTTAAAGTATACTCATTTCCTGCAGTGCAACTGCCTATAACTCCACTACCGCTTGTTCGGCAGAAATAGTCATTTAGCTCATTAGTTCCACAATCATTTTGATTGTTTCTTTTTATTTTTGTAATTCCATCACAAATACCTGAGGGGTTTTGGTCATCTACAAACCATTTACATTTACACGAAAAGTAATCTCCACAAGCTTCACTAGAATACGACTGGCCCTCTATATCTGGCTCAAAAGTTAAAGATGGGTCTCCACAAAAACCGCTTTGAAATTGGGGGTTCATAGCTTCTATAGTGTTATTTATTTCATTAGTTAATATACCATTATTGCAGGAGGATTCAGTTGTGTATTGTGCACAACTTACCTCTCCAACACCAACTATGCAGTCTTGTGCACAATTAGTTGATGTTTCTCCTGTTTCACATATATTATTTCCACATATAGAACATTCACTTACATCATAACCGCATAAATTAGTGCACCCTAAATTTCCCCCATCATAGCCCAAATCCTGGCAGGCAGGTGGATTAAGTCCATCACTGCCATCACAATATTCGCCGGTTTCTTTTGCACCATTATTATTACAGCTTGCTCCGTCTTCCAATAAACAACTGCCTGAGCATCCATCTCCATTAAAATTATTTCCATCATCACACTCTTCTACGCTTTCAACAATTCCATTACCACAAACAAATGTTCCACCTGTACAAGAACTTGTGTCAATTAAACAGCTTACAGAATCACAGCTTAAACTATTAACATCATTAAAATTATCAAAATCACTGCATGTCAATCCATTAAATTCTGTTCCATCACATGTCTCGCCTGTATTAACAGCACCATTTCCACATGTTCCACTTGTTCCACCAGTACAGGAATTAGTATTAATCTGGCAACTAGAACTACAACTTAGACTACCTCCTGTAAAAGAATCAAAATCACTGCATGTTTTACCTTCAAAAGGATCTGCTAATCCAGTATCACAAGTTTCCCCACTTTCAACAACTCCATTACCACAGTTTTCAGGCAATTCTAATGTGCAAGTTGAACTGCATCCATCTCCATTTACTTTATTTCCATCATCACACTGCTCTCCTGTGCTTAAAATTCCATCTCCACAAACAGGAGCTTGAAGACATGAGGGATGTTCATAACATCCAAAATCATCACAGTCTGTATATGTGTTAGCATTATCATCAATTCCATTATTACAAATTTCTAGTTCAACTATACTGTAATGCCTGCCATTTAAGTATATGTGAGGATAGTTATTGTCATCTCTTGAAATAAAAGTAGAATGTTCTGTGTCAATAGCACTTGTTATAGCAGGGCCGTTTACTGTTTGCAGTTCAAATGTACTAGAGCCGGGATGTAAGTAACCATATCTTAAATCCCCATTATTAACAACATATGAAACATGAATTCCTCCTCCTGAATCAAACTCTAAATTAGGGCTTCTCATTCCAGGCATAGGATACTCTCCTGTTTCAAAAGGCCTGTCTTCCACAACCGTTATTTTCCATTGATTATTCTGGTAGTGAATAACAGACACTTTATTGGCAATAGGGTCGTAAAATATTACTCCTGGTTTTTTAGTAGTTGGGTCAACAGCTCCGGACAGACTTTCAATAACAACATCTTTGGGAAGGTTTGCAATATTAACAACTCCAGCAACCAGTTTTGGATAGTCAGAGGAAACATCTGGATTAACACCCCTGTAAGTTAAATAACTAATGTCATAAGAAAGAGGATTATTAAAAATATTTTCATTTTGCTTGACATATATTAAATAAGTGTCATAATTGTCTGAAGGAAATCCTTTATTTTCTTTATTAATAATAAGGGTGGGAAATTTATTATTCAATCCAGAAAGTGCAGTTCTGCAATATTGAGGAATATCTACCATGAATTGATCGGCCATATGGACATTGCAAATTTCTATTCCAATACCATCATCAAATTTCTTTTGGAAATTTTCTCTTATTAATGTTTGATAGTGGGCATCTGTTTGATAGTTGGCATCTTTTTTATAATCTGTTTCATAATCATCTAAATAAGCATCACAGTTTGATAAAGTAAACGAATTTTGCTTAACAAATGTTACAAAAGTTCTTTGTTTATCATCAACTACAACCCTCTGAGTCTGGGAGCTTATGTCAAACCTGTTTATGCATCTTTCATCAGGATAAATATTTGTTTCAGTTGTCAATAATCCCCCTCCGCTTGGAATTTGTACAAAAAACTGGTTGTCTGAAGTTGAACCCTTAATCCTTACTTCATCATCTGGAGTGCCAAATATTCTTGGGCATGCGCTGTCTCTGGTAGCCAGAATTTTTGAAAAAACAATTCTTATTTCCCCATTTTCATCAGAGTAAATTGAAGGGTTTGTAAAAGTTTCGTACTCCCTTATATGAGAATCTGGTCCAATAGGAAGCCAATAACAGTCAAAATTACCCTGTCCATTTTTCTGCACATAAGGAGCAGAAATTTCTAAAGTATTAACATTTCCACTTGGATCTATATATTCAACTTTTGAAGTTTGCATAGTTCCAGTAGGATCATCAATAGCATTGGTTATCTTGACACTATGAAAATCCCCATCTTGCTCAACAAAATAAGCTCTGGAGCTGTCAATAACATACTGCTCCCGCCAGTTGTATGCATTAATAAGGGAAAAAGAGAATAAAAATATCGATAAAAATGTTAATAAAAAGATAAATAATACTAATACACTTCTTTTATTTTTCATTAATAAAACTAAAGGATTTATTGTTTATAAATGTTTTATAATAAGGCTGTTAAGAATACTTATTCCTGAGGGACTTCCAGTAATTTTGTTGTTAAGTCAATAGTATTTCTAAGAGCTTTTCTTACCTCTTCTGTATCTTGCTGAGCAATTCCACTTAATTGTCTTTCTGCATGTCTTTTCATAGCCATTATCTTTTCTTTACCAAAATTATCAACCATCTTTACAGGGTCTATCTCTTGAAATTTTGGAATTACTCCACCATTTATTCTTCCAGTTATTTCCCCGTCAAAATAGATTCCACAAGGCATTTGATAAAAAATTCTTCTTTTTTCATACTCTATTTCTGGCATAAATTCAGAAAAGTTGAAATATTTAAAAAGATTTATATGCTAAGGTTTATAAATAATATTTATTCTTAAAAATTATGAAAACAAGATTATCAAGAAGAGAATTTTTAGCATCATTAGGTGCAGCTGGAATTGTAGCTGGCTTGTCAAGCAGTTGCCTTGCAAACCAACAGCCTATTGCTCAAAATAAAATTTATATGACAATTGATGATGGACCAAAAGATTATATGGAAGAAATGTTAGATTTATTTGCAGAAACAGGAGATAGAGCTACTTTTTTTGTTTTAGGTGAAAATTGTGAGAATGATTATGGATATTCGTTACTAGTCAGAGCATTGAATGAAGGCCATTTGATAGGAAATCACTCTTATTACCATCCGAATTTTAAGGAAATATCCGAGGAAGAGGCACAAGCTCAAGTTCAAGCTACACATGAAATACTTGAACAGGCTTATAAAGACGCAGGAAGGTATAATCCAAAATTATTTAGATTTCCTTTCGGCGCAGAAGCACATCAAGGGGTTATTGCAAATAATGGATATAAAGTTGTTAGATGGAATGTTGATACAAAGGATTATGAAATAGGAAATGTGTTAACTATTGATGGTGTAAAAGAAAGGTGTTTAAACATAGAAGCAGGCGATATTGTATTGCTTCATGATTTAGAGCATACTGCAAGAGAAATAATTCCTTTTATTTTGAGTTACTATGCTTCTGATGTGGTAAGGTAATTAATTACACTTTATTTATTAAATGCCATTATTAAGTGGTTACAATAATAAATTTTATATAGCCTCAAAACAATCTTTTTTTATGGCAAAAGTGATTTGTTTAGAAGGAATAACTGGGGCAGGAAAGACTACCCAAGCTAGAAAAGTTGAGGAGTATTTAACTGAAAAAAATTATGGATATTTAATAATAAACGAAAAGCATTATTCTCCATTTAAAGAAGTTGTTTTAAACTGGCATAATAACGGAGCAAATCAAACCTTTTCCAAAAAAGATGTTTTAAGATTTGCTAAAGCAAGAGCAGAAACACATAAGGAACACTTTTATCCATTGTTAGATGAGAAAGATTATTTGATATTTGACAGAAGTTTATACACTTCTGGAGTTTATCAGTCTAATGACGAACTTTCTTGTGCTGAAATAGTTGAAATTAATCTTGAAGAAGGAGCAATAAAACCAGAAAGAGGAGCTATTTTTCTTTGTTCTCCAAAGTTGGCTATTGAAAGAATAGGCAAGAGAAGATTACAACAAAGTAAATATACAATTCCTTCAATTAATGAAACTCTTGAAGAGATATCTAAGCGAAGAGAATTGTATATTCAATTACTAAAAAGTCACTTAGAATTTCATCTTATAGATTCTGGAAGAACTGAAGAAGAAATATTTGAAGAATTAAAAATAAGATTAAATTTATAATGGAAACATTATTTTTTGAAGGCCAAAGAATTGATGGATTTGGAAGAGTAATAGGAGAAACTGCAAATTTTGATAGAATTGTTAAAGGAGTTTATGAGATAACTGCTAAAGAAATTTATGGGGCAGAAAACACTCCAGGTTTAGCTGTTTTTGCTTATGGCTCTCCTGGGAGAATAGAACTAATCGGAGGTGATTCCGACGCAGATATATTCTTAGCTGAAAGAGAAAGAACACCTCAAACTAAAGAATTTAGAGAGAAATTAAAGAAAAGGTTAGAATATTTTGATTTTTCTAAAGTAGACCTTACTAATTGGGGAAATTATCAAGACATAGACACATATCTTCAAAATAGTTTAGTTGAAGGAAACCAAGTTTTAGAAACAAGATTTTTAATTGGAGATGAAAGTGTAAGGGATGAATTAGGAGAGAAGAAAAAAAGATACGATTCAATAGACAGGCAACTCAGAAACTTCTTTTTTAATAGATTTTATTTTAATCAATATTTTAGACAAAGGGTTAGAAATGGTGCTATAAACATAAAGTACTGTGGTGGTGGCTCAAGAGATTTTTTGTTTATTTATTGGCATGATAAATTAGACAGAGCTTTTAGCGGTTCTGAAATGGATGATTCATATCAGCCTAGAGTAAAAATTGGTCTAAATAGATTATTTGAAAGAGGTAAAATTACTGCGAAAAAATTAGAAGATGTGTTAGAAGCAGTTAGTTTTTCAATGGTGTTTAGATCAGATTTGTTAAAGATTAACAAAAATACTTCTGATAGGGGATTAACTTTTTTAGATGAGCAGACATTAGAAAAATTACGTTTTTCTGGGTATCCTGACTCCCAAACAATAAAAAATATTTTTGAAAGGTATAGAGTTTCTATATCAGAAGTTTCAGATTTAATTTTTGAAGATACTGTAAGAAAAGCTGAATTATTTAAAGGGATTAATTGGGGTTATCAATTTAGAAAAGCTTTAGATTCCAAAACACTTGAAGAAGAAAGAATTTCTATAAATTCAGAAGATACTCTTTTAAGAATAGCTTTAATTAAAAAGAAATCCCCACAGCTTGCTGTGGCTGGGTAAAAACTATAAACTGATATCATCTCTTTTTGGTATGTATGAACATTTACAACATTCTTGTCATAAAGTATATGCAATAAAATATCATTTGATGTTTTGTATAAAATATCGCAAAGATTTATTTTTAGATGATAACATTGTAAATTATTTTAAAGATGTTCTTAGAAAGATTGGAGATAGATATTATTTTACATTTGAAACAATAGGTGTAGATGA
>MNVX01000034.1 GCA_001872185.1 Candidatus Pacearchaeota archaeon CG1_02_32_21 | reverse complement strand
CTATTTTATTTATTTTTAAATTTGAAATAATTCCTAAAATAATTCCTATGGCTGTGTATAATACTAAGTATAGAATAAAACCTGACAAGTGAACTATGGGAAAATTTATGGCATAATGCCCCAAATTGTAAGAGATAGTTTTGATATGGAATATTGAATACGTTAGGTCTAATGGAGATAGAGTAAAGATATATATTCCGGAACTTATTAGATAAAGTGGTAGGAATATTATACTAATTATTCTCATGCTAAGTCCTAAGAATCCTGAAGTTAATACTGATATTTGAAATATTAGTGCTAATATAAAACTAGTTATTCCTCCCTTTATCCATCCAGGCCAACTCTTAATTCTTTCTAGCATTTTTATCTATTATGTATTAAACTATATAAAAATTTAACGGTGTCACTTTCTTTTTTATAGTAAATTTAAAATAGGAATTTTTAAATATCTAGTTCTACGAGTTTATTTATGATTAACTATGATTTTAATAAAATTGAGAAGAAGTGGCAGAAGAAGTGGCAGGATAAAAAAATCTTTGAAGTTAATGAAGACCCTAAGAAGAAAAAATATTATGTTCTAGAAATGTTTCCATATCCTTCTGGTAATGGACTGCACATGGGTCATGCATTTAATTATACTATTGGAGATATTTATGCTAGGATTATGAGGATGAAAGGGTATAACGTTTTGTATCCTATGGGGTATGATTCATTCGGCCTGCCTGCTGAAAATGCAGCAATTAAGGCAAATATTCCCCCTAGAAAGTATACAGATGATGCAATTAAGAATTTTATTTCACAGCAAAAATCTTTGGGATTAAGTTATGACTGGAACAGAATGTTAAAGACTAGCGATTTAGAGTACTATAAATGGAATCAGTATTTCTTTTTGAAATTTTATGAGAAAGGACTTGTTTACAGAAAGAGTGCTAGTGTTAATTGGTGTAAAAAATGTAATAGTGTTTTGGCAAATGAGCAAGTTCATAATGGAAGGTGTTGGAGGCATGGTGATACAGAAGTTGAAATTAAGCAGTTGGAACAGTGGTTTATTAAAACAACGCAGTATGCTGATGAACTTTTGGCCGATATAAAAAAGTTGGAATGGCCAGATAGAATTAAAATTATGCAGGACAACTGGATTGGAAAAAGTTATGGCTCTGAAATAAAATTTGAAATTAATGGAGAGAAATGGCCAATATTTACAACAAGACCTGATACTATTTTTGGAGTTACATTTATGGTTATAAGTGCACAGCACCCAAAGTTGAACGAACTGATTACTAAAGACTATAAAAAGGAAGCAGAAACTTTTTTGAAGAAAATCAGAAGTACTAAGCAGGAGGACATGGATAAACTTGACAAAGAAGGTGTATTTACTGGAAGCTATGCAATTAATCCTTTGACAAATGAAAAAGTTCCTATATGGATTGGAAACTTTGTTGTTGCAGATTATGGAAGCGGAATGGTTATGGCTGTTCCTGCACATGATCAGAGGGATTTTGAGTTTGCTAAGAAATATAGGATTCCAGTTAAAACTGTTATTATTCCTGAAGATACTAGAATAATTACTATTGAAGAATCACTAAATAAAGATTTTTATTCTAAAGTTAGTAAATTTGCTAAAATTAGTATATCTGATGGATTGGCAAATATTTATTCTGATAAAGTTGATGAAGTTTTTGCATTAGCTAAAGGAAATTTTATTGGAAGCCCATGGTATATTCATTCTGAAGGTAAAATTAAAAAAATATTATTTCATTCTAGCAAAGAAGATAGGATTTTTGATTGGAGCAGTGGTAAAGGAATTAAAGAAGCTAAAGATTATGGTTTAAAAATTAAAATAAAAAAAGAACAATTAGATTTTAATGAGCTAAAACAGGCTTATACTGGAAATGGTATTTTGATTAATTCTCGAGGGTTTAATGATTTGAGAAGTGATGAGGCTAAAGAGCATATTATTAAGGCGCTTGAATTTAAAAAATTAGGAAAGAAAACTATACAGTATAAGCTAAGAGACTGGCTTATATCAAGACAGAGATATTGGGGAACTCCAATTCCAATCATATACTGCGATAAATGTGGAATTGTTCCTGTTCTTGAAAAGGATTTACCTGTTAAACTTCCTGATAAAGTTAAATTCGGTGAGGGAAATCCTCTTGCAACAAGTAAAGATTTTGTAAGCGTTAAATGTCCTAAGTGTAAAGAAAAGGCTAGGAGAGAAACAGATACAATGGACACTTTCTTTGATTCAAGCTGGTATTTTTTAAGATATACTGACAATAAGAATCATAAGTCTCCATTTGACAGAAAGAAAGTTGAGTATTGGATGCCTGTAGACCAGTATATTGGGGGAGCAGAGCATGCAGTAATGCATTTGATTTATGCAAGGTTTTTTACAAAAGTTTTAAGAGATTTAGGATTTTTTGACAAAAAAATAAATGAGCCCTTTCCGAAATTGTTTAATCAGGGAATGTTACATGGGAATGATGGTTTTGTAATGTCAAAATCAAGGGGCAATGTTGTTCTTCCTGAAGAAGTTTCTGAAAAGTATGGAATTGATACAGCGAGATTATTTTTAATGTCAATAGCATCCCCGGACAAAGATACTCAATGGAGCGATAATGGCATTGAAGGAAGTTTGAGATTTGTAAAAAAGGTTTTTGATGTTATTCCTAAAATAAAAACAGGAAAATCATCTAAAAGGCTTGAAAGCAAAATCAACCAGACAGTTAAAAATATTACAGAGGAAATTATGGGTTTTAGGTATAATATTGCGGTAATAAAATTAAGGCAATTATTTGAGATTATTGAGCAAGAAAATGAGATTTCTAAAAATGATCTTGATATTTTTTTAAAATTATTGAGTCCATTTGCTCCACATATTTCAGAAGAGCTATGGGAGAAAACTGGAAGAAAGGGATTTATTAGTTTAGCTGATTGGCCTGTTGCAGATGATAAAAAAATAGATGCTAATTTAGAGAAACAGGAAGAGGCAATGGAGAAAACTATTTCAGATGTGCTTAATATTTTAAAAATTATAAAGGAAAAACAAGGAAAAGATGGAGAGAAAATTTATCTTTATGTTTTACCAAATGAAAAAGACAGCTATAATGAAGAGATGCTGAGTAAAAGAATTAATAAAAAAATTAAAGTTTATGCTGTAAATGATAAAAACAAGTATGATCCTGAGAATAAATCCTCTAAAGTTAAACCTGGAAGGCCGGGAATATTTGTTGAGTAATAAAGACGACCAATGGTTTTCTTTATCAAACTTTCCTTTAAACAGCCAAGATTTTTTTATAAATTTCCTTATTATTTTTATGAGTAGAAAAGATTTATAAATATGTTTAGCTTTAATACCTCAATAGAGAGGGGAAAAAGAGGTGAATATTTTCCCTCTTTTTTAGATAACTTTTTATATTTGCAACTTATTTTCTATTAATGGAATTTAAACTAAGTCCAACCAGTATTTCTTTAATGAAAGAGTGTAAGAGATGTTTTTGGTTGGATAAGCATGGAATTTGGAAGAGACCCCAGGGAATTTTTCCAAGTCTTCCAAGTGGAATGGATAGAATACTGAAAGAGCATTTTGATTTCTATAGGGATGGGGGAAAATTACCTCCTGAACTTTGTGAAAACGGCCATTGTGAAAATATGAAATTGTTTGGGAGTGATAGTGGTGAAAAGGAAATTTTAAATGTCTGGAGGGATGCAAGAAAAGGTATTTTCTTTAAAGATAGTAAGGGAAATATTTTGCAAGGAGCTGTTGATAATATTTTAGTTAAAGATGGTAAATTAATTGTTCTTGATTATAAGACTCGAGGTTATGCTTTGAAAGAATTTACTCATAAGTATTATCAGGATCAGTTAGACATTTATTCATTTTTGTTAGAAAGTAATGGATATAGTGTAGAAGACTTTGCTTTTTTGTTATTTTATGTTCCAAATCATGTAAATGGAACAGGAGAGTTTGTTTTTGACACCACTTTATTAAAACTTGATGTTGATTTGTCCAATGCAGAAAATTTATTTTCAAATGCTTTGAAAGTTTTAAATTCTCAATGCCCTGATGAAAGATGTGTATGGTGCGAGAGTGTTGATGGAGAGGATAAAGATTTATATTAGTTATATTTTGTTACTTTATGAATAAAAGAGGTTTAGTCAATAGTTTGAAAAATGCAGGATTTGGTAAAAGTATAATTAATTCTTTTTCAAGAGTTTATAGGGAAGATTTTATGTTACCTGAACATGGGAAAAATTCTTATGAGGACGAAGCTTTTTCTATTGGTTATGGACAAACAATAAGCCAGCCATACACAATTGCATTTATGTTAGATTTATTGAATTTAAATAAAGGTAACAGGGTTTTGGAAATTGGTAGTGGAAGCGGATATGTGCTTGCATTGATAAGTAAGATTGTTAAACACTCTGAAATTGTCGGTATTGAAAGAGTTAAAGAATTAGTAGCTAGGAGTAAATACACTTTAAAGAATGATAAAGATATCAGGATAATTTATGGCAATGGTTTGAAAGAGGTAAAAAAATTAGGTAAGTTTGACAGGATTTTGGTAAGTGCCAGCTACGAGGTAATTCCTAAAGATTTCATAGGGAGTTTAAATGATGAAGGTATTTTGGTAATGCCTGTTTGCCAAAGTATTTTTCAGATAAAGAAAGTTAAAAATAAACTCATAAAAAAAGAATTTCCAGGTTTTTTATTTGTGCCTTTGATTGATGCAAAGGGTTAAATATTACTAAATTGTGTGATTTTTATGGGTTTTGATTACAGTAAAGTTGATTTTAGATTTGCAGATAGTATCTCTGATATGGAGAGTTTAATTAAAGACACTCCAAGAGCTTTAGAAGAAGAGATTAAAGCCTACCATTCTAGATTAATTCAAATGATTGATTGTGGAGCTATTGTAAAAGTTCCTGATATATCTCATAGGAATTTACATCAGATGATTTGGGTTGCTGCGTTTATGGTATATAATAATCATCATGATTTTCAAACAGCATTTATTCATTTTTTTAGTGAAGAAGGTAATGGTTATAGTGGAGAATTTCAATCGCAGAGGAATAGATTTAATTTTTGGTATGATAAAACGTATTTAAAACCCTTTCTTGAAAAAGAAGACCCAAGATATAAATGGGCTGCTGAGACTATTAACGCAGATTCTTATTTGTCAAGAAATAGCTTGAATATGCCTTTGGAAACAGCGTATGCTAAAGTAGTGATTTAATATTTCCTATTCAACAACAGCCTTAATTCTTCTAATTCCTGCTGCTACTGACTCTTCTTTTATTATTTTGAAATGGCCAATTTCCTTTGTATTTGATACATGCGGGCCTGTGCATATTTCCTTGCTAAATTTATCTATTGTATAAACGCTAACAATTTCAGGATATTTCACTCCGAATTCACCATGAGCACCAGAATCTATTGCCTCTTTTAATGACATTTCTTCTCTTGTAACTTTTAATCCTTCAGATATTTTTTTATTTATTAGGTCTTCAACTTTTTTCAGCTCTTCTTCTGTTAGCTTCTTTGGAAAATTAAAATCAAATCTTAGCCTTTCTGGATTTATATTGGAACCTTTTTGCCTGATATTTTCATCTTTCAGTACTATTCTTAAAGCTTCATTAAGCATGTGTGTTGCAGTATGAAGCCTAGTTGTTTTTTCAGAATTATCTGCAAGTCCTGATTTGAACTTCCCCTGAGTTGCAGTTCTGGATAATTCTTGATGTTTTTGGAATTCTTTATTATACTCATTTATGTTTATTTTCATTCCTTTTTCCTTTACTAATTCCTGAGTCATTTCAACAGGAAAACCATAGCTTTGGAATAAAAGAAAAGCATCTTTTCCAGATATTTCTTTTTTCCCTACTTTAATAATTTCTTCAAATTTCTTAAGCCCCTTTTCTAGAGTTTCATTAAACCTAGATTCTTCTTTGCTTAATTCCTGAATAATAAATTTCTTATTATTTTTAAGTTCTTCATATTCTGGATATATTGGAATAACTTTTTCTGCTATTTTGCCTGTGAAATTTCCTTTAATTCCAAGATTCCTTCCATATCTTACTGCCCTTCTAATTAGCCTTCTTAATACGTACCCCTGCTCTGTGTTAGAAGGTTTTATTGTTTTTGGATCTGCTAGTATGAATGTTGCAGCCTTGATGTGATCTGATATTATTCTTATTGCTTTTGTTGTTTCTTTATTTTGGCCATAATTCTTTCCTGATATTTTTTCAATTTCTTTTATTATTGGCAGAAATATTGATGTTTGATAGTTATCATCTAACCCGTTTAATATTGCGAGTGTTCTTTCAACACCTCCTCCAAAGTCAACATTTTTTTGAGTTGCTTTTTCATAACCCTTTTTTGTTTTATTGTACTCCATCAAAACATTATTTCCTATTTCCACCCATTTCTTGTCTTTTGGGTCAAATTCTTTAGACACTTTTTTGCCAGTATAATAAAAAATTTCTGTATCTGGTCCGCATGGTCCATATTCTCCTGCTGGCCCCCACCAATTATCCTCTTTTCCAAGGAATGCTATTCTTTCTTTTGGAATTCCCAGAGAAATCCAAATTTCTGTACTTTCTTTGTCTTTGCCTGCATTTCTGTCTCCAGAAAAACAACTAACAGCTAATTTTTCCTTTGGAATTTTTAGTTCTTTTGTTACAAATTCCAAAGTCATTTTGATGGCATCTTTTTTCCAGTAATCACCCAAAGACCAATTTCCCATCATTTCAAAGAAAGTATGATGGACATTATCTCCTACTTCTTCAATGTCTACTGTTCTGATGCATTTTTGCACATTAACAAGTCTTTTTCCCAAAGGGTGTTTCTGCCCTAAAAGAAAAGGGACCAATGGATGCATTCCTGCTGTAGTAAACAGCACTGTAGGATCGTTTTCGGGAATCAAAGATGAAGAAGGAATTTCTTTATGATTTTGTTTTTTGAAAAATTCTATGTATTTTTTTATTAATTCCTGTCTTGTTTTAACCATCAATCTCCTAGGATGGAGGTATTTAAAAATTTTGATATTAGTGTTATTTAGAAAGCTCTTCAAGTTTGCTCTGTATTTCCATTAAATCCTGTTCTATTTTTGACTTTTTAGATTCTTTAAACCTTTTTTCAGTTTCAATATTATTCATTTTTATTGCCTTTATTCCATGAGGATGTGGCAAACTTTCTGTTATATTTACTATTTTGTCTTTTGCTTCTTTAAGAGTGTTTTTTAATTTTAGTTTTATAACAAACTCCCTTTTTCTTAAACTTTGGTAGTTTTCAATTTTTTGCATTACATTAAGAAAGCTTCTTTCTATTTCCAAGACGTCTTTTTTTCCAGAAAGTGCGCTTTCATAATCAATTTGCGAATATAGAACATCACCATTTTTTCCAGCCATTTTACAACCTATTAAATATTTCTTTATCAATCTGGTCTAAACGAGCTTTTATGGTCTCAATCTCATTTTGCCATTCTTCTAATTCTGCCTCTTCTTTTCTTTTAACTTCCCTTATATCATTCAATAAAGAGTCTATCTCACCTATACGAAGCTTTATTTCACTAAATGTTGAAAGTGCGCTTTCATATTTTTCCAGCTTAACAAATATTGGGTCTGTCCTTTTCACTCTTGTTTCAGTATTTTGATTATGCCAGTCAGATATTTCTAAAGCCCTTCCCCTGTTTAGTGAAGGCATCTTAGGTATTATACTCGGAGTCATTTGTGAAAAATCATCGTCATTTTTTTCTTGCTCTTGATTATTTTGGTTAGATCTGCTTACCTCTTCTTTTATTGTTGACTGGTTCATTTGATTGCCAAGATTAGAGTTTGGAAATGATGGAAGAACGGATTTTTTAAAATCATTTTCATCTTTCATTGGTATGTCCTGTAGTCTGTCTATATTTTGAAAAGGAATAGGGGGTAATCTTGGTAACTGCGGAAGATTAGGCGTTTCCTGTTTTTCTTTTTTCCTGCTAAATAATCCCATATTATCCTCTTTTAAATATATATTTTATAATATATAATTGTTTTTAGTAGTTTAAAAAGTTATCCAACTAAAGTTTACATAATAATGATTTTAAGAGTATAATTTTTAAACTATGTTTTTTATTAATTAATATGGGTAAAGCCAGTAATAAAATTCTGAGTTCGTCTAAAGTTGATCTACTTAGAGATGTGTCTGTAGTAGTTGGAGGAAAAAATTCGGCCAGCATTGTTGATTTGCTTTTGGGAAAGAATAATGTTAATGAATTCATCATCGCCAAAAAATTAGGTTTGACAATTAATCAGACAAGGAATATTCTTTATAAGCTAAGTGATGAAGGGCTTGTTTCTTTCATAAGGAAAAAAGATAAGAAAAAAGGGTGGTACACTTACTTTTGGACATTTAATGAAGAAAGAGCCTTTCTTTTATTAAAGAAAACTTTATTTAATGAAATTACACAATTAGAAAACCAGCTTAAAAGCAGGGAAGAAAAAAGGTATTATATATGCAAGCAGTGCAATATTGAAGTTACTGAAGAAACTGCTCTGCTTCACGATTTTGTTTGTCCAGAATGTGGAGAAGTTTATGAGCTTCAGGACAATAATAAATCTATAAAAGAAATTAACAGCAGTATTAACAGAGTAAAATTAAAACTTAAGGAAGTTGAAGATGAACTTGAAATTACTGGTTCTAAGAATGAAAAGAGGATAAAAAAGGAGTCTGCTAAAGCTGCCAAGGATAAAAAAGCAGCTAAGGTCAAGCTTTCAGCAAAGCCAAATGTTGCAGTTAAGAAAGTTAAAAAGCAGCCTAAGATAAAAAAGCAGAAAAAACATACCAAAAAAACGAGCAAGAAGTCTAAAGCTATAAAAAAGAAGTAATTATGAAAGCTAATTTAAGAAAATATACAAAGAGGAGCATAAGAAAATTTAACCTTCCAAAGCTGAATGTTACAGTATGGCTCATAATTGTGAATGTAGCCTTTTTTGCGTTAGCTTTTCCGTTAATATTATTTAATTCAGATTATTCAAAGTACATTGCTTTACAGCCAAGTTATATTCTTCAGGGAAAGTATTTATGGACTTTTGCTACGAGCATGTTTATGCATGGAGGGATAGCACACTTGTTAATTAATATGTTTGTCCTTTTCTCTTTAGGCGGTTTTTGTGAAAGAGTTATAGGAAGGAGAAGATTTTTTTGGTTTTATATTATATCTGGCCTAGTAGCAGGAATTGCCTTTGTTTTACTTTCAGGATTTTTTGGCAATACAGAATTAGGAGCTAAGATTTTTGGAAGTCCTCTTATTGCTGGTGTCGGAGCTAGTGGAGCTATCTTTGCAATTGCAGGCTTATTTGTTATACTAACCCCTAAGCTTAAATTTTCCATTATTTTTCTTCCTTTCTTTTCCTTACCGGCTTATGTAATGATTCCCTTAGTCTTATTTGCAACATGGTTAGTTTCTGCTGGTACAGGCTTCCCTATTGGAAATACAGCCCATTTCGGAGGGTTTTTGGCAGGACTATCTTATGGCTTATATCTTAAAAAGAAATATTCAAGAAAAGTCAGGTTGTTAAACAAGTATATAAACTGAAATAATGAAGATAAACCTTTTGCGAAAAGGTTTCCAAATGAATCTTTAGGAAAGGTTCCCAAAACTAAAAAAACAAAACAAAATTTAGGAAAGATTTCCAAAAGAGAGGAAAATTAAATGAAGATCAAACACCGCAGAAACAAAAGAGAGTATAACTTAGTCAGAGAATATAAAGAATCATGGAGTTTTCTTAAGAACTCTAAATATTATTTGTTAGGAGTTGCTGTTACATTTTTATTATTCTTTATAATTGGTGTTGTTATTCCTATTCCAGAAGTTGTTACTGGCTTAATTAAGGAGTGGATAAATCAAGTATTAAAGGAAACTGAAGGATTAGGTTTTTTCGGAATGTGGCTGTTTATATTTAAGAATAATGTTAGTATAGCTTTCCTGGCTATTTTTCTTGGATTATTTTTTAGTCTATTCCCAGCGTTATCTTTGATTTTCAATGCATACTTTGTTGGAGCTGTTACAAGTATGGTTGTAAAGCAAACAAGCTTTACTGAACTTTGGAGATTATTGCCACATGGAATATTTGAGTTACCCGCAATATTTATTTCATTTGCTGTTGGAATTAAAATGGGTACGTTTATACTACATAAAGATCCATGGGAAAAGATGAAAGAGTATCTAAAAGGCGGATTTGGAGTGTTTATTTATTTTGTTGTTCCGTTGCTAATTATTGCCGCAATAATAGAAGCTACGCTGATAATTTTCATGGAGTGAGATTTTATTGTAAAATAAACATATTTTAGATTTCTTAGATTAATCTTAAGCCCAGTCAGTCAGCTTTTTCTGTTTATACTGTTCTTTCAAAAGAGCTGATTGGTTTGTAAAATTCCCTACTGGTTGTTTTAACCTTTCTTCTACTTTCTTTAAAGCATCATTGGTTGTCTGGAACTTTTCAGGATATTTAGAAAATGCATCTCTTGAAACTTCTCTTAAAATACCTACTCCTAAGGGTGCATTATACTCTGGCCTTATTTCTCTTAAGAAGATGCATTTTGCCTGACGCCTTATTTCATTTAGATATTCACATACTGCAAGCCTATTTGCATAGTAAGCACCTGTAACGTCTTCAGCATATTTCTTTCTTCCAAAGGTGCTTTCATGATCTTTCCAAACGCCTTTATTTTTTAAAGATATTTCGATTACTTCAAAAGAAAATGTATCAGGTATAAGAAGAATTTCATAGTGATTTCCTAGGTATTCGCTATGAAATAATCTTACTTCACTTAATTCAGGGTAGTATTTTATTTTTTCAAGGAGTTCTTTTGATAAGGTATCATCAACTGCAGTTATTGCCCATCTTGTAGGAACCATTTTTCTTTGGTCTTTTATTCCAAGAAGCCCTGCTGAAAGAACTTTTACTATGTTTGTTATTGTTACATTAGATTCATACAAATGTTTAATTCCATCTGTAGACTTTAATTTTTCATCACTTACTACATAATCGACACTTTTTTCTATTTTTGGATTTTCCTCAAGTCTAAGTCTTTTTAGTGGCGCAGGATTTCCTATTATTGGAACGCTTAGTTCTTGTATAGGGGCAAACTTTACTGGTTTTTCCAGAAAAAATTCTGCTGAAACTGACTTATTAGACATTGCTATTTCTGATAAGGGTTTGACTAATGCGCTATTTTGGGGAGATTTAATATTGGTTTTAAATCTAGAATAGATTAGTTTAGATCTATATTCGAGAATTTGCTCTATTTTGTACTTGTGTTTAAACCAGTTTTCTGGAGAACTAAATTTTTCTGTATTACCATATTCCATAGGTGAAAGCACTCCTGCGTAAACATTTGGATAGTCTTGTCTTCCTATGAATATTTCAGGAGGTGATGACCCTGAAAATTGGATCCTTTTGTCCATATTAAGTTCTTTTATTTTTGAAACCATTTCTTGATTTGTCATGTTCTAATTTTTACAACTCTCTTTTGATGAATTATGATAAGGAAAATACAGCAATTAATTTAAACTTTGGTTACCTCTTAATAGTTATGGCGTGTTTAATTAGCATTTACAACAGCTATGTCTTGGAAAGGGCTGAATTAGGTTATAATGCCAGAAAACTAGTTATGGAGGTTAGATGTGGACGATTGGAAAGTTTTGTGTTAGGTAAGAGTAAATTAGGAAAAAGAGACAGGCGAGACGATTATGTACATTTTAGGCATTAATTTTTAAGATCGCTTATTCCTAGCAATAGGAATAACAATCCAAGGAAAAATGCTCCCCAGATAACTACTCCTTTGAGTGTTAACCATGCAGCACTACCAAAGTCCCATGACAACCCGAAAAGTGTCCATGAACCTACATGAGAATACCAGCCTACAAGTATTGTACCTAATACGAGTATTAGCCCAATCAGTATTTCGACCCATTTATTCATGCATTTTAAGAGGATTATGTGTTTAAAAAGATATTTGTTTTTTATTTCATATATTAACTGAGTAATTTCAAATGAATTTGAAGCCTTGAAATTGTTTATAAAGAACTTATTTTTATATGTATCATGGCAAAAAAATACATTATGCTGGAGTTAGATGATGAAAAGCTGAAAATACTTAGTGATGTGCTGTCAAATAAAACAGCTAAGAAAATTCTTGAATATTTAGCTGACAAAGAGGCAAGTGAGGGCGAAATTTCCAGTGAGCTAAACCTGCCTGCAAATACAGTTAATTATAATATTAAGAACCTCATTGAAGCTGGTTTGATTGAAACTGGAAAAAACTGGAAGTGGAGTGTTAAAGGCAAGAAAATTTTGAAGTACAAAGTTGCAAATAAAAAAATAATTATTTCCCCTAAAAGTTCAAGTAGTGTTAATAAAATTCTCGGAGCTTTTGCTGTTACAGGAGTATTTGCTTTAGTTATCAAGTTGTTTGGATTAACTCAAAATAATGCTGGTACAAATTCAAATTATGCAACAGATTATGGTATGGAACTTTCTAAGGTTGCTTCAGATGCAGTTGGTTCAGGGGCTAATTCTGGTGCTGGAATAGCCCAGGCTGTTCAGACTGCTCAGATTTCTAATGTTTGGATTTGGTTTTTGTTAGGTGGAATAGTTGCGCTTGTAATTTTTATGATATTAAATTGGAGAAAACTAGAGTGAAAATGAATAAATATTTTGAAATTAGACTGAAAGGAGGTCAAATTTAGGAAATGGAATTTGGAAAAAATGCAGTGCTTGTAATTTTAGTTGTTGCATTGCTAGCTGTAGGAGCTTATGTTTATACAAACACAGGATTTCAGAGAGAAACAGTAAGTGTTTCTGGAAACTCTGAGGTTTTTTCTCAGCCTGATTTAGTATCTGTGTATATTTCTGTAGAAACAACTAACTTAAGTGCAGAAGATTCAAAAAATGCAAACTCTGAAATAAGTAAAAAGGTTGCAGAAGAGTTAGGATCCTTGGGATTTGAAGACTCTGAAATTGAAACTGTGCAATATAACATTTACCCAGATTACTCTTGGGAAACTGGACAGCAGAGACTTAATGGATATAAAACTATTAACCAGCTAAAGGTTAAAACAGATGATTTTGATTTAACTGGGAAGATAGTTGATGCTGCAGTTGATAATGGAGCTTTAGTCAGCTATATCAACTTTGAGTTTACTCAGGAAACTGAAAATGCTTTGAAGGTACAAACTATTGAAGCTGCAACAAAAGATGCTAAAACTAAGGCAGAAGCTGTTGCTAGAGGTGCTGATAAAAAGCTTGGAAAATTGGTAAGCATAAGCACTAATGACTATTACTATAGCCCCTATCCTCTTTATGCAATGGCAGAAGGAGATAGTGCAAGTGATAATAGTATTGACGCAAGAAAAGCTGCAACTCAGATAAGCCCTCAAGAGCTTGCAGTTAGTGCAAGTGTTCAGGCTGTTTATGAGATAAGATAGATAAAGATAAAGTTTATTAACTGAACCTTTTGAAAAGGTTCCCAAACCAAATCTTTATTAACTTTCTTTTTTCTCTTTATTTTATGTTAAATCAAGAACAAATAAATGAAATCAGGGAACATTTAGATAAGGCTCAAAATCCAGTTTTCTTTTTTGATAATGATGCGGACGGACTTTTGTCCTTTATTTTATTAAGAAGGCATATTGGCCGTGGCAAGGGGGTGGCTATTAAAAGCTTTCCGGAGCTAGATGAAAGTTATGTTAAAAGAGTTGAAGAATTCAATGCAGATTATGTTTTTATTTTAGACAAACCAAATGTTTCAATTAAATTTTTAAAAGAGGTAAAAATGAAGAACCTTCCAATTGTATGGATAGATCACCATGAAGTTTCACCACCTGAGAAATTTTCTAATTTGTTTTACTATAATCCATTTAAAGGAGGCAGTATAGGTGAACCGGTAAGCTATATATCTTATAAAATATCCAGAAAAAAGGAAGATATCTGGCTGTCTCTTATAGGGTGCATTTCAGACAATTATCTTCCTGATTTTTATTCTGATTTTGTTAAAGAATATCCTCATTTAACCAGAAAAAATCCAGGTTCTGCCTTTGAAGTTTTGTATGAAACAGAAATTGGCAAAATGGCATTAATGCTGAGTTTTGCTTTAAAAGACAGAACAAGTAGTGTGATGTCTATGGTTAATTTTTTGTTCAATGTTAAATCTCCTATTGATTTACTTGAAGAAGACACTAAGAATGGAAACATTTTCAAGAGATTCAGTCAGATAAACAAGTTTTACACAAAGACATTGGAAAAAGCAAAGAGAGTTGCAAGGTCTCATAAAAGGCTTGTTTTTTTTCAGTATGGTGGAGAGATGAGTTTAAGTGCAGATATTGCAAATGAGCTTTCTTACAGATTTCCCGGAAAGGTAATAATGGTTGCTTATGTTAAGGGAGCTAATGCTAATATCTCTATAAGGGGAAGTATTGATGTCAGGAAAATAACTCTTGATGCTTTAAACAAAATTCCTAATGCCTCTGGAGGAGGACATAAACATGCTACTGGATGTAAAATGTTAGTTGATGATTTGCATAAATTCAGAGATATTTTTGAGAATGAAGTTGAGAGATATTCTTAGAGTAATGATAGAAGAGCTTTTATTATTATATATGCTATAATTACTATTATACCTATTTTTATTAAATTTAGTATAAAATCAACTGAATCATTTTTTACCCATTTTTGAAAATTTTTCTTTGTAACTCCCCGATGTTTGATCTTATGTCAGTAATATCTTCAATTGTTTTAAATATTTGGTTTATTTCATCATTACTTTCCTTTACTTTTTTATTAAAATTTGATAATGCCATCACAAGAAAAGCAAAAAATATCATCGCTATTATGAATAACCTATACTCCTCTTTTATTGGTAGTGGGATAAGCAAAGATATTAACAGTCCTATAATAAATAAAGAATAACTTGCTATCTCTTCATAATTAGCAATATAACATTTATTTTGATTAGAGGTTAATAATAATTTATATTATCAAGAATTTAGTAACTTCTTGCTATGTATACAACTTCTGTGGCCTTTTTCCCACAGATAGGACAGTTACCAGAAGCTTTTTCTTTTTCAAGTTTTATACCTCTAACCTGGGCACCTGTTTCTTTCTCAATAACTTCTGCGCATTTCTCCCCTGATTTTGTTATAGAACAAAACATACACTTAGCTATTTTCCCATAGCCTATTACTTTTTTGATTTCTGCTTTTGTTTTTGCACCCATTATATTATTTTCAAATAGCTTGTCTGCATTTTTAGTGAGATTTTTGTCTATCTCTTTAGAAGTTATTTCTACGTATTTTAAAAGATCTTTTTCTTTTATTTTTTCTTTTTTATCAATATCTCTTCTGTATATTATTAGCTCTTTTGATTTTATTTCTTTTTTACCAATTTCAATTCTTAATGGAACTCCTTTCATCTCCCAGTAATAGAATTTTTCACCAGGACGTTTATCAGTTAGATCTATTTTTATGGTTATATTATTTTTTTCTAGGTCTTTTTTCAGTTCCTCTGTTTTTTTCATTACGTTTTTATCTTGAGAAAATGGTACAATGACTATTTGTATCGGAGCTATTTTCCACGGAAACCTCAACCCTTTATCATCGCCATGAACTGCTATTACTGAAGCAAATATTCTTGATATTGCAGGACCATAACAAGTTATATGAACATATTTCTCTTTCTCATCTTTATCTTTAAATTTAACATTAAATGCCTTGGCAAATTGGTCTTCTAATAAATGTGTTGAAGGTTGTTGGACAACCTTTCCGTCCGGATTTAGTACATCTGCTGCAAATGTATTTTTAGCTCCTGCAAATTTGTCCCATTCAGGTCTTTGGAAAAAAATAAATGGTAATCCATAAATGTCGTGGAGAACTTCTTTTGTTGTTTCCATGTCTTCTTTAACTTGTTTCATCGCATCTTCTTCACTTGCGTGGGCGCAGTGAGCTTCAATCCAGTGAAATTCACGAGATCTAAGAAAAGGTCTTGTAGCTTTTGTCTCATATCTGAATATATTTGCTCTTTGATATGTTTTAAATGGCAAATCTTTGTAACTTCTAATCCATAAAGAAAACATTTGGTAAAATGCTGTTTCACTTGTTGGTCTTAAAGCTAGCTTACCTTCTCCTTTAACATTTTCAAGCCAAAAGACCTCTGGAGCAAAACCTTTTACATGGGAAGATTCTTTTTTGAAGTTTTCTTCTGGTATCACTGTTGGAAAGAAATAAGGTAAATGCCCCTTTTTTCTCAAAGTTGACTCCATATAGTAAAACATTTTTTCCATACTTAGAACAGACCATGGCTGGAAAACAATGAATCCTTTAACATTATATCTTACGTCTGCTAGCTCTGCTTTTTGGATTATTTCTGTGTACCACTCTGAAAAATTATTCTTTTTAGATGTGTTGAATGTTTCTTTTTCTTTTGCCATTATTGTTTTTAACGCTCTCACTTATTTAAAACTTATCTTGTTAAAAACGGCAGTAAATATGGTTTGATTACCTTAAAGTATTTGCATTCTTTACTAACTAAATATTCTGGATTATTTTCAAGTATTTTTTTAATTCTTAATTTTTCTGCCTCTGCCAGATTTTTTTCGTCAATTAAGTCTTGGACAGCTAATTCCAAACCCTGAAGAGAAATGCGATTTTTAGAGTTATGCTTGAGAGATCCTACAAGGAATATAATCATGTCTTGTTTGACATTGAACCCCTAGAATATACTCTGTTTGGCTTATCATTTTAAACAGTTATTGTCAAATTTTGATTTTCAAATATTGTGTTAATAGTGTCGACAGCATAATTAGATTCTAATGCAAATCCTATGTTTTCTCCACCCTGTATTTTGAAGTTGTTTACGCCTATTACTTTTCCCTTTTTGTTTATTAGTGGCCCTCCAGAGTTTCCTCTGTTTAATGGAGCATCTATTTGAATATATGCAGGAATGTTATTACTTCCCTCCCTGTTTAATCCACTTATTATTCCTTCAGTTACTGAAAAGCTAAGCCCAAGAGGATTGCCAAGAGCAATAACTTTTTCTCCTATGGCTAAGTCATCAGAATCGTCGAAGTCAAGATAATCATATCCATTGCCATCGATTTTTATTATAGCAATGTCCATTGTACTGTCATATCCAACAAAAGATGCACTTACCCATGAATCACTTTCATAAGTTAAAACTCTTACATAATGCCCTCCGGAGAGAACATGGGCGTTTGTTATAATATATCCGTCGGAAGTTATTATAAAACCTGAACCCTGAGATATATCTGTTCCTACGCTCACTACGCCTGGAATAACACTTGAGATAATTCCTGAAAAATCACTCCCTGCCTCAGCTTTTATTTCGTTTAACTGCGTAGAAATATCTGACTTAGTAGCTAGTAAACTGTTTGATAGCTCTAATATCTGTTCCTGGTTTTGTGCTTTATTATCCAGTATTTGCTTTTGTAAGTCATCTTTTGTCTGCTGAATATCACTTCTTAATTCATTTTTTACAGTTACTAAAGTAACTGCAAGATAGATAACTGAAAGTATTAAAATAACCTTTATTATTAGAAAAATACTAATTCCTGTAACAATATGTTTTCTTTTCATTATTGTGTTAATTAATTATATTTATTAAAGGTTATTATACATAAATCTTCAGATATTTCTCTTTTAGATATGAAATGTATTTCTCAGGATTTAAGCCTTCACCACAGGCCCTTTTTATTATTTCTTCTGTGGATATTTTTCTTCCATGCTTATGTATGTTTTCATTCAGCCATAATCTGACCTTTGAAAAATCTCCACTTTCTATGTCCTGTTCTATTTTAGGAAATTTTTCCTTCAGAGATTCATATAGTTGTGCAGCATATATTGTTCCCAGGGCGTATGTTGGAAAATAACCGAAATTTCCCCATCCCCAGTGTATATCCTGTAAGACTCCTTCAGAGTCATTTTTTATTTCAACACCTATTAGTTCCTTCATTTTTTGATTCCATACTTTAGGAAGATCAGCAACTTTTATTTTTCCTTCCATTAAACCTAGTTCAATTTCAAATCGTAGTATTATGTGCAAACAGTAGTGGACTTCATCAGATTCTATTCTTATTTTGCTTGGAGAAACAAAATTAACCTCTTTATACCATTCTTCAAAGCCCCCATTAATTTTAAAATTGTCTTTGAATTTTGGAAAGTAATATCGCCAGAAAGGTTCATTTAATCCAATCATATTTTCCCAGAATCTTGACTGCGATTCATGTATTCCAAGACTTGGAGCATTTCCTAAAGTATCATACTTGTGATTTTCAGGCATGTTTAATTCATATAGTGCATGACCTGATTCATGTATTGTTGAACCGAATGAGAACAACGGCTTTTTTCTTATGTTTGTTGTTATCCTTACATCATTAAATCCAGTTTTTGTTGTGAATGGATGTTCTGAAAAATCTATTCTTGCCCTATCTTTTTCCAAGCCTATTTTTAATGAAACATCATCGCAAAATTCTTTTTGTATCTGGTGATTAAAATTTCCAGACATTAATCTTAAGTTTTGGGTTTTATACTTTTCAGAGGATTTTATTTTGTTTAAAAGTTCCAGAAGGTCTACTTTTAATTTTTCCAATTTTGGGGTTAACTTTTCTACAGTCATTCCCTCTTCATAGCTATCTAAAAGACTATTGTATATATGCCCGGGGAGTTTTATATAATTTGCTTCTTTTATTTTAAGTTTTACAAGTTTTTCCAAGTGTGGCTGAAATATTTTGAAGTTGGACTTTTCTTTAGCTTCTTTCCATGCTTTAACTGCTAGCGATTGTTCTTTTGATAGCTCTCTCACAAAATCATTGGGTATTTTTCTTGATTTTAATAGGTCTTTATATAAACGCTCGATCATTATTTTATCATCACCTTTTATATTCTGATTATTTCTTAATTTTTTGACTGCGTTGAAAAGTTCGTTTGATGTTAACTTTTTGTGAATAATTGAACTTAGAAGAGACATCTGCTCAGACTTTGACTCTATTGCCTTTTCCGGCATGTATGTTTCCTGGTCCCAGCTTAAAAGTGAATCAGAGTAACTTAACAGAATTATTTCTTTCTGTTGTTCTTTAACCAAGCTTAATAAATTGTCTTCTTCTTTCATTTTGTTATTTTCTTAAATAGTTTTTATATTAAAAACATTACGGGCCTACTAGGAATCGAACCCAGATCAACAGGGCCGAAACCTGTTATTCTATCCGTTGAACTATAGGCCCCTAAAGACAACCAAAGTTTTCTTTATAACTTTCCTTTTAATGTCCAAAGTTTCTTTTGCTTTCCCTTCTAATTTGTTGATTATTTAAAGTTTTTATGTATTATAAATAAGATGCTTGGCATTTTATTTGGTAGTCTTTAAAAAGATAATTCCTCTTTATTTGACAATGAGTATAAAGTTAAGAAAAGAGAGTGTTAAATTTTGGTCAGCAACTTTTACACTAACTGGTACTGTTGTAGGAGCAGGAATACTTGGATTGCCATATGTTTTTTCTAAGTCTGGTTTTTTCATAGGTTTATTCTGGATACTTTTTCTTGGAGCAGTTATTATTTTATCAAAATTATATCTTGGAGAGGTTGTTCTTAGAACCAAAGAAACTCATCAGCTACCAGGATATGCAGGCAAGTATTTGGGAAAATGGGGAAAGAGAGTTATGGTTTTTGAAATGATTTTTGGAGTGTATTCTGCTTTAATTGCTTATCTTATTGGAGAAGGACAGAGTTTTTCAAAACTGTTTACTGGAAGTAGCGAGCATATTTTATTATTTACAATAGGGTTTTGGCTGTTAATGACCCTTTTATTGGGAGAAGGACTTAGAGGTTTAAAAAAAGTAGGATCTTGGGGAGTAACAGCAGTACTTGTAATAGTTTTAGGAATGTTTATTTGGTATTTTCCAGGTGTTAAAATGGAAAATATTTATTCATTTGATGTAAATTACATCTTTTTGCCATTTGGAGTTGTTTTATTTGCCCTGCTAGGTTTTTCAGCAATTCCTGAGCTAAAAAGAGAGTTAAAAGGAAGTGAGAAACTGATGAAAAAAGCTATTTTTGTCGGAGCTTTAATACCTGTTATTGTCTATATACTTTTTAGTTTTATTTTTGTTGCTACACTTGGAAAAGATGTTCCAGAGGTTGCTACTTTATCTTTTGGAAAGATTGTTTTGTTTTTAGGGGTTTTTACAATGCTGACAAGTTATTTTGTTTTAAGTTTTGCTTTGAAGGACATGTTTAAATTTGATTTTAATTATTCTAAGGCTAAAACATTTATTTTAGTTTCAATCCTGCCATTGCTTATTTTTACTATTCTTTATTATTTTGACCTGCTAGAATTTGTAGGTATTTTAGGATTTGCAGGAGTTATTTCTGCAGGGGTTACTGGAATTCTTATTGCCTTAATGAATTTAAAAGCAAAAAAGAAAGGAAACAGAAAACCAGAGTATTCTATGAGGATAAATAAACTAATTGTTATATTAATTATTGCAGTATTTGTGCTTGGAGTTTTAGCAGAGTTTGGAGTTCTTAAGTTTGTTTTGGATTTTATTTTGAATTTGGCGAAGTAGAAATTAAAGGAATGGTAAAGTATTTATTTCTCCTTCTTCTTGATTGATTAATAAAAGATTAATTTCTATTTCGCTATTTTTTAAAATATCCTTCAAATTTGATATAACATCTTTTATTTCCTGATTATTTTTATGAAATAACTGAATTATACAGTTAGGCTTATTAAGTGATAGAATTATTGAATTTACATTTTTTGATTCTTTTGCAAATTTTTTAATTTTTTCTTTATTTGCGTCAGAAAAACTTTTTATGTTTAATAATAATGTAGAAAAAGAATATCCTAGTTTTTCCATATCAAATTGAATTCGTGAACCTAAAATCACCCTTTCTTTTTCAAGATGTTTTAATTTATATAATATTAATTCACTTGATATTTTTGTTTCCTTTGCTATGTCTATTATTTTAGCCCTTCCGTTTTTACTTAAACTTTTTAGTATCTTTTTCTCTTTTTCATCCAATTTTATTTTTACTTCAGATTCATTTATTATGGAGAAATCATTTTTATAATAGCTATTTAAGAATTTTAATGGATATAGTTCTGTGAAATATGGTTTTATTATTGTATAATCTGAAATGTTGTCTTCTTTCATCAGATTTGAAATGTATTCACTTAATTCTTTTTCATCCCTAAAAATAGAGTTAATGTATAAGTCATACTTTCCAAATGCTTTTCCGTATGAGATTATGTTTTTGTCTCTTTGAATATTTTTTAATAATGATCCTATTTCATATTCTTTTGAAGTTTTAATGAGAATTATTGCAAGACAATTATAACCTAATGCTAAGTAGTTTATTACTGGGAAGAATTTTATTATTAACTTAGAAGAAACATACTTATTTAATTTGTATTCAACCTGGTCTCTAGTTAATTTACAAGCTTTTGCTATTTTTGAAATCGGCTCTCTATTATTATGATACAAATGAGCCAAAAGCTTGAAGTCAGATTCTTTTAATTCCATAATATTTTATTAGTAAGACAAGTTTTTAAAGTTACCTATTTATTAAAATAATAATGTAAAATATTTAATTTTTAAGGAAAAATTAGTAGTAAGATTTAGATAATTCGTTATTCTTCAGTTTTTAAGGAAAACAAAATGAAATATAATATAAGAGAAATAACTCCAGAAGGATTAAGATGCATAATTGGAGGTTGCCCTGCAATTTATGAGGTAACTCCTAAAGCTATGCAATCTATAATGGGTGGTTGCAATTCAGTTTATGAAGAAGGAGAGCATTATTTAATTATCGGAGAAAGAGTTGAGCCTAGTGAATTTGGGCTTGCTGGGAAAGTTGGAGAAGGTGAAGTTTTAGTTCAAGTCCCTAAAAGGTTAATTGATGATAGGGGAAAGTAAATTATGCAATGCCGAATCTTTCTGAAATAATAGATGATTTATTGGTAAGATATTTAGCTTATTTCAATTACAAAAATTATGCCAAAAGAATAAATCTTCAAGAAAATGAAAAAATACTTGAAATTGGTAGTGGAGGGGGAAATTTATCAAGATTTTTAACTGAAAAATTGCCTCAAGGAGAATTAGTCTGTATTGATCGTTCTGAGTATTATATTGACAAAGCAAAAAGAAGATTAAAGAGTTTTGAAAATATTAAGCTTGAATTAACTGATTTTTTAGAATTCAATAAAGAAAATTATTTTAATGTTATAGTTGTGCATTATGTTTTGCATGATATTGCTAAAGAAAAGAGAAAAGATATAATTAATGTTTTGAATAGAGAATTAAAAGAAAAAGGCAAAATTTGCATTAGGGAGCCGATGAGGGAAAGCCATGGAATGTCATCTGAAGAAATAAGGGTATTGATGATACAAAAAGGCTTTTTAGAAAAATTTTCAAGAGAAGGTTATTTTTTTCCATTGAGAGGAAAGGTGTTTGAAGGTATTTTTGAAAAGAGAATTATATAGAAAGATTTAAATACATGTATGTATGTATGTATACATGACTAAAGTAATATCTATTTCAGATGAAGCTTATGGAAGATTGAAAAGATTAAAAAATGAAAAATCTTTTTCAGAGATAATTGTAGAATTATCCAATAAAAAAAATGAAATTGATTTAATGAGTTTTGCCGGTTCTCTCAGTGAAAAAGAAGCAGATAAAATAAAAAAAGAGATTTATAGTGAAAGAAAGATGCCTTCTAGGAGATTTAACTAATGGTGTGTTTAGATTCAGATGTATTAATCAACTTTTTAAGAAAAGATGCTAAAACTATTCTTTTATTTGGAAACTTAAAATCAAGAAAGGAAACTTTGTCAATTACTTCAATTAATTCATTTGAACTTATTAAAGGCATCTCAAGATCATCTAATATGAATCAAGCTCAGGTGTTAAAATTTTTAAGCAATTTTAAAATATATGATTTTAATTTTGATTCTTCTAAAAAGGCAGCAGATATTTTTAATGATTTAAAATCAAAAGGGGAGATAATTGAACTTCCAGATATAATGATTGCTTCGATAGTCATAGCTAACAATGAAAGGCTTATCACCAAAAATATAAACCATTTTGAGAGAATAAGTGGATTAAACGTAAGCGATATTTGAAATTATTTTATTTTTATTTCATCAAATTTAGAAGCTCTTTTCTAGTAGCTTTGTAGTCAGCTCTTCTGTTGCTTAGAGACATAACTTTTCCTATCAGGAAATTAAGGGATTTTTCCTCTCCATTTTTGTAGTCCTGAACAGCTTTAGGATTTTCTTTTATTACTCTAATACAAATATTCTTTATTTCATTACCGGGAGTTTTTGAAATGTCTTTTTTATCTTTAATTGAAAAAGATTTTGGGACGAATTCATTCATTATCTGTTTTGCCTTTAATTCTGTCATTCCCCCACTTGCAACTTCTTTTATTAACTCGCCTATATGTTTAGCCTCTATTTCTATTTCATCCAAAGTTTTTTTGTTGTAGTTTAACACTCTTAAAAGTTCTATAGTTATCCAAGAGATATGTTTTTTTACATCAATATATTTTGATAGCTCTTCAACTAGTTCAACTAGTTCAAGGTTTTTAGTAAGTATTTTTGCATCTTTTTCATCCAGTTTATGCTTTTTTACAAGTTTTCTTAGTTTTTCTTCTGGAGTTTCTGGTAGGTTATTCTTTATTTTTTCAACTTCCTTTTTTGATATTTTTATTGCAGGAAAATCTGGATCACTTATAAAACGATAGTCTGCCTGAGATTCTTTGCTTCTCATGCTTTCTGTTATGTTTTTTTCAGCATCCCATCTTCTTGTTTCTTTTAACTTTGGCCTTTCTTTTTCATGCCTTTTTAATTCATATTCTATTGCCTTTATTATGTCTGATATTGAATGCATGTTTTTTATTTCAGCCCTTTCACTTTTTCCCTTTATGTTTACATTTACGTCTGCTTTTATTCCAGATAGTTTTTTTATTGCTTTTATGTATGACAAAGTAATAATTAGTTTTTTTAGCCATTCAGCAACCTGTTCACTTGATGTAAAATCTGGTTCAGTAACTATTTCTATTAAAGGCAGTCCCGAACGGTTGTAGTCTATTTCACCTGTTTCTGGATTCCATGCAGCAGGGTCTTCTTCTAAATGCAGCTCCCTGATTCTTATTCCAAGAAATTTACCCTTTTCTCCTATTGGAACTGCATAGGTTCCGGAAAGTGTGTTTTGATAGCCTTTTGGCAAATCAGGCCAGTTATAGTGCTTTCTCTGCCAGATTAGAGTTTTTTTATCATCAGTGTTAATCTTTGTATTTAGCATTAAACCTATCTGAACAGCTTTTTTTATTGCCTCTTTATTTGGCAGCATTGGTTTACTTCCTGGTTGAGCTGTGCATATAGGGCATATAGCTGTATTTGGTTTTTCTCCCCAGGTTGAACAGTTACAAAATAGTTTTTCCTTTGTGTCCAGATACCCATGCACTTCAAGTCCTATTAGAGTCATTTTTATAATAAATTTGAATAGTTTTTAATTCTTGTTCTTTTCTATTAAGAGATTTAATAGTTAACTATAGTTAAGCATAAGGTATATATACTTCTTAGCATTAGATTTCTAACACCTCTTTATAATAAACGAGCTTTTTTTAAGCATGAACGGGGACAACTATCTGGTATGGACAAGATTATTAAAGAAAAAATAAGTGCTGACCACCTTTTTTATGTGAGTTTGAAGTATACTAAAACATCTGAAGTAATTATTAATCTTATACTAAGATGGACAACTATGATGGATTATTCCTTTGAGAGAATTTTACAACATGCTAAAAAGAAGAAAATGATTAAATCAATCCCCAATTCTCCTAAACCAAAAATTGACCTTTTGAGAGAATTGTTTAAGGGTAAAAAAGAGGTTATGGACACAATTGAGCTTTATGACATGTTTAGAAGAATAGATGAGCTTAAAAAAGAGTCAGAGGGAGAGTTTAGGAAGAATGTTGCACTTAAAGTATATTACAAAGGAGAAGTAGTTAAAGTAAACTTGGACAAATTGAAAGAATACTCTATAATTTTAGAAAAGTTTATAAATTATCTTAAACAGTTTCTTTCGTCTTAATCTGTGACTAAGGCTACTTTAAGTGAAATGTCAAGATCTATTATTATAACATCTGGTAAAGGGGGTGTTGGTAAAACTACCACTGCTGTTAATTTAGCTACAGCAATGAATTCTATGAACGAAGATGTTACCTTGATTGATTTGAACCTAACAACACCTAATGTCGGCCTACATTTAGGGGCTCCTGTTGTGCCTATAACTCTTAATCATGTACTTTCTGGCAGAGCAGAGCTTGTTGATGCTATATATGAGCATGAGTCTGGCACAAAAATAATCCCAAGCTCGCTTTCTGTTAGAGAATTAAAAAAACTGAATACTAAGAACCTCCATTCAATTTCTAAAGATGTTAAAAACATTTCAGATATTGTTATTTTTGACGGGGCAGCTGGACTTGGGCAGGAAGCAACTAGTGCAATGTTTTTAGCTGATGATGTTGTAATTGTTACAAATCCTGAAATGCCTTCTGTTACAGATGCTTTAAAGACTGCAAAGGTTGCAGAAGAAATGGGTAAAAATGTTCTTGGAGCTATTGTTACAAGGGTCAGAGGCAAAAAAAGTGAAATGACCTTGCAGAGTATTAGTGAAATGCTAGAGTTGCCTATACTTGGAGTTGTACCTGAAGATGATAATGTCCAGGAGGCTTTATCTATGAGAAATGCACTTACAATTACTCATCCAAGAAGCAAGGCTTCTAAAGCTTATAGACAAATAGCTACGAAGATTCTTGGCAAGGAAGTTGAAGAAAAAGGTTTTTGGGCAAGAGTTCTTGGGATGTAAGAGATTTTTATTATCCAGGTCGCAAACTTATTAAGACAGGAATACTTATTTAATGCGTGAATAAATTGAGAATAATTGCAGTTGCAATAATTGTTTTGTTATTTTTAATTGGAATGCTTTCTTACCAGTATCTTCCTGATAAAATAGCCGGTCATTGGAACTCTCAGGGAGATGTTGATGGAGATATGCCTAAATTTTTAGGGATTTTTCTAGTTCCAATTATTGCTGTAGGACTTTTCCTGCTTTTTATTTTAGTTCCAAAAATAGACCCTTTGAAAGAAAATTATAAGAAATTTAAGAACTATTATGATTCATTTATACTAGTTATGATTATTTTTATGCCCTATGTCTATTTATTAACAATTATTTGGAATTTTGGAATTAAATTCAACATGACTTCTACCCTAATTCCTGCTGTGGGAGTTCTTTTTATTTATATTGGGATAATACTTAGGAATATTAAGAGGAACTGGTTTATTGGAATCCGTACCCCTTGGACAATAAGCAGTGATAGGGTCTGGAGCAAGACACATAAGCTGGGGAGTAAACTATTCATTATTTCGGGAATAATCACTATTCTAGGAATATTTTTTCCTAAATACATGATTTGGTTTATTTTAATTCCCGTTGTTATAAGCTCAATAGTTTGCGTAGTTTATTCTTATTTAGAGTTCAGAAAGGAGAAGTGAAACGACAAACATTAGAACTACCTTATTCTGCTGCCGACGTCTATGTTTTTTTCTGGCGAGATTAAAATGACCTTTGATTCATTATCATTAACAGCTGCTAATAACATGCCCTGAGATTCAATTCCCCTCATCATTCTTGGAGCTAGGTTAGTGAAGATAATTATTTTTTTGTTCTTTAATTCTTCTTTTTTATAATGTTTTTTTAATCCTGCACAAACAATTCTGCTTCCCAGTTCTTTCCCAAGGTTTATTGTTAGTTTATACAATTTATCAGCCCCCTCTATGTCTTCTACT
>MNVX01000038.1 GCA_001872185.1 Candidatus Pacearchaeota archaeon CG1_02_32_21 | reverse complement strand
CCAAACATTTTAAATATATTCTAATACTAAAAAGATAATAAAAGAGGAAAAATGCAGGATCAAGAATTTTTCATAGACACATCGCCCCCAATACCTCCATTGCCTTTATTGAAAGATAAGACAAAGGTAGATGTGAGATATGCAGTAATATCTCCGTATTCAACAGTGCATATCTTCTGGGATAAAAACATCTCTGAATTAAGATATGAAATAGAAGAGCCTATACTAGCTGAAGGAGAAAAAGCAACTTTAATAAGAATTGAAGAGGCTATGAGAGAGATAATAAATGTAAATGTAGTTGTTGAGAAAACCCAGGAAGCAATACTGGAGTATATTGATAAAACTTCTAAACTTCTTATAAGCGAACTTGGTTTGAAAGTGAGTGAAGAGACCTATGAAAAAATATTTTACTTTCTCTACAGAGACTTTGTAGGGTTTAATGAAATTGATCCTTTATTAAAAGATTATTTTATTGAAGATGTTGAATGCAATGGGGTAAACAGCCCTATTTATATTGTTCATAGAATTTATAGAAACATAAAAACAAATGTTGTTTTTGATGATGTAGACAGGCTTGCCAGTTTTGTTGAGAAATTAGCCCAAAGAGCTGGAAGATATGTAAGTTATGCGTCCCCTATTTTAGATGGAAGTCTTCCAGATGGTAGCAGAGTAAATGCAACTTACACAAAAGATATAACAAGCAAAGGTCCTACATTCACAATAAGAAAATTTACAAGCCTGCCTTGGACTCCGATTCAGCTAGTTTCATTCAATACATTGAGCCCTGAAATGCTGGCTTATTTCTGGCTTTTAGTCCAGTACAAAGCTAATATCCTTATTGCAGGCGGAACTTCTTCTGGAAAAACTACTCTTCTTAATGCAATATCCTTCTTTATACCTCCGGAAGCAAGAGTCGTTTCAATAGAGGATACCCGCGAGCTAAACCTGCCGAGAGAAAACTGGATACCGAGTGTATCAAGAAGTGCCATAGGAACTGGGAAAGAAGGAGAGGTTGATTTATTTAAACTGCTAAAAAACTCTTTTAGGCAAAATCCAGACTATGTGATTGTTGGAGAGGTAAGAGGTAAAGAGGCTTTTGTATTATTCCAGGGAATGGCTTCCGGGCATGCCTCTATAAGCACTATGCATGCCGACTCTGTTGATACAGTTATAAAAAGACTTGAAACTCCCCCGATTGAACTATCTCCTACATTAGTTAACACTTTAGATGCTGTTGCAATTATGACGCATGCAATTGTTAATAAAGACCACACCAGAAGATTAAGCTCTGTTGTAGAGATAATAAACGTCACACCCGACGGTGTTGCAATGACAAACACTCCTTTCATGTGGAATCCTACAAACGATTTATTTTATTTTAAAAAAGACAGCAAAGTATTTAACAAAATAAAAAAAAGATATGGTCTTACCCAGGAACAAATACAAAACGAATTCACACTTAGAACAAGGCTGATTTACGAAATGTATAAAAGAAAAATCTTTGATTTCAATGAAATACAAAAAATTGTAAATGAGTATTATAAAAATCCTGAACAGGTGATTAAACAGTTTGGGGTGCATTTGTAAAAGCAAACGAGAACTTTTAAAATAAACCTTTTAACGAAAAAGCTCCTAAAATACATTTAAAAAAGATATAAAAACTAGTTTTCTTTTTAATTATTATGATATCACAGGAAGCATTTGTTCAACTTTTGCAGATAATTGATTCTTTGGAAGAGGCTTACAAAAGCTTGGAATATTTCTACGTAAATAAAGACCTTGACAAGTTTAATGAAACTAAAAAATTTATATTAGAACTAAAAAATAAAACTGACGAGTTACTGAAATGAGCCTTGAATTACTAAAATCAAATATAACCCACGAAAGAATTTTAATAAACAGACTGGAAGAATTATACAGGCAGTATTCTTATGCACAGGACCAAAAGTACAAGGATTCTATATCTAATGCGATAAACTCTACCCAAATCCAGATAAAAATAATAAATGGATCCTTACCTTCTCTTTTGAATAATATTACCTTTGCCAAAAGCCTTTCTGATAAAGGTAAGGAAGTAAAAAATATTGCAACATTCACCTACCTTTCACCTGAAGGAAAAAGACTTATAGCAATAGACCCAAAACACAAAAAAGACTATTTGATGCAGTTAAATATTTCAGATTACGCTTTAAAGGAAATAAAAAAAAGTAAGAGTCCAAAGATAGAATCAAATGTTCAGTTCAAAAAACCAAACCATTATACTAATTTATCAAATACCTTCTTTCTTGAAATTTCCAGAAAGTTAGCGCTTAAGAAATACTTTAGTGAGTTAAAAGAACATTTAATAAAAGGTAACATGTCTATACTTTTACATAGCTATATTTCAATTATGCTATTTACAACCTTGCTTTCTTTTTTTATTGCAGTAATACTGACTGTTTTTTTCCTTTTCTTTAGCATCTCTTTTACATTTCCTTTTGTGCATAGAACCTCTGTTGATATACTTTTAAGAATCCCCCAAGTAATCTGGATGATTCCACTGTTTCCGTTATTAGCTTTTATTTCGCTTTACTTTTACCCATATGCTGAAAGAAATGCTGTAGAGGGGCAAATCGACTATGAACTTCCTTTTGCAACTATCCAAATGGCAGCTATTGCAGGAAGCGACATTGAACCAAGCAATATCTTTGGAATAATTGCACTAAGCAAAGAGTATCCGTTTATAAAAAAAGAAGCTAAAAAACTTATGAATCAAATTAATCTTTATGGTTATGATCTGGTTACTTCCTTAAAAAACGTTGCAGACTCAAGTCCAAGTAAGCAATGGGCAGAGTTACTAAACGGTATTGCAACAACTATTAAATCAGGCGGAGATTTAGGCAAGTTCTTTAATAAGAGGGCTGAATCAATGCTCTTTGAGTATAGGTTAAAAAGAGAAAAGGCAACTAAGGCTGCTGAAACTTTTATGGATATTTATATAAGTGTAGTTATAGCAGCACCCATGTTAATGATGTTGTTGTTAATAATGCTGAGTATAACAAATTTAGGATTTAATTTAACAATACCTGCTCTTACTCTTATTATTGTATCTGCTGTTTCGTTAATTAATATTGTTTTTTTGGCCTTTTTGCACGTAAACCAAAAGAAGTTTTAAAGAAAATGGATGAATCATATACTGGAGTCATAATTGAAGAAAGCCTTGAAAAAAAAGACGTTTTAAATAAAGTTAAAATTACCGGAACTGAAGTTGAAAAAGCCACAGATGAACATAAAACTCCATGGATAAAAAAATGGACTATGTATGGTGTTGAAATTCCAGCAAGTAAAGCAGAGGTTATTGCAAAAGAGATAAGCAACTCATTAGATTCTGAGCATAGCTGGTATGCTGACTTTAAAAATAAAAACACTCATTTTATAATATTCAGAAATAGGGTATTTAAGATAAAGCGAACAAGTAAAAAACAGTATGATGAAGCTAAAAAATATGGCATATCTTTAGGAATGCCTGAATATCAGGTTGACTTTCACCCAGATATTGAAGAATGGAAAAGGTGAGAAAAAACAACTTCAAACAAAATATATAAACAATGAACCTTTTATGAAAAGGTTCCCAAAAACGAATAAGGAAAAAGATGAAGATAAAAAGGGGTGTTATTATCGGAGTAATTTTCGGCTTAATAGCTATAGTGACAGCATTAGTCTTCTTATTTTATTTTGATTCAAAGAATACTTTTTATTTTTTACTTGGAGTCGGAGTTTTAATACTTATCCTCCCATTTGTTTTGTCATCTATGGGTCAGACAAAGGATGAAAGGGAAAAAGATGAGGAATTCTTTGAATTTTCAAGAACACTTGTAGAAAGTGTAGGGTCTGGGACGCCGATTAGTAGAAGTATTGTAAACATGAAAACCAAAAACTTTGGAAGCTTGACTCCACATATACAAAAACTTGCAAATCAAATTGAGCTTGGAATCCCAATACAGCAAGCTCTTGAAACTTTTTCATATGACACAAAAAGCAAATCCATTGTAAGAGCTATAACCCTAATTAGGGAAGCTGATAGGACTGGAGGAAATATTAACGTAATACTTGATTCTGTAGCCAAATCTGTGTCGGAAATAGAAAAGTTAAAATCAGAAAGAAGGGCTGCAATATCATCTATTGTCACAGAAGGGTACATAATATTTTTCATATTTATTGTAATAATGGTAGTTGTTGAAGTCCAGATACTTCCACTTACTTCAAGCATTGCAGGTATATCAAGCTCATCCGGAGGATTTGAGGGGTTAAATATGGGGCAGAATAACTTTAATCCTAGCGAGTTTTCCATAGCCTTTTTGTTATTGCTTATTGTTCAGGGACTTTTTGCAGGACTTATAATCGGCAAGTTATCTGAAGGCAGAATCAAAGCGGGAATAAAGCACTCTTTTATCATGATTGCAATGGCAGTCTTAATATCTACTGGATCAAAAATATTTTTTGGAGTAAAATGAATAAAGGCGGAACAGGACATGTTGAAGTAATAATATCTTTTGTTTTATTTATAGGTTTTTTAGCATTTATCTTAATAGCTTTTAACCCCCTCAAGCCGGCTTCAAACCCTGCTATTGTTAATTCTATCTATAATGTGCTTGAAGAAAATTTAAGTACTGAACTAAATAAGGTTTCGATTAACCTTAACTTTGTTCCACCAGGTAAAGAGTGTTTTATACTGCACAACACTTATCAATTAGTATCTGATTTGAAATGCAATAACCAGAACATATTAATTAAAGATAAGGAGAACCATAAAAAATATGCGCAAATAACTGCAGGTGAAATTGTTTCTACGCTATCTCCAACAAGCAACTTTTATACAATATACTGCTCTGATGAAATAGACCCTGTATCTGGAAGTGTTCCTAATTTTAACTCATGCAAAGAATATGATGAAAATGAGTATGGAGTGGGAATTATTGTTTCAGACGAGCTATGGTCTTTAAAAAAAATAACTTCATTAGAAAATGAATATACTGGTAACTACCCAAATATGAAAAAAGAATTTATAAGGGAAACAAGTGACTTTGGCTTTATAATATGGGATATAAACTTAAACAAAGAGTTTGATCTGACTCAAGATGTTCCAAAGGGGCTAGATGTTATTAGTAAAACGCTTCCAATTAATATAGTAAACTCTGATGCAAATGTAACCAAGCATACAATAACTGTAATGACTTGGTGATTATTAATAAATAGATTTTTATAATGTGCATGCTATTTTATTTTATGATAAAAAATAAAAGTGGTTTTTTGAGAGTTCTTGAAGCAGTAATAGCAATATTGCTTGTTGCTGGAGCAGTAAGTATAATTCTCGTAAGAAATGTTAATAATGAAGATAATTCTGAAATAATAACTCAGATCCAGCAAATGGTACTAGAGGAAATTTCAATAAATCCTGAACTAAGGAAAGCTGTTTTAACAGAACCCCCAAATCTCATTTTGTTAAACAGCACAATAAGCGGTTTAATACCTCCAGAGTATTCTTATGAGTTTAAGATATGCACATTAGAGGACATCTGTGAACTACCAAATTCTGCCAGTTATTATACTAAAGGTGATATTTATGCTGATGAAGTTTCAGTAACTTCCACTCTTGATATCTTACCTCTAAAGCCTAAAAGATTAAGATTGTTTATATGGGAAAAAGAATAGGGTATATAAAACTCAACTTCTAAGCTATTGTATGGATTATAAGTTTTTGAAACATACGGCAGATGTAAAGTTTAGAGCTTATGGAAGTACATTGGACAAATGTTTTGAAAATTCAGTTTTAGCTATGTTTAATCTTATGTACAAGGGCAAAGTCAAAAGTGAAAAAAAATTAAATTTGACTGTAAAGGGAAAAGATATTGAAAATTTACTTTACAATTTCCTTGAAAGCCTGCTTATTCTGCTAGACTCTAAGAATTTTCTTGTTTCTAAGCTAAATGTCAGGATAAACCTTGAAAAAATGTCTTTAAAAGCAGTTATACACGGTGATAAGTCTTTTAATTATCAATTAGATTTAGGCATTAAAGCAGTTACATACAATGAAATGTTTGTAAAGAAATCAAATGGCAAGTGGGTCTGCCAAGTAGTGCTTGATGTATAAAGACAACCAAGGTTTTCTTTATCAAACTTTCCTTTTAAGAGCCAAGGTTTTCTTT
>MNVX01000008.1 GCA_001872185.1 Candidatus Pacearchaeota archaeon CG1_02_32_21 | reverse complement strand
GGAGGATTTGGAGGAGCTTCAATATTAATTAATTCAAGCGGTGGAAGCCCTTATACTAGAGGTTCATTGCAAGTGATTAATTCTGGGGGAAGTGTTGCAGGAAGAGGTATTGGAATATTTACTTTTAACAATAATGAAACTGCAAATGCAACCTGGTTTATTGGAAATCCAAGAGATTTTTCAGCTCCATATTCAGATGCTTTTATAATTGGAAGAAAGGGTGGTAGTTCAATGGATTTTTCTTCTTCTGAAAGAGGTGCAAGTTCTTTATTGCATTTATCTTCTGATGGCGACTTAAGTATTGGAACTAATGCTGGAGGAGCTAGGTTAACCCTTTATAAAAATACTAATGGGACTATTTTGAAACTGCAGGACTCTGATGGTTTATGCACTCATAATCCCGAATCCTCAAGTGAAATTGTCTCATGTTCATCTGATGTATCATTGAAAGAAAACATAGCTAACTTGGATAAAGAAGCATTGTGGAATAAGTATAATGGATTAGTTGTAAGGGAATATAATATTATAAGTTCTGGAGATAAAGCTGTTGGAGTTATAGCTCAAGAGGTATTGCAGACAAATCCTGAGCTAGTTACAAGTGAGAAAATTCCTATTTATCAGGAAGTTTATAGTGGAGATTATGGAAATGTTATGTTGGAAAAAACTGGTGAAAATGAAATATTATTGGTTCAACAGCCTAATCCTTGGGAGCTTGTTGGTTTAATTCAAGATTTGAAAGCAGAGAATAAAGAGTTAAAAGCTGAAATATGCTTGAAGGATAGTAGTTATAGTTTCTGCTAGAGACGAATATTTTAAAATATTAGGCAAACCACAATCTTAACATAACAAAATTTAAATAGCAAATAATCTTTTTGGAAAAGATTAGACAAAACCAATACCTTAAAAGTAATCTTTTTGGAAAAGATTAGACAAAACAAGAACTTTGGAAATGAACCTTTAGGAAAGGTTCCAAAATAAACCTTTTAGAAAAAGGTTTCCAAAACGAAAAATAAAAAAGAGGAAAACAAATGAGTATATTAAAAAAAATTGCTGGTAAAATATCAAGATTGTTTAAAAGAAGAAGCAACATAAGTCTTGGGTTCTATGGGCCGCCTAATGCCGGCAAAACAAGTCTGGCTAATAAAATATGTGAAGACTGGCTTGGAGAGTCGATGGGTGAAGTTAGTCCTATACCTCATGAAACAAGACATGTTATGTTCAAAGAAAAAGTTGAAATTGAAAACAATGGTAAAAAACTAACCTTTAAGCTTGTAGACACTCCTGGAATAACAACCAGGATAGACTATGAAGATTTTATTAAATATGGGCTAAAGAAAAAAGAGGCGCAGAAAAGAGCCAAGGAAGCTACTGAAGGAATAATAGAAAGTATAAAGTGGATAGAAGACATGCAGGCAGTAGTAGTTGTATTAGATGCTAGCAAAAATCCATATTCGCAAGTAAATATTACAATAATTGGAAATTTGGCAGCTAGAAAAATTCCTGTTTTAATAGTTGCCAATAAAATGGACCTAAGAAAGGCTGATATAAAGAAAGTAGAGGCTGCATTTCCAGAGTATAAAGTAGTTGGAATAAGTGCCAGAACAGGAAAAAATATTGACAAGTTTTACGAAGCATTGTTTAAACTTGTGAAATAAAATAAAAAAGATGTGAAATACAAAAGCAAATAAAATAAAAATATTTAGTGATAAGCTTAAAGTAGAATAAAGGTAAAATGCAACAAATAAATTACAAACTTGAAAAAGATATTGCATATTTAAATTTAAAAAAATAGGTAATTAAATTATAACACAATAAGAAAATGGCAAAAAAAATAAAAGGTTTAACATTGGAATTTATGCCTTATTCAGAAATAAGGGATTTAGACAGTAGCAGGAGAATTAAAAAAATACTTGATATAGTTTTAAACAACAGGATAATTGTTTTGCAGGGAAGATTAAAGCCTGAAGAAGAAACAAGATTAATAGAAGATACGATGGCAATGATAGGACATGTTAAGAGCTTTAAAGGAATTGAACTTGCAGTAATAAGCAGTGGAAATGGAAGTACTCCTGTTTTTCAGAAGTTCACCCAGGGAATTGCCAAAGCTCTTGTTGGAGACACTGCTTCTATGACAATTATAGGTCCAGCATCCATAGTTAAGGAAATAAAGAAAAATCCTAAGAAGATTGAGCTGATGCTGAAGAAATAAAGACAAATTTGGTTCTCAAAATAGCAAAATCTATATAAATAATAATCATATTGTACTATTATGCCTAATCAATGTGTTCACTGCTCAAAAATATATCCTGACGGGTCTGAGGAAGTATTAAAGGGGTGCAGCTGCGGCAGCAAATTCTTTTTTTATATAACCCAGGAAAGGCTGAACAAAACTAATCAGGAAATACCTATTGAATTTAAAGAAGAGGACAAACAGGCCATTGAGCAAGATATAAGGGAGATAATGAACATAGATGATGAAGAAATGCCTGTAATCCTTGACCTAGAGTCTGTCAGGGTTTTATCTCCGGGCAAGTTTCAGATAGATATAGTAAATTTATTCGATAAAAACAGGCCAATAATATACAAACTTGAAGAGGGTAAATACATAATTGATGTTGCTTCTGGACTTGAAAAAATAAAAAAGGATGAAAAAGACATAGAACATAAAGGTTTTAAATAAACATAACCAATATAGCTTATGAACATAAGCGATGTACTTAAAAAAGAGCTGGAAAAAATAAAGTTAAGTGATGAAGAATACAAAAATTTAGACCATCTTTCCTCATTAATTATTGATTCTATAAATAAAAAATTAAAACGTAAAAAGATAGATGCAAAAATTTTTGTTGGTGGAAGTCTTGCAAAAAGAACCCTTATAAAAAAACCAAGATATGATGTTGATCTTTTTTTGAGATTTAACAAAAAGTATTCTGAAGATGAGATACGTAATTATTGCAGAAAAATATTCTTCCTTTTTAGAGTGCCTGGCTACAGTACAAAAGTTAAAAGAGTTCATGGATCTAGAGACTATTACCGTGTTTATATTAAAAAACATGGCATAATCTTTGAAATAGTTCCTACTCTTAATATATCAAAACCTGAAGAAGCGAGAAATATAACTGATCTTTCCTATTTCCATGTTTCTTATGTAACAAAAGAGCTTGATAAAAATAAAAAATTAAGGGATGAGATACTTTTAGCTAAAAGTTTTTGTTATTCTCAGGGATGTTATGGTGCAGAATCATACATAAACGGTTTTTCAGGTTATGCTATAGAGCTATTGATAATATATTTTAACAGCTTTAAAAAATTAATAGAAGAGTTATCTAAAACTGAGAATAAAGTAGTTATAGACCTTTCTAAACACTATAAAACAAAAGATGATTTAATAAAAGAAATGAACCCCTCTAAGATGAAATCTCCAATTATCCTAATAGACCCAACTTTCAAGAAAAGAAATGTTGCCGGAGCTTTATCATATGAAACTTTTAACGGATTTAAAATAGCTGGAAAGGGATTTTTAACACATCCTGGAGAGCATTTTTTTGATTATAACAAATCTAAAAGTGATGAATTAAAGGAAATCGCAAATAGGCTTGAGGTAATATATAGTGTTTTTGAGGCAAAAACAAAAAAACAAGAAGGAGATATTGCTGGCAGCAAATTATTGAAATTTTCCAAAGTTTTAACCAGGGAAATTTCCGATTATTATAACATAATCGGGCATAATTTTGAATATGAATATGGCAAAACTGCTAAAATTTATTATGTTCTGCAGAAGAAAAAAGAAAGGATAATTGAAGGTCCAAAAATCCATATGAAGCATGCTGTTGAAAGTTTCAAGAAAAAGCATCCAATATGGTACACAGAAGATGGAGTAATAAAAAGCGCAAAGCCTACAGATATAACACTAAAAGAATTTTTGAAAGGTTTTAAAAAATCTCATAAAAAGCTGATGAGGGAGATGTCAATTAAAAGGATAAAGTTGATTTGAAAGTAAAATACTACCTACTTTCTACATCTTGTTCAAGCATGGTAGGTCTTTCCGTTAAATTCTTGTACTCATAATAATTACGTCCTTTTTTAATATATCCTGTTGTTATACCCGCAAATGCTAAATAAGTGATTATCTCTTCATTAGCTATTAACTCTGCAATACACAATCCTTTGAAAAAATTATTTTTAACCGTATACATATAATAATCATCATTAATCCCAGCTACATTATCTCTTCTTTCTTTTTTTGTAATTGGCTGTAAATGTTTCATTTTATTTCCATTATTCTTTAAATTTTACAATATCATTTAGTTATTATATTTTTAAATAATGTGTTTGAGACATACCTTTAGATGTATGAGAATCTCTATACCTCTCTCTCATGCTCTTTTCGTGGTCATATCTTTCAACATTAGTTATATTTCTAATTTCAACAGGCATTTCACTGATTTCATCATCTGAAATCATATCAACTTTAATCCAACCATTATAAACCCTACTAAAAATATCCCCTTTAATTGTTGCTTTTGTTATAACTCTTATTCTTCTTTTCATTTTACTTTTTAGGATTATTTTTAAGAGCTAAATCAAACAAGCTTGTCAAAGATTCTACAAAAAATGGCGATGAAAACCAAACAGCCATCTGCTCCTGGTTTTCTGAGTTTTCATTTAGCATAAACAGCACTTCGTTTTTATCTGCAATATAGAAAGATGATTTAACATCTACCTTTTTCGCTTTTACACCAAGCCTATCGCTCAAAAGCTTTATATCAGCGTCAGTTCCATTTAAAGCCATGTTTATCTTTACTCCCGAGTCTTTGACCTGTTTGAACAAGGGTTCAAGAAGCTTAATTCTCCTTTTTATTTCATTTGTAGTAGCGCAGATTAAAAGATCTTTTTTAGTTGAGATTATAACATCAGATATCTGGCCGTTAACATTTGTTCTTCCCCTGATAGTTGTAGAAAGATCCTGCTTTTTTATTAGTTCTGATTGTGAAGAATGAAGCAACTCAAGCTCTTGGTATTCCTGAGTACCTTTAATATTAGCTAAAGTATCTATCCTTTCATTCATATCATCAAGCACTCTTTTCTTTAGTTTATCTATAACTGCAGTTGGCTTTACTGCAAAGTATTTTACAGGCTTTCCTATTTTTTGCATGGCAAATCCCTGCTTTTCCAAACTTTCCAAAACATCATAAGTTCTACTTCTTGGAACTCCAGACATATCAGCTATTTCTCCTGCAGATGCAATTCCTTTGCTTAAAAGAGCAAGCCAAACTTTAGTTTCATAAATATTCAAACCGAAGTAATTCTTAACTTTGTTAACGAGTTCTGGTTTAGCTATCATTAGTCCGCCTCTACTTTTGGCTGATTTAATTCTTCAATTTGAGCATCAACATAAGCAGTTAATTCATTAAGTTTTTTGAAATCCCTATATTTTGCAAATTTACTGCCAAGAGAAACACTTTTAAAAACAACTATATCTATTGCTCCATCTTTTTTATTACTACTGTTTCCATCATAGATATCAACTTTTACCCGCCCTTTTGTATCTTTAACTTCAATCTGCCTAGCATCAGAAATATCATACACATGTACAGCATCTCCTTCAAAAGACACATCATATTGAGCTACACATCCAGCTAAACCACTAGCTAGTGCAATTCCTGCTAATCCTGTCATTGCCCTGTTGAATATTTTTCTTGAGTTCATTTTAATTTTCCTCCTCTGAAGTATAACTTACTATTTTATATCCAGAATCTCTAATTCTATCAAGAATACCGTAAAAATGATCCGAATCAGAAACAACTGCTTCAACTCTAGCGTGTTTAGTACTTCCTGTAGCGGCAGGGTTAAAGTCGATATTTATTCTGCTGTCACAAAGGACATAATTAACTAAACTACGTCTTAATGCTACTACTTCTTCATGCCTAAATCTCCCTTTAAAGTTAATACTAGAAGGTCTGAGTGAATATGGTTTTGTTATTTTTATCAGATGTTTTGTTCTTGCCATTTTATCAAATTAATGTAATACCTTAATAGGAGTTACACTATTTATAAAGCTTTCTGTATTGTTACTTTTAACCAGTAAGGACAAGATTTAAAAAATATATTTCTATGAAACTGTATGGAAAATTCAGAACATTACCAATCTATGATGAACATGAGAGCAGGTTTACTGGGCAGGGTGGAATGTGCCACTCATGTAAGAAATCTTGCAACAGCGCTTAAAAATTATGAAGACAATCCTGACAGGGGGACAAAAGATAATGCTTTGATACAAGCTTCAAATATTTTGTATTTAATGCTAGTTAATATAAGAAATTATAGAGAAGAAGGATCTAGATTATTAAGCCTTGAGAATGATATTGATTTAAGAATGATATTTAGTGAATTTTTAAGGGATTATAATACTATTCTTGAAAAAATAGAATATGAAGAAGTCACAAGCAGAGTTAAAAAAAAGAA
>MNVX01000032.1 GCA_001872185.1 Candidatus Pacearchaeota archaeon CG1_02_32_21 | reverse complement strand
AATGCAGATAGTCACTTTTAATAATCAGGTTTTTAAATGCGCTTAATTGAGTTAAACTGCTATTTACTACCAAAAAATTGTGCTGTTAAGCACAATTTTTATGATGTTTGAATAAAAACGAATAACTTTTAAACGCAACTACCCTATTCTGATTAAATAGGGCAAAAATGGAAAATAGTGAGATTGATATTCCATTATCAAAAGAGGAAGAGAAAGAAAAGATAGATTTCTTAAAATCTAAGAAGTTTGATGACTTTATAATGCATCCTTATTACAATAGAAATAGTTACATAAAACATGCAGTAGAAATTGAAACAATTAAAGAAGCCTATTATAAATTTGATAAAATAACAAAGGTTTTCAAAAGACCTGCTAAAAAAGGGTTTAAATATTCATTTAGGTATAAATTAGAAGAATCAAAATCTTTAGTATTATGTTTTTATCTGGATGAAAAACCTCTAAAGTTCTTTAACGCTTACTTTGATTATACCAATTATGATAAAAAGCTAAAAAAGAAATTACAGAAATGGATGAAGAAGCAAGCTAACAAGTAATAGCAACTTTATTTGTCTCTTGAGGTATTGCAAACTGAAATGTATGTTCTTTTATGTGGGTTGCAAGTATGACTGATAAAGTTAGCATATTTCCAACCTTCATAACTTGTATTTTAGCTACTTTTAAATCTTTTAATTGTGGACATGGAAAATTAAATAACTTAGAAGCACAATCTATCTCTAACCCTAAAACTTTGCCATTTTCTCCAATATCAATTATTATATTGCCCCAAATTAAATTTCCAATTGACTTTTCTTTGTTAAAGTTGTTGTTAATGTAGAGAATGTCCAAATCTTCTTCATACTCATAATTTTTCATATTTTATACAATAATAAAGATATTTTAAATCTTTCTACCATTAATTTGCTTTTTGTAACTATCAGATTAAAAAATTATAATTTTACTAAATATATTTACTAAAATAAACAGCACGTTATTATTCGTTTTTTAGTTTATTTCTCCTCCTTGTCAGGCATAATAATTTCAAATACTCTAAGTATAACTTCTAAGGCCATTATTACAATTAAGTAAAAGATTACATCTATGAATAAACTGTCAATACCGGAAAGCTTGCTTACTAACAGCGGTATATCAAAAAATCCAGGAGTTATGAATGCTACAGCTAGTATTGTAAATGGAAAAAGTTTGGCAAATTCCCTTGATAAGTCCTCATTGTAGTATGAAGTTATCCTTATTGCTCCAACAATGCAGGCTGAGATAAGAGTTATTTGATTTATTGGCAGGTCTTTGGCGAGTAAAAGCATTATAAAGGCCATTACAAAAAACCAGAAAAATACTAATATTGGAAGAATAACAATATACTCAAGGACAAATAAACAAAATGCCAGAATCTTTTTTACAATAGCATCATCGTATTTATTGTACTTGGCTAAGTTTAAATCAAGTATGTCTCTTTTAGATAGTAATCTATAAAAATTCCATATAAATAAAGCATATAGTGTTATAAGAAGAGTAAAAACAGCAAAAGTGTAATAGACTTTGTAATCTTCTGGAATAACATTATTAAAATATGTTATTCCTTGCCCAATTGTGTTGTTAAGTATTTCCCCTATAATCTCGCTCATTTAAAGAACACCAAGGTTTTCTTTATAACTTTCCTTTTGATTCATTTACTACTTTTCTCCTTTTATTATTGGTATTACGCTTTTTAGAGTATAAAAAACTTTTTGAGTGCTATCCTGCAACCATCAAACCCTAAATGCGGGAGATAGGGTTCGAACCTACGTAGGCACTAAGCCACAGGATCTTAAGTCCTGCCCGTTTGACCACTCCGGCACTCCCGCTTATAAAAAAGAGGAGTTTAGAAAACTTATAAATGTTATTCTTTAAGAATTATTTTGAACTATGACAATAATATATGTATTAACATCAAAAATACTTTAAACCATAAGTTTCTGAAAAAACTATGGAATCGACTAGACATATTGAAGCTTACTTAATGGATTTAAATTGGAAGAAGAAAGAATGTTCTAATTGTGGTAGAACTTATTTAGTTGAAGAAAAAGAGAGGGGATGTCAGGAGTATAAGTGTAATGAGAATAATTCTTTTTTATCTTTCTCTAAAAAAAGAATCCCTTTCCAATTGTCTGAATTAATCTCTCTCACCACTGATTTTTTTAATAAAAGTGGATATAAAATGGAAAGAGGAATACCTGTTGGGAATGTTGTTGGGAATACGATATTTGTTGGAGCAGGAGTTCAATATTTCGAGAGAAGTTTATTTCAGGAAGAAATTTTAATTCAGAAAGATTTAGTAGAATAGATGGAGATGTTATTTAATCAGCTAATCTTATCAGTCAATCCTAGAAACAATTTCGCCCATTCTTTTTGTTATGCTTTGGATTATTTCCTCTTCAGTTTTGTTAGTGTCTTTTTTTATTTTAAGCGCTTCAGAAGCTCCGGCAATAACAGCTCTCTTTACTTTTGAATTAGTATCGTCAAAAACGTCCATTTTAACCTCTTTAATTATATGAATTATTAAAACTTAAGTTATTTAAATATATCTGTGTTATCAATCATTTCTTTGAGTTTATCACCATGTTCTTTCTGGCAATCTCTGCAGATGTAGCCTCTGCCTGTTCTTGTATTTTTACTAAGTTTAACTATTGTTCCATTAAATTTGCCAGGCGTGATTTCTTCAATCTCTCCTTTGCATATAAGGCATTTTTCTTCCATTGATTATAATTATAAAATATGATTTTTATTATTTAATAATTTTACCCTTTCTTATTTTTTCACAGAGTTATAATAAACTTTAAAAACAAATTTTTCATTAGCTAAATAATAAACAGGATAAAAAAAGAGTTAAGATGACTTCAAACAGAGACTTAAGAACATTTCAGAAAGACGGGGCTATTGATGATGCATTTTCAAAACTGGTTTCAGGAGGCAAAGCAGGGTTTAAGACAGTTATTGAAAAAAAAGAGCCTATTTTGTGTCCAAATGAATCATGTAAAATAGAATTAGAGGGTCATGAAAAATTCTGCCCTAAATGCGGAATGAAAATCGAGAAAAAAACAGGACCTTCTATATGTACAAAATGTTATACAGTTATACATCAGGGAAGTAAATTCTGCACAAATTGCGGCGGACAGGTTATTTAGCTAAGTTCAATAAATTTATTAATCAAATTCTTCTAGTTATTTTATGAGAGATGTTGTATCAGATTTAATATCAAAGAATACAAAGCTGAGAAAAGAGGAAATTGAAAAGCTTATTGAAATACCTCCAGGCCAGGAAATGGGAGATTATGCATTTCCATGCTTTATTCTTGCCAAAACTCTTAGGAAAAATCCTATAGAGGCTTCCCTTAAGTTATCAAGAAAAATTGGGAAGAAGCTACCAAAAGAGATACAAAAAATTGAAAACAAAGGACCTTACCTTAATTTTTTTGTTGATAGAAAGATACTTGCAAAAAAAGCTCTTGCGAAAGCCCTAAGCGAGAATTATGGGTCTGAAAAAAACGGAGAGAAAATAATTATTGAGCATACAAGTGTTAATCCAAATGCATCTCCGCATGTTGGAAGATCAAGAAATTCAATAATTGGAGATTCAATTGTAAGAATATTAAAATTCTTGGGAAATAAAGTTGAGATACATTATTATGTTAATGACGTAAGTAAGCAAATAGCAATGCTGGCTTTAGTGTATAAAAAAGGAGACAAGTTCCAGGATATGCTGGGTAATTATATTAAAATTTCAAAAAAAGTTTCAGAAAATCCAGATCTTGAAAAGGAAGTATTTGACTTGCTTGAGAAATTTGAGTCAAAAGACAAAAAAACAGTTTCTTTATTCAAGGAAATAGTTGGAATTTGTGTTGATGGCCAGAAAAAGATATTTGAAAAGTTTGGAATTAAATTTGACTATTTTGACTATGAGTCAGAATATGTCGGCAAATACTCAGAAGACTTATTGAAAAAAATTGAGGCTACAGGAAAATTATTCAAAGATGACGAAGGAAGAATGGTTTTGGACTTATCACATACTAAACTAATGAGAAAAATGAAATCCCCTGTATTTGTGCTGGCAAGAAGCAACGGGACTGGATTGTATGGATTGAGAGATATTGCATATACAATTGAAAAACTTAACAAGATTAAAGGGAACAAAGGAAGGAATATAATTGTTCTTGGAGAAGATCAGAAGCTTTATTTTGAGCAGATTGCAGAATCATTGAAACTTCTTGGCTACAGCTCTCCAGAAGTGGTTCATTATTCATTTGTTCTTTTGCAGGACTCAAGCGGAAAAGCTAAAAAGATGTCAACTCGTCGCGGAGAACTGGTGTTATTGGAGGATTTTTACGATGAAACTATCAAAAGAGCAAGTTTGGAAATTAAAAAAAGGAAAACAAAAGGATATCCGGAAAAAATAGCTGTTGGGGCAATAAAATATGCAATGTTAAGAAATGACAATGATAAAAATATTATTTTTTCATGGGAGCACTCTCTGAATTTTGAGGGTGACTCAGGACCATACCTTCAGTACAGTTATGCTAGAGCTTCAAGCATATTAAAAAAATTCAAGGCTAAGAAAAATGCTAAATATGAAATACCTGAGTTGAATGAAAGTGAAACTAAACTTATAAAAATAATCAGTTCATTTCCGGAAGTTGTCAAAAAATCTTCATTAAATTTAAATCCAAGCGTAATAGCTAATTATTCATTTCAATTAGCACAGGCTTTTAATGAATTTTACCATTCTTCACAGGTTTTGGGTTCTGAAGAAGAGCAGTTTAGGATAAAATTAGTTGAAGCTTTTAGAAACACTTTGAAAAATTCTCTTTTTCTTTTAGGAATTGAAGTAATGGATGAGATGTAGTAATATTTAAATACTAGTATTACTGTAATACTTTATGGAAATTAAAACAATTAAGAATGTTGATGAAGAAACATGGCGGGAATTTAAGGTTATTGCGGCGAAAAACAATGTTAAAATGTCAGCTTTATTGAAGATGATGATAAAAGAATTCGAAAAGAATAATAAAAACTTCTGGAATGAAATCCTGAATGGGGAAAAATTAATGACTGATAGGGAAGCTGAAGAAATGAAAAGGATAACTGCTAATATAAGGAAAGAAAAAGGTTTTAGAGAATGACTCTTGCTTTTGATACTTCAGTATTAATAGAGCTGGAAAGAAAAAATGAAGAAATAATTAAAAGGCTAAAAGAGCTTTCAAAAACATATCCCTTGCCGCCTTATCTTCCATTTATGTCTTACTATGAATTTTTAAGGGGACTTAAACTAAAAAAGGCAAAAGATTATGAAAAAAAATTATTTTTTCTGAATAAATTCAGTATATTAAACACATCAAAAAAAACAGCAGAAATTCTGGCAGATTTAAGGATTGAATATAATAAATTAGGAATAACTTTGCCATTGGCAGATTTTTCAATAGCAAGCCAGGTTATTGAAAATGATTTGACTCTTGTTACACTGGACAAGGATTTTGAGAAAATTAAAGAGTTGAAAAAAATTACTATATAAATCTTTAAAAGTAAAATAATATTAATCCAGTAATGGAAGCGCCTTTACATAAAGCAGTGTACTATTGTCGTGAAGGAACTGATACTCATGGCCTTATTAAAGGGATAGCAGAAGAATATTCATTCAATAATCATCCTGATGATTCAAACTTTGAAGGAGATAATTGGCTGGCTGCAAACCAAATTTTATATGATTTCCTCTCTGGAATTTTTTATAATGGAAATGGAGAAAGAGAGGTAGAATCATTTATCCATAGCCGAGTTGCTTATGATGCACGAATGGTTTCTTTAAGACATCCAGAAAATGATCCTATTTCTAATTGGCTCAAAGCCCAAAAAGACTTTGCTGTTCATATTTATAATAAAATGAATGAATCGCATTAATTCTTTTATCTTTTTATTAACATTGAATTATTCTTTAGGAATAGCTTTAAATATACTAAAATATTATATATTTTAACATTAAAAAAGTAAAAGGAGGTTGGTAAATGGCAAAAAAGAGTAACATGGGTGGCCTTATCGGAAGTTTAGGAGGTTGGGCCTTTTTAGTTGGAGTTATTCTTGCAGTAATCCTTGGAGTTCTTGGACCTGTTAGTGGAACATGGTTGATTGTTCTGGTTGTGATAGGACTTGTTATAGGATTGCTAAATGTTACAGGAAGAGAAGTTAAACCTTTCCTTTTGTCTGGTGTTGTGCTTATAATAGCAAGTGCATTGGGACAAAATGTAATGGCTGACGTACAAATCCTTGATAACATTTTACAAGCATTGCTGGCTATTTTTGTGCCTGCAACTGTTATTGTGGCAATAAAGAATGTTTTCACTTTAGCAAGAAGTTAATTTTTTTTAATTTTTATTTTCTCTTTCTTTTTTATTTTTTAATTAAAAAGAAATCCCCACAGCTTGTTGTGGCTGGGTAAAAACTATAAACTGATATCATCTCTTTTTGGTATGTATGAACATTTACAACATTCTTGTCATAAAGTATATGCAATAAAATATCATTTGATGTTTTGTATAAAATATCGCAAAGATTTATTTTTAGATGATAACATTGTAAATTATTTTAAAGATGTTCTTAGAAAGATTGGAGATAGATATTATTTTACATTTGAAACAATAGGTGTAGATGATAATCATGTTCACTTGTTAGTTCAGTCAGCACC
>MNVX01000029.1 GCA_001872185.1 Candidatus Pacearchaeota archaeon CG1_02_32_21 | reverse complement strand
TACTATTTGTGCCTATAGATATTGTGATGACATACATTCGTTCAAAAAAATTTAAAGGTAAAACTTACTATTATGTTGTAGAAGGAAAATTAGATAAAAATGGAAAAGTCAAGCAAAAAGTAATAATGTATTTAGGAAATGTTAAACATATTTTAGAAGTCTTTAAGTTTTATAAATCTAAAAAATGAATTTAGACGCAATGCCGGCTAAGACTTTATTAAGTGTATTATTTAACAATATTTATAAATAAAAGAATATTAAACAAATTATGGATAGTTATATAGCAAAGTCTGAAAAAACATATGCATTCTTTTATAGCCCAGAAAATGAAGGTGGAAGTTCTCCCGATAATCAGAGAAAAGAAATAGATGAAAGAATAAGGCCGGGATATAATTTTAAGGGTCCAAGAGAGGGAGAAGATTTCATACAAGGGATTATGAGATATGAAATGGGACATAGAAGAGTTGGCCCTAGTGAGCCAAGATTTTAATTGATTTTAGTTTAGCTTTGTCACACCGTGATCTTTTTTTAAGTGGATTATGTTTTCAACAAAACCCTCTATTTTTTGGTCATGACTTACGATTATCAGCTGTTCTACATTTAACTGGGTTAAAATGTCCCGCATTTTGTCTAATTGCTGCTGTGAAAACCCGTCAGTAGGCTCGTCAAGGATTACTAAACCTTTTGTTTTTATTTCAGATATTATTGAGTTAATTGTCTGGTTTAAGGCAAGCCTATAGGCCAGAGCTATGGCTGTTCTTTCTCCTCCAGACAAGAAGTTATAATCCAGCTCATAATCCTGCTGTTCAATTATTGGTGTAAAAGAGTCGTCTAACCTGACTGTAAAAACATCTTGTACAAGGATACTAAACCATTCATTAAATAATTTAGAAAACTCATCTTTCAGCTTAATTAAAACATTTTTTTCAATGTACCCTATAACGTCCAAAAAATCCTTTGAAATCCAGTTTTCAACCTCAGAAATGTAAATAAGCTCTTCTTTTAGTTTCTCTTTCTCAGAAATATTGCTTGCCAGGTCATTTATTGATTTTTTCTCAAACTCTACTTCTTTCGTCAGTTCTGCTTTTTTTATCTCAAATTCTCTTTCATTAGCTCTGATTTCATCAAGCTCTTTTTCCTTAATAACTTTTATATTATCATACTTTTTGTAATTAAGTATATTTTCTTTCATTCTGGTTATTTGCTCATTAAGCAAGATTATATCACTTTCACAGGAAATTTTCTGTTTTTCCCAGTTGTCCAATTTCTTATGATCTTCTTCAAGCGTTTTTATCCTTATCTTCAGAGCTTCCAACCTTCTCGAGTTCTGTTCATAATTAACTACTTCTTCATTTATTTTTTTCAGTTCTTCCTGTTTTTTGTTTTTGTTTTCTTCGAGCAAGTTAATCTGTTCACGAATGTTTTCTAATTCTGAATTTGCCTGGCTTAAAATAGAATTTTTATGTTCAGCCCCCACATCTTGGAGACAGGTTGGGCATTGTGTTAACGATTCTATTTTAGATTTTAATCCAGAAAGCTCTGATTTTTTTGAAACGAAGGAGCTTAGCCTTATTTGTGAATCAGTCAGGTCTTTTCTTATTATTTCTAAAAATTCTTTCCTTTCTTTCAGCAAGTTTATATTATTCTCAAGTTCCTTTTCATTAAAATCTTTTGATGCTTGTTCAAACCTGTTTTTTATTGCTGCTATCTCCTGTTCTAATTTGACAGCCTGCTCTCTTTTTGCTATTAACATCAAATTTATCTTATCTACCTCGTTTTCAAATTTCTTTTTTTCTTCTATTTTAACACCTAGTTCATTTATTTCGTTTTCTTTTTTACCTCTTGCTATTTTTATCTTGTTTATTTCATTTTCAATTGCAGGTATCTTATCTTCAACTTCTCTAAGTGAATTTATTTTCTCGTTTAATTTTGCCTTAAATGTATCTAAATCACTTATTTGTCCCTGTTTTAATCTCATGCTTTCTCTTAGTTTAAATGACAAAATTGAAGAATTTTCCTTAATCCTTTTATACTTATCAACTCCAAAAACATGTCTCAGTGTGTTTAGTCTTATTTCAGGGTCTTCCAAAATTATTTCTTTCATCTGCTCTTGTGGAGTGTATACTGTAAATTTGTAAAGAATATTTGTTTTCTTAGAAAACTCTAAAGGATAGTTAAGCAGGTTTAGAACAATATTTTTTATTTCAGTTACTGCTTTTTCTTCATTTTTTCCGTTAATGCTTATATTTGCAGAATCCTGAGAAACTGTTTTTTTCCTTTTTAAAGCCCTATTAATAATTACATTTTTATCATCTACCTCAAACTCCAATTCCACATAGCCTTCATCTTTTCCATTTCTCAGTAAAGATGCTCCTTTTTGCCCTGGCTGCAGGCCAAATAAAGCAAATTCTATAGCGAGCAATATCGAAGTTTTACCAGAACCAATATCTCCTGCCAGCAGTGTTGACCCTTTATGAAATAGTGTTTCGAAGCTTTCATAACTTCTTATGTTCTGCATTTTTATTTTTTTTAAAATCATTTTATTCTTTCCTGTTTACTTTTGATTTTTAAACATGCAGTATCATTTCCTAATTTATAGCTACCTATTTTAATTTTACCTTTATTGATTTTAATTCATTTTCTTAATTTAACATCCCCCTTCCTTACCTAATTTTCAATATTTTTATTTAAATTGATTAACCATTTTATTTTTAACATTTTAATCTGTTTGTTTTTATTTTATTAATTTTATTTTAAATTTTTACCTGATTTGATTTATTTTATCTTCTAAAAGTTTAATATTGCTTTTAGTTCACCTATAAGCCTGTCTTCAAAAATTTGGTTTTTCTCATCCTCCTGCTTTTCTATAGACAGCGCTCTAAGTAAAGAGGATATTTTATCGCCAAATTTTGTATTTGTATTGAAATGCTCTTTTATTATATTGTCTTCTACTTCATGCATGTCTTTAACTTCCAAAAAAATCTTTGATTCCTCTACTTTTAGTTTAGAAGTGTTTCTTATAAGACAGTAAACTTTTTTTTCTTTTGCAAAGTTTTCTATTTCCTGGAACCTTACATCTGATATTTTACCTGAGTTGAATTCTCCTGAAAGCCTTAAAAGAACTATTTTTTCCTCAAGGTCATTTTTATCTAATTCAGACATTATCTTTTCAGTAGCAGTTAAAGAATTATCCAGTTCTACATTTAAAATAATAACATCTTTTATTTTAATAGGTATCTTTGTTTTGATTATTGATCTTGCGCCTGGATTGTACTCTACCAAATAAAACTGCCCGTACTTCAGTTCTTCAAGCTCTTCAAAATTATTTGGATAAACGGGCCCAGAATATGCAAGTGTTGGTTTTGTGAAATCTACATGCAAGTGGCCAAGGGCATAGTAATCTGCTTTTGGCAATTCATCTATAGAAATTGAATCTATTGGCAAGCTCCCTATTGCTTCTGTTAAAGTTGTATGCAACATAAGTATTTTAAAAAACCCTGGAGCGTCTTGCAGAGCAATTTTCTTTAGTCCTGGAACCTCTAACCCAGCTTTCATGCCAGGGTATCCGTAAAGAGCATATTCTTTAAATATCACAGGTTCCAAATAAATGCTGTCCTCTCTTTCTTCTGCCAAAAAAGTATTTTTACAAAAGCCGGCATGCTCTAAAACTTCTAAAAAAGTTTTCCCTGAGACAGAATAATCATGGCTTCCAGCTATTAAGAAACAAGGTATTTTTGCCTCTTTTAGCTTCCTGAACTCTGCAAATGTTCTTTTAAGGATATCAATTGGTGGATAGGCAGAGTCAAATAAGTCTCCTGTTATAAGGACCATATCTACCTCTTCTTTAATGGAAATATCAAGAGCTTTGGAAAAACTCTGAAAATTTAATTCCTGCAACTCTGGAAATCTCCAACCTCCAAGATGACAATCCCCCATATGGGCGAATTTCATAATCAACAAAAAATTGAGGATTTTATAAAGATTGTTGCATTGCTTTTTAAATAAATTACCTATTAACTCTATCACTAAAATGCTTGTTTAAATAAGCTACTGGTAAAAAAACTGCTGAAACTGCTAAGTAAACTGGTAAAGAAGCTAACCCTACTAAACATCCTCCTAAAATTACTGGTAAATTCATATAACCTCTGATATTATTAAGAAGTAATTCAAACTAAATACCTTACTAATTTAGTATATATTAATCTTGAGCATCCAAATTCTTTTAAAGACTTGTTTATTAATTCTTGAATGCCTTTATTACAAGAAGTCAAATATGAAACAAAGATGGATAGGTTAGGAGATATTCCTGCAGAGAAAGTTCCTAAAGTAGTTTTATCTATGTTACATGATGTAAGAAATAGTGTTGGTAAATTAGATAGTTCTTTCTTAAATGCTGGTTTAGCAAGAGTTTTAGAAGTTATTGAAGATGGTAAATATGAATTAAATGGAGAAGTATCTACTCGTATTGATTTATCATCCGTGAAAGGGGTTATTGATGCTTATCGGAAATATTCAGAAGGGGGATGTCAATCTTGCTTGAATCTTGGAAGAGAAACCATTGATGCTCAAGATGCATCATCTGGATTTTATTGTAGTGTTTCTGACCCTGACTACGATAAGACTGCTGTAGGGGATAGATTGGGAGTTCGTTATTCGGGATTTTCTCCAAAAATAAGCAAACACTATCAAAGTCCTTGTGGTAGTGATTGGAAATCTAGATTCTCACCTAAACTTGAAAAACTTATTTCTGAATAATAATTTTTTAGTAAGTTCTTCAAAACGAACACCTTCTTATTAACCTTATATTCATTTTGTGTTTGAAGTTCTATTTCTTCAATTTGAGAAATTTGATCTCTTTCTAGCATAATTCATGTTCATATTTAATATATACAAGGATTATTATATTATTTTAAACTCTTATTTCCCAGACATAGAGCTTTTCAAAAAAAATATTTTTTGTTTTGATTTTTTTCATATTTAACTTTTGTTTTTTAACTTCTTTTTTCCAGCTGTTTGGAGTTAAACTTGAGGTTAAAAGAAAACATATACCTCCAGGAAGTAAATAACTTTTTAAGTCTTGAATAAACCTTGTTATTATTTCGTCCCCTCTTTTACCTCCGGCAGTATCAATCTCTTTGTCATATTTGTCTTCTGGAAGATATGGGGGATTAAATACAATCAGGTTAAATTTTTTATTTTTTATTTTATCAAACAGGTCACTTTTTATTACACTTATTTTTAGTTTCTTTGCTTCTCTTATCGCATAAGCATTTATGTCTGCTGCACTAATGTTTTCCTTTTTTATTCCAAAATTAATGAGATTTTTACTTTGAAATCCAGAACCAGTTCCCATATCAAGAACTTTTATTTTTTTACTTTTTAGCTTATAGACATATTTCTTAACGCAATCAGAAATTAAATAAGAATCTTCTGCAGGCTGATAAAAATAAACTGGCATTTTAACCAACTAACAATTTTTGTAATGTTTCAATTATGACATCTTTAAACATAATCATTCCAACAAGCACGGCAACAAGGATTAATAATAAAATTACAGGTATAATAATTTTCCATGGAAATGGTCCTTTTTGCTTAGGTATTTTAAACTGTTCTTGCTGAACATTTTCCAAGCTAGGAGGCATTTGTTGAGCTTGTCCATGTGGCTGCTGGTTTTGAGCATTAGTTTGCTGATTAGTTTGAGCCACTCTTTCTGGAAGATAATTAGCCTGATTTGGAAGTTCTATAGTTCCAACTCCGGAGGTCAAGTAATTAACAGCGTCGGCAATTTCTTTCATAGAGTATCCGGAATTTGCCAAAGATTGCTTAGCTTGTTCAATAGAATAACCCCTTTCTACTGCATTTTTTACTGAAATTATGATATCTGCTCGAACCATCTTTTGTTTATCTTTACCTTTTTTAATTTATATAAACAACACTTCCATCCTGGCATAAATGAGCTGTTTTATCATATTTATACCCAAGCTCTTTTGCTAATTCCATAGCAGGAGTTGTTTTGTCCAAACCACCATGAGATGGAATAACATGCTCTGGCTTTAGTAATCCAATTAAATCTCTTAAGTCTTCTCTTCCTCCATGGCCTGAAACATGAACATTATCAAATATTCTAACATCCTTCATTCTTAGTTTTTTATCCATTGCAGCCCTGTTTGCCTGATTAACTGGAACAGGAATAACTTTTGAAGAAAATATTACGCTATCGTGTGGCCTAAATGAAAATGGCAGTTGGTTACCTGTTACAAGCCTGTCCAATATGCTTCCAGGTTCTGCCTGATGGCCTGTACAAACTAAAACATAGGCTTCTCTGTTTTTATCAATTTGTTTTAAAGCAGATTTAACCTGGTTTGGATAGCCAAGCACTTTGATATCTTTATCAAAAGGGTATTGTCCTGCTTTTTCAGCAGACCTTACATACTTTGCCAAACTTCTACCAGCAAAGATTACTTTTCTATCAAGTTTTTTACTAAATTCAACAATGCTTTTTAATCTAGCAATATGAGATGAAAAAGTACTTATTATAATTCCGTTCTTTCCATGGTCTACTGTAAGCAAAACTTCTTCAATCATTGCCCTTGCAATTTTCTCACTATGAGTTTTTCTCTCATCACCCGAGTATAAACAATCCACGATAAGAGCCTTTACTCCTTCCTTAGACAATTCTTTTAATTTTTGATAATTTGGCGGCAGGCCTATTACAGGATTATTATCCAACTTGTAATCATTAGCATAAACAACAACTCCTTCTTTTGCATGAAGGGCAATTATGGTTGACTGGATAGTTGAATGTGTTATATTGACGAAATCAACTTTATATTCAGTATTTTTTCCCTTAACCATATAATAAGAGTCTGATTTTATGCTTACAAGCTTATTTTTAAGTATAATATTGGAGTCTTGTATAAGTGTCTTAAGAAGTTCAATTGTGAAAGGTGTAGCTACAATATCTGCCTTTGGGTACTTCGTTGCAATATAATGGACTGCCCCTACATGGTCAAGATGGGCGTGAGTTATTAAAAAGGCCCTTACCCTGTCTTTGTTTTTCCATAGAAAAGAATCATCTGGCAAAGCTCCTGCACTAGCCAATAATTTTGATGTTGGCCTTTTTTCAGTCTCCTGAAGGTCTATAACTGCGGGCAGATACAAGCCACAATCAAAAACTAGGATATCTTCTCCTGTATCTACAGCAGTCATATTCTTCCCAACCTCATTATAACCGCCAAGTGTATGAATTTTTAACATCGGATAAATTAATAGTTTTTAGTTTAAATATCTTGTTAACATAGCAACTAAAATGAAATTAAGTGTTATAATTAAAATACAAAAGGTAAAAGTTTAATGCAAACTAAACCTTTAGGGAGGGTTCCCAAAAATAAAATTTTGATAAACCAGAATATTTAAATATAAACGCAGTTTTTTTCATGTATGAAAAAAAATTCTCCTGTTGATAATTCTGACATAACTGAAGCTCTAAACAATATTGCTCCTGGAACTCCTCTTAGAAGAGCAATAGACTACATTGTTAATTCTGAACTTGGTGGATTGATTGTTGTTATGAATGATAAAGTTGGAGAAATAACTGAGGGGGGATTTAAGGTTAACATAAGGTTCACTCCACAAAGATTATTTGAGCTGTCAAAAATGGATGGCGCAATCATCCTTTCAAAAGATATGAAAAAAATCCTGTATGCAAATGTTTTGTTAATACCAGATCCAAAGATACATTCAAATGAAACTGGAACAAGGCACAAGGCAGGAGAAAGAGTTGCAAAACAGACAGGTGCTTTAGTTATAGCAATCTCTGAAAGAAAAAAAATGATTACACTTTATTATAAAAACAGAAGATATCCATTAAGACGAACTGAAGAAATAATGACAAGGGCAACTGAAACTCTGCAAATTCTTGATAAAGAAAGAGAAAATTTTGACAGTTTAATTGCAAGGTTAAACTTTTTAGAAATTAATGGCCTGACAGCTGTTTCAGATATAACCTCTGTCTTGCAAAGGGCTGAAATAATTACCAGAATTTCATCCCAGGTACAACGGGATATTATAGAACTGGGTATTGAAGGGGCAATAATAAGCCTGCGTTTAAGAGAATTAACAAAGGGTGTAGAAAAAGAGAAACAATTAATCCTTAAAGACTACACTAAGTCTGCAAAATCCGGGTCTGCAATTTCAAACTCTCCTCTTGATGAAATTTTGTCTAATGAAAAACTTGCGAGATTGCTATTTGACAAGCCAATAGACGATGGCATAACTCCTAAAGGATACAGATTCCTGTCAAAAACAAAAATACCTCAGAGTAAGATAACATACATAATAAGACATTGCAAAAATATTCATTCAATATTAGATGAAAATAATAAGTATGCCAATCCTTACATAAAAAAAGAAATTGACAAGGTAAAAGAGCAGATAATTTTGAAGCAGTAGTTAGTTAATCAAAATTATCTGCTTTAAGTAGACATAATAAAATTTTTTGAAAAGGTTCTGTGGCATGGATAGTAAAGTTTAATTAGAATATTTCTTTTAGTTATTTATGAAATCTCTTAAGCCAAGCATGAAGGAGAATAAAAGATATATTTTATTGAAGGGTAACTTTAGCAAAGAAGATGCTGAAAAAGCAATATTAAGATATATTGGTATTCTTGGATATGCAAAGGCATCTCCTATGTTTGTAAGTAAAAATGTTCTGGCAGTAAACAGGAGTGAGCTGGAAAAAGTAAAGGCCAGTTTTGCCCTTGTGCAGGAAATTAAAATAGAAAAGATTTCGGGGACGTTAAAGGGTTTGGGAAAGAGGTAAATTTGTGTGATGGAGTATATAAATTAAGATGGGAACATACAAACAGAAACAAAAATATGAAACATGAACTTGTAATTGTGGTATTAAACGAAAAATAAGAGAAAAGAATAAACCTTGCTTTATCTGTAAAAAATCGCCTAAAAGAGAAGAAAAAGGAACTGCAATAAAAGGTAGGTTGTTAAGACATTTAAAAATAAAATAAAGACTTTATACACAACAGCGACTATTTACACAAAGCCACCTCTATGGAAAGCTTTTTAAACCTTGACCTCTTAGAAAAATTGGAGAGATAATAGAGAGATTGTTTAGATTATACAACTTCTCATTGAATATGTTAAAATGGACATGCCAAGTGAGATACAACACCAAGCAATGGGTTACGACAGAGCCGCAACTATGTTCTCACCTGATGGGCATTTGCTTCAGGTAGAATACGCAGAAAAGACAGTTCGGTTAGGTAGCTCAAGTATAGGAATTGTTTGCTCAAATGGAATTGTAATTGTAAGTGATAGAAGGATAAATGATCCTTTAATCGTCCCTAGTAGTGCTAATAAAGTCTTTGAAATAGACTCTCATATTGTTGGAAGTGCTGCAGGAATATTAAGCGATGCAAGAGTTCTTATTGATAAAGTAAGAGTTTTAGCACAACAGCATAAAGTTACTTATGATTCTCCTATAGATGTTGAATCAGTAATAAGAGAGATAGCAAATACAAAGCAAATGTTCACCCAATATGGAGGAGCAAGACCTTTTGGAGTTTCTCTAATGATTGGCGGAATAGACGAATCTAAACCCCAGGTATTTGCTTCAGATATAACTGGAAATTATTTTTCTTATACAGCTATGGCTATTGGAGAAAATGATGAAAAAATAAAAGAAATGCTAAAGATGAAATATAACAAAAACCTAAATATTGAAGGAGGAATTAAATTAGCTTTGGGAATATTCAAAGAAGTTCTTGGAAAAAACTTTGAGTTATCAAGGTTTGATGTTGCTTACATTCCGGTAAAAAGTTCAAAAGTTGTTAGACCTGATGAAAATTCTCTGAAGAAGTATATGTAAAATGACTGACGTTATTGCTCGTATTAAGACTGGTGGAAAACATTTTGAAATTTTGGTTGATGTTGATAAAGCCTTAGCCTTTAAAAAAGGCGGAAACATTTCTATTAATGAAGTTTTAGTAATAGACAAAATATTTACAGATGCAAAAAAGGGGGATCATGCTTCAGGCAAAGATCTTGAAGAGGTATTCAAGACCCAAGATTCTGCGGAAGTTGCCAGACAAATAATCAAAAGGGGAGATATAGAAGTTCCTGTTGAATATAAACATAAAGAATTAAGTGATAAAGCAAAGCAAATTGTTACATTTTTATCTAAAAATGCTGTTGATCCCAGAACAGGAAGACCTTATACTCCTGAAAGGATTGAAAGTGCTATAAAAGAGTCTGGAGTCAATATAACAAACAAACCAATAGACAGTCAATTAAAAGAAATAACTGAAAAAATAGCTATAATTCTACCTTTAAGAATTGAAACAAAAAGAATTAAGATTATTATTCCTGCAAGATATTCTGGACAAGCCTATGGAGTTGTACGAACTTACAAAGAAAGAGAAGAATGGATGAACAATGGCGATTTAGAAATTATTATTAATCTTCCTGTAGGTTTACAAATGGAATTTTATGATAAGTTAAACTCACTAACACATGGTTCAGTAATTAGCCAGGAGGTAAAAGAATAATCTTACTTTTACAAAGCATAGCTTTTTAAAATATAGATTTGACAAGATAAAATGGAAGAAGAAATTAATATGGAAGATGGGCATAGAGAGGTAGTTATCCCTGGAGAAACAATTTTATCCGGAAGTGATTTTCTACCTGGAGATGGAACTAAAAGAGAAGGAAATGATATAGTTGCTTATAGATATGGCTTGGCAGATAAAAATGGCAAACTAATAAAAATAATTCCTTTGTCAGGAGTGTTTATTCCAAGGAGAGGAAATGTTATAATTGGGAGAGTAGCTGATATTACATTTAATGGATGGTTAACTGATATTAACTCTGCTATTTCTGCATTTTTGCCATTGTCTGAAGTTCCTAGATATATTGACAAAAATAATTTATCTGATTTTTTAGATATAGGTGATTTTTTTAATGCTAAAATATCAAATGTAAAGTCAAAAGGAGTTGACCTTACATTAGAGGGAAAAGGTCTTGGCAAATTAGATGGCGGAATAATAATAAAAATTAATCCTAACAAAGTACCAAGGGTAATTGGCAAAGAAGGCAGCATGATTAAGCTAATTAAAGATGAGGCTAACTGCAAGATAACTGTCGGACAAAATGGAATTGTCTGGATAAGAGGAAATAATGTTGAAGGTGAATTATTTGCAAAAAAAGCTATAAACTTCGTTACTGAAAGAACTTTTGTTACAGGACTTACTGAAAAAGTAAGTAAGTTTTTAAGTGAGGAAAAAAATGGAGGAAAAAAATGAAAGCGTATACTACTACAATAACTTTAGATGATAAAGGTAATATGGCTCAATTGATTTATGATGGGAATTTAGAAATTATGGAATTAAATTTAATAGATTACAATAAAAGAAAATCCAGAACATTTTATAGGCAAGGAAATGATGAAGAAAGAATGAGAGGAGAATTATTAGAAGTATCAGGAGTAAGAGCAGTTATAGATAGAAATTATGATTATATTCAAGGAAAAGTTAGCTCTGTTCCCGTTGGAAGAGATTTTACTTTTAGAAATATATGGGAGTTGGCAGCATAATGGCATACACTAAGAGATTTGATGGAAGAAAGTTTGATGAAACTAGAAAGATAACTGCTAAAGTTGGAGTTGTTCCAAATGCAGATGGGTCTGCAATGTTCAGTTTTGGAGATACTGTTGCAATAGCTGCAGTTTATGGGCCAAAACAATTACATCCTCAGCATATGCAAAATCCTGAAAAGGGAATATTAAGGGTTAATTATCAAATGATGAGTTTTTCAGTAAGTGAAAGAATTCGTCCTGGTCCAAGCAAAAGAAGCACAGAAATATCCAAGATTAGTGAATGGGCTCTGGCGTCTTCAACCTTGCTTGATGAATTTCCAAATACTGTTGTAGATGTTCATATAATGATTCCACAGGCAGATGCCTCAACAAGATGTGCAGGAATAAATGCGGCATCAATTGCTTTAGCTCATGCCGGAGTTCCTATGAAAGATTTTGTAACAAGTGTTTCAATTGGAAAAATGGACAAACAAATGGTTGCTGATGTAACAAAAGAAGAAGAAGATTATGAAGAAGGAGAGGGAGCTACTGATATTGCAATGTCTTTTATGAACAGGTCTGAAAATCTTGTTCATATACAACTTGATGGAAAAATATCTGCCAAAGAATTAAAAGAAGCTGTTGAACTTGGAAGAAAAACCTGCAAGAGAATATACGAAATTCAGAAAAAAGCACTGAAGGATGTTAAAGACATGGAGGAAAAAAATGATAAGTGAAAGAACAACATATAGAGTAAATAATGAAGCTGAAAGTATTGAATTAGCAAGGCATGAGAGATTAAGATCTGGAGATATTATAATTAATAATGGACGTGCTGAATTAGTTATAGGTTTAAATGAAAAAGGATTTGAAGTAATAGAACAGGAAAGATCGAATATGATAGGTAGATCACTAATGAGGTTAAGAGGAGATGGAATATTTTTAGGAAGATACATTCCAGGTTTTGAGATCTCCCATCAACACAGAGAATCAGATGGTTTTGATAAATATAAAATATTATTAGAAGAAGCAGGACTTTGGCGTCAAGAAACTTCGGAGGTAGCAGTATAAAATGATAGAAGAATCAAACTTAACGGCAAAGAGAATCCATGAGTACTTGGAGCATGGAAATAGATTTGACAAGAGAGATCCTGAAGAATACAGAGAAATAATAATCGAGTGTGGCATTTCAAAAAAATCAGAAGGAAGTGCTAAAGTCAAAATAGGCAAAACAGAAGTATGGGTTGGAGTAAAAATGGAAGTAGCTGAACCATATCCAGATTCTCCTGATAAAGGAAATCTAATGGTAACTGCAGAATTAACTCCTTTGAGCCATCCTAAGTATGAATATGGCCCGCCAAAATTCGATGCAATTGAACTTGGAAGATTAGTTGACAGAGGAATAAGAGAATCAAGATATATTGACTTGAATAAACTGTGCATAACTGAAGGTGAAAAAGTATGGCAGGTATTTGTTGATGTTTATTCAATAAATGATGAAGGAAATTTGCTTGATGCTGCATTCATAGCAGCTATTGCTGCATTAAAAGATACAAAAGTGCCTTTTTATGACAAAAAAGAGGAAAAAATAGACTATGAAAAACCTTCAAAGGAAAAATTACCTTTAACTGAAAATGAACCTTTTAATTTCAGCGTGTATTTAATTGGAGACAAATTTATTATGGACCCTACACAGGATGAAGAAAGTGCAAGTGATGGCCGATTAGTCCTTGCATTAACTCCAACTAAACCAATAAGTATTTGCAGTATGCAGAAAAGCGGTGAATTTGAAATAAGTGAGGTAAAGTTTTCAGAAATACTAGATTCTGTTGAAAAAGTTCATAAAACAATATTTCCAAGGGTTCAAAAGCTAATAAAGTCATCTGTTAAAAATGGTAAATAATAACCTAAAATAGCAAGATTTTAAAAACCCGAGATATAAGGTAATATTAAATGGCTGAAAAAGAAAAACAAGTTTTCACAAACTATGAAAGAGCCCGTATACTTGGGGCAAGAGCTCTACAAATTGCAATGGATGCTCCCCTTCTGATTGAAATTTCCGAAGAAGAACTAGAAAAAATCGGCTATAATCCAATTGAAATTGCTAAACTTGAATTTAACTCAGAGGTTTTACCAATAACTGTTAAAAAGCCTATGCCAAAAAGAAAAAGTGTTGCAATTAAGAAATTTGTTTCTAAAGATCCTAGTAGTGAAAAAGATATTGAAAATCATGAAGAAAAAGAGGAAGAGGAAATTGTAAAAGAAGGAGAGATTATGGAACTTGCCAACCCTGAAGATGAAGAAGATCTTGGAGGGGAGACAGCAGGAAGAGAGGGAAGCGAAGAGCTTCAATAGATTCTATACAAATAAATTTAAACAAAACAACTAATTTTAAAGTAAAATGGCTGCCAGAAATCTTCTTAAATATAGAGAATTTGTGGATACTAGAATTCTCAGCGATTATTTGGAAACTGCAAGAAGAATACAAGAGGGGTTTAGAATCACAGGGTCTCAGCTTGAAGTATTGTTATATGTAGGAAATGAAAATTGCGACGGAGACATTAGTGAAAGAGATATAAGAAGAAGTCTAAATATGTCTAAGTCTACAACAAGTGTCGGCATTTCCGGTTTGGCTGAAAAAGGCTTAGCTGTAAAAACTAGACGTGCTACCTTTAGTAAGGTTTATGTTTCACTTACAGTAAAGGGTAAAGGAGTGTATGATGCAATAAAATGCGGAATACCTTCTACATAAAAATATTTAAACAAACTATTTATCGGTAAAATATGGATAGCTAACATCTCTTGTCAAAAGAAGAGTTTGATGTACTAGTTAAAAAACACGAAGAGAGTTCTAAAAGGCAACTATAAAATATTATAAATGCTTAATTCTTAATTAAAGTATGAAAGTAAACCTTTAGAAGGTTCCGAAAAGGAACCTAGCCTTACAGGCTCAAAGGTTTCCAAAATAAAATAAACAAAAACAACAATAACTTTTAAAATGAAAGTAAAAAAACTGGTGGCTAGAGAAATAAAAGACACTAGGGGTGAAAAAACTATTGAAATTTCACTTGTTACAGACAAAGGCAAATTCATTGCAAGTGCTCCTAATGGAAAATCAAGAGGAGAGTATGAGTCCAAGGTCTGGAAAAAATCCTTAAAAGAAGATATCAAACAGATAAACAGCTATTTTATCGAAGATATAAATATTAGGGAATTTGATGATTTAATCTTGATTGAAAATGCCTTCAGCGACAGGATTGGGGCAAATACAATGATTGCTCTTGAGTATGCTTTTTTGAAAGCTCTTGCTGAACAAAAAAACCTTGAGGTGTGGCAATTAATAAATCCCAAGGCAGAAACAATGCCTATACCTGTTGGAAACATTATTGGTGGAGGCAAACATTCTCCAGATGGCAATTTAAGCATTCAGGAATTTCATATAATCCCTGTTTCTTCAAGCTTTTCAAAAAATGTTGAAATAATGAACAGGGCACATGAAAATGCCTGCGAAATTTTATCAAATTTAGACAGAGATTTTAAAAAAAAGGTGAATGATGAAAATGCCTGGCAAACAAATTTGAATGATGAAGGTGTTGTTGAAATAATGCAGGATGTAAGAGATAATATGAAAGATGAATTTGATTCAAAAATTCACATTGGAATAGACGTCGCTGCTTCAGAATTTTATAAAAAGGACAGTTATGTTTATAAAAATGGAAAGAAAAACAGAAAAGAGCAAATCAAATATATGGATAAACTTTCTAAAATTTTTTATTATATAGAAGATCCTTTAGAGGAAAATGATTTTCAAGGATTTGCAGAAATAAATAAAAGTGCTAAAGGTTTAATTTGTGGAGATGACCTAACAACAACTAACGTCGATAGACTGGTAGTTGCACATAAAAAGGGTTCTATAAACAGCATAATAATAAAACCCAACCAGATTGGGTCACTTATTAAGGTAAAAGAAATTGCCAGATTTTGTAAAAAAAATAATATCAAAATGATTTTTTCACACAGAAGCGGAGAAACAAAAGAAAATATTATTTCTGATTTGGCTTTTGGTTTCCAATCTGAATTTGTTAAGTTTGGGGCTGTTGGAAAAGGAAGAGAAGAAAAGCTTGATAGATTAATAGAAATTGAAGAAAACCTATCATTATAAAAAACTTTATAAAATGATTAAACATATCTATTAGTGAAGAGGTAGAATGAAAAGGCCCTTATTTTTATTATTAACAGGTTTATTAATTATAGTCTTATCTTTATTCTCTGTTTCTGCACAGCAAAGTCTTAGTACCATACCCTGGGGAAGCAATGATAATCATGAGGTCTGGCATTCTGGCGAAGATGTTCAGGTTAGAATTGGCGAAGGCTATTATTCTCTGCAAGATGCTATAGATGGAAAAATGGATAACTACAGCTTATGGTCTCAAAATGAACACAATGTCAGCCACCATGCAGCAAATGTAAAAATAAAAATAGGAGATAGGTATTTTTCTTTACAAAGGGTTATTTCTTATGGACTTCAATTTTTAACAGGAGTAAACGTAAGTTCTAACAGTGAAAATGTACAGAAGACTTTTATTGTTAGGGAAGCTAACAAAGACACCTGGAAAAAAGTATGCACAACTTCAGAAGGCTACAATTCTTCACAGGGAGATAAATATGCTTTATACACCAGGGCAATAACTGCTGAAGGCTTTGGAGAAGATGTAAGCTATAGCATCAACTGCAAGTATGGAGATAGTGATTCTGAACAAAAAACAATAAATTTCAACGGAAATTACCAGTTAGTAGCTCAAGGCGAGGAAAGCCACATCCGATGGGCAGGACTTACTGGAAATAGAGATAAACCTTTGTTTGGAGGAGATAAGGACACATTCAAATATTATATTGATTTACAAAATGGGGAATTTAAAATTAAAGTTGTAATGAATGATGGAAGTGAATGTCCTATATACAAAGCTAGAAAAGGATTTGGATTAAGATCTGAAACAGTTTACCAGTTTGGCTCAATCAGCTGTACGATAAGCGGGCAGTTATCATGCACTAAAGAGCTAAGAGCCTGCAGTAATGGTGCAAGTGTTTCAAGGAATGAATCATTAAACTGCGAGTTTAATCTCTGCCTGGGAGAATAAGCATGAAAAAAATAAATAATTTAAATTTGAGTATTCTTGCAATTGGAATTGTACTAATTGTAGGATTAAGTTTAGTTTCTGCTGGAAATTTATTTGGAGGAAATAGAGATAATCAAGCACTAAATGATGGAACTGGAAATGGAGGATTTTTAAGCAATATATTTGGAGGAAACAGCAATAATGAAAATACTAATGGAGATAATAGCGCCCCTGCCCTTCAGGAATATAATTTTGAAAGTTATGGTGTTGATTTAGACAGCTTAGAATGGGATGTTAATCCGCCTGTCTGGCATTCTGCTGATGAAATTAAAATAAAAGTAGATGATGGAAATTATTATTCTCTGCAAGAAGCCCTTGATCATGGTTTAATCAGGCTTCCGGCAGGAAATATTCCTGAAGGTGTTTTATTGGATTTTACACTGCCGGAAGGAAACCCTGAATGGTACGACAAGGTCTGCCCTTCTGGCTATGGAAGAAATAAACAGGACCAGTATGCAGACTACACTGGGGAATTTACAATAACTAATCCTTTTATTTATGAAGGGGGAGTTTATGATTTTTCATGCAGTGTCGGAGACAAGCCTGGAACTGTTGTTACAAAAGTTCTTCTTAATGAAAGTTATAATGTGATAGTTAGTGTAAAAGAGCCCAGAATTGAAAGGATTGCAAAAGTTTTAGGAGAAAAAGAAATTGAAAATGGAAAGGACACATATTCTTATTTGGTTGCTTTAGAGGGCAATAAGCTCAAGTTTAGAATAACAAGACCTAGCAGTTGCAGAAATGTTTTACTCGATAGCATAAATGTTTGTGCTATAAAAAATATATTAGGCAAATTCACAGATAAAAAAGCAGAATTATTGACTCCAGGATATAGTGATCAGCCAATCGCACAATCAACAGGAACTTCATGTGGAGATGGAACTTGTTCAGGTAATGAACGAAACATGGGTACTTGTATAAAAGATTGCGGGGGTTCTTCAACCAGAACTGGAACAGCAAATTCAAAAAATACAAATTCCAAGGAATGCAAAATTGAAACAATAGACCTTCCTAATAAAATATGCAAAAACGACCAGTGCCCTGTTTACACAGTAAGGTCTGGAATACTTGGAGGATTTAAAGAAAAAGAAATCTATAAGTGGCAGGAATTAAAATGTAGTGTTAAAGTTGTTTACTAACCAGGTAAGAAATAAATTGTGTGATTAAGAATATAGGTTATAATGAAAATAATATGGTCAGATAAGAATTTTAACTATTATTTTCTATTAATAGGTAATTTGGGCTTTGGGATACTTTTTTTATCACTCCTAATTTACTCCGTAAGAAATAATCTTGAAATATGGAAAGTAATTTTTTGGTTAATATTTACCTTAATTGGTTTAATAGGGACAATATATGCGTTCAAGATTCCAAGAGCTAAGATAACTATTAATGGTATTTGGACAGGAGACCTATTTATTAAAAATAATGAAATAAAGCCATTAAGCTCCATATTTATCCCTTGGGATGATATAAAGAGGGTAATTATAAAAAAAGAGGATATGGATTCTTATAAAGAATATGAAAGAGGGGCGTTTATGAGACTCGAAGCCACTACAATTCATTTACCAATAACTATAAAAACGAAAAACTCTGAAATACAATTTTTAGTTCATAATTTTAAAGGGTTCATAAATGCAATGAAAAAAATAGGTGAAAAAATTATTATCAAATGAACTACTTTTTTTACAAAGCTCTTGAAACCAAAGAATTTAAAAATACATTTTTCTCTTAAAATCTGTTGTTCTTTGCAACGTTAATAATAAAATGGCTAAATCAGAAGAAACAAAAGAAAGTAAGAAAGACAGTGGAGAGAAGAAAGTAAAGGCTAAAACTAAAAAGGTCTCTAAAATGAACCTTTTAGAAAAAGGCTCACAAAATGAAACTAAAGAGTTTAAAAAAAGAACATCTGACAGAAGTGTTTTGCTTAAAGAACTAAAAGAAAAAGCTAAGAAACTTCGGGAAAAGATTGAAGTTGTTGATACTGGAAACATTAAAGAAGAGCTTGATAAAAAAAGGCAGCTATTAATTCCTTTAGATGACTATGTTAAAACAGGAATTCATTTAGGAACAAGAGTTATAACTCCTGATATGAAGAAATTTGTTTATAGGAGAAGAGCTGACAGTATTGGAGTTCTGAATACAAGCTTAATTGATGAGCACATAAAAAAGGCTGTTGATTTTATATCTAAATACTCTCCTGAAGAAATTGTTTTGATTTGCAAAAGGGAATCTGGATGGCAGGCGGCAGTTCTTTTTGGAAAGGCAACAGGAGTAAAAGTTTTTACAAAGAAATATCCTGCAGGTATGATGACAAACACACAGTTAGAAACTTTTTATGAACCAGAATTAGTCATTGTTACTGATCCTTGGATTGATAGAAATGCTCTGAATGATGCACTTAAAACTGGGAAAAAAGTTGTTATGCTAGCTGATACAAATAATTTTATCAGAAAAGCTGATCATATTATACCCTGTAATAACAAGGGAGGAAAATCTCTTGGATTAGTATATTACTTGTTAGCAAGAGGCTATTTAGAAAAAAGAAAAATTTCTGATGATAAGTTAGAATCTATGAATGCTTTCATTGCCTATGACGGCCAGGAAGAATAAAATAGCTCCTGCTAGTCTTATAGACATTGAACAAAAAGTACACGATTCTCTTTCAAAATTTAATAGATGGGGTAATTTAATAATCACAAGAGAAACTAGTTTTAGAGATTTAGGTTTAGATTCATTAAAATTTATGGAAATGGTTTTTGATATTGAAAAAAGTTTAGGTATTAGTTTTAGTTATGGGGCAATAGCAAATTCAACTAACTATGGAGAATTAATAGATGGATTTGAAAAAGAATATGGGCTAATGGTTTTTGGTTCAATGAATTAAGACAACTATTTTTTATATAATCAATAAAATAAAATAAATATTTATTAACTAATTTAATTGGTTGAGTTAATGGAATATAAAATCTTGGCAGATTATTTTAATACATTCAATAAACAATTTCAATATTCTAGAGGAATGCATTCATCAAAGGCCAATTTTTTAATAGATAATTCCTCTCTTTTTCTGTTAGTTGTGACCTAGAAAAAGGATCTATGCAAATATAAAATTCTATCAGAGCTTTTAATGGATTTTTATCAAGCCTCTGTTTTATTGAAAAAAAACCTTGAATAGCCTGGTTAAAAAATGTTGTGGGATCATCCAGACTTGAATTAAATTTCATTAATCATTCTGAAAATTATATTCCTCTCCATAAAGACTACCAGCCATACTTTATTTTTTTCCTCTGGCCTTCCATTATTTTTCCATAAAATAATTAATTATAAATATTTATATCTTAAGGTATTAGAACTCTTTTATTTAATTTTAAAAAACAGCCATCCGTTTTTTGCTTTACCATAATTTGTTTTTAATAAAACATACTTTCCTTTTAGCTTGTTTCCATTTAGATGAAAAACAATTTTATCTTTTTTCCATGAATCTAATTCATATTTTCCTTTATCCCAGATTTTTACAATTCCTTTTCCATAGCCTTCTTTTATTTCACCTTCAAAGTTTCTATAGCTGTAAGGATGATCAGGAGTTTGAATTGCTAGCCTTTTAACATTTTTAGATTTAGGAGGAGTTTTTGTAATTGCCCAGGATTTTAGCTTCTTGTTTTTTTCAAGACGAAAATCCCAATGATTACTTCTTGCATGATGCTCTTGAATAACGAAGATTGGCATGTAATAATAAATGATTTAAGTCTTATAATAATTTGTTACCACTATTTAATAACTATTAATAGAAAGATTTAAAAATACTGAATTTTATTATAAATATAACTTAATCTTCATAAAGAGGATGTAAGGAGGTAAAAAAATGGAAAGAAAACAAAATAAAATCATTGCAATAGGAATGCTTGGTGCTGGACTTTTAGGGATAGCAGTAGGAAGTTATCTTAACAGACCATCTGTATTAGTTAAAAAAGATGCTAATGGTGATGGAAGAACTGATTATGTTGTTAGTAATAGACTTGGAAATGAAACTGTTTTTTATAACAATAATGAATCAGAATATCAACCTATTCCAAGTGACGATTTAGCAGAAAAACTTAATAGACTTCCTGCTGATTACCAACCTTTTAGAGTTGAATATAATCCTGGAGAATAATTTTTACTCTTTATTTTTCTCAAATAGTTTTGAGAAAAGTCTTTCTAATGAGTCATCTCCGGCAACTTGAATAAAATAATTCTTTGGAATTGGAAAGAAAAGATCTCCTGGTTTACTTGATCTTTGCAGACTAATACCTGCCTCTAAAACTTTTGAAACAGGAATCCAATACCAGGTATTGTAACCTACTTTTTCATTTGAAATAACAAACTAAGTATTAATATTAAATCTCCTTTGTATAGAGGAATATTTTTTTGCATCTTTGGAATCAATAGCATAATCTCTTTAATTTTCACTTATCTGTTTATATTTTACATCGACGAAAATAAAACCAAAGTAAGGTATCAGCAACATAAAATAAGGTCTTTTTCCTTTAAGGTCTTCTTTAAAGAATGAGGAAAATGTTTCTGGATCTTGATTAATGTACAAATATGGAATGTTATGATTGTCAAGCCATTGTTTGAACATTCTTTCTGCAGTTCTGCCTTTCTCTTTATTTTCTTGGCTTAATATTATAGAGATAGTTTTGTATTATTTATATTAATTATTATTCTACATTTTCCCTCGTAAAAATCACTAATTTTAGAGAAACATTTATAAACTAATTAAACGAAACAAATTTTGTAACTCTTTGAAGTTATATTAATGAGTTCCTTATCTTTTATGGTATGGAATGATGTATGTTCAAACCTTGTTAAAGTGCAACCGTCGGAGGTAAAAAATGGCTTTGTTAATAAAATATAGTTCAATTAATTTGAATTAGTAATTCCAGTTTATCCTGCTGGCGGCTGCGGCTATCTGGCTTGTACTAAGACATGCAAGTCATTCGCAAGAAGGCGAACTGCTCAGTAACACGTAGCTAACCTAACTTATAGTCAAGAATACCCTCGGGAAACTGAGAATAAGACTTGATAAGAGATTATTTCTGGAATGAGTTTTCTCTGAAAGGCAACGCTGTAAGATGGGGCTGCGGCTGATTAGGTTGTTGGCGGGGCAATGGCCCACCAAGCCCATGATCAGTAAGGGCTCTTAGCGGAGGAGCCCTGAGAGGGAATCTGAGACACTATTCCCAGCCTTACGGGGTGCAGCAGTTAAGAATTTTCTGCAATGCGCGCAAGCGTGACAGAGCGAGCCAGAGTGTTTCTCTATTTAGAGAAACTTTTGCCAAATGTAAATAGTTTGGAGAATAAGGACTGGGCAAGACCGGTGCCAGCCGCCGCGGTAATCCCGGCAGTCCAAGTCGCAGCCACAATTATTGGGTCTAAAACATCCGTAGCTTGCTTTGTAAGTCTTTTGTGAAATTTCTTATCTTAAATAAGGAGCGGGCAGAAGATACTGCGAAGCTAGAGACTGGGAGACGTAAGGAGTACAGAAGGTGTACCGGTAAAATGGGTTGATCCTTTCTGGACTAACGATAGCGAAGGCACCTTACGAGAACAGATCTGACAGTAAGGGATGAAGGCTAAGGTCGCGAAAGGGATTAGATACCCCTGTAGTCTTAGCAGTAAACACTGCACACTAAACATCGGTACCTCCTCGAGAGGCATCGGTGCTGTAGGGAAGCCGTAGAGTGTGCTACCTGGGAAGTATAGTCGCAAGGCCGAAACTTAAAGGAATTGGCGGGGGGGCACTACAACGGGTGACGCGTGCGGTTCAATTAGATTATACACCGTGAACCTCACCAGGAGCGACAGCAGAATGAAGGTCAGTCTGAAGGGCTTACCTGACACGCTGAGAGGAGTTGCATGGCCGACGTCAGCCTGTGTCGTGAGATGACTTGTTAAATCAAGTAACAGGCGAGACCCACGTGTATACTTACTTCTTTGAAGAACAGTATATAGACTGCCGTGGTAACACGGAGGAGGGCGTGGGCTACGTTAGGTGAGTACGGCCCGAATCCCCTGGGCGACACGCGCGCGGCAATGCTGCATTCAATGGGATGCGACTCCGAAAGGAGAAGCCAATCCTAAATATTCAGCTTAGTTCAGATTGAGGCTTGAAACCCAGCCTCATGACGCCGGAATCCGTAGTAATCGTTCTTTAGCAGAGAACGGTGAATATGTCCCTGCCCCTTGCACACACTGCCCGTCAAACCAACCGAGTTTTGCATTGTTGAAGCTTTTTTAGGATGAAACTTTGTAAGACAAGGTAGGTTAAGTCGTCACAAGGTAACTGTAGGGGAACCTGCAGTTGGATCACCTCCTATACATTTTTTCAAGGTTTGAACATACCTTTTCAAAGAGTTTTTTCTTTTTTAAAAAAATAAAAAAGTTTAAATATTAGCTCATCCTAATTTCTTTAGAAGGTTTGATAATTCAAAGTGATAATTTTTGCCTTCAGTAACCTAAATAAAAGGAGGTAAAAAATGTATCAAATTATTAATATTGGATTAGTAATAGGTTCAATAAAAGGATTTTTAGAATTACTTTTAGATAAGGAATGGCGATTAGTTTTTGTATTCTTAGTAATTGCTAAGATGATAAATATCACTTTATATACACCATTTTTACAACCATAGTCTAATTATTTAGTATGGTTATGTAGTGAATTAGTAGTGTAAGAAATTATTTAAATGAGTTAATTATTGGAAAGAGTATCCAAATGGCAACAATAAAATATTTTGCCTTGTTCTTAATAGCTTTATTTAGCTTGAGTTTTGTTTTTGCTTATGAGCAAAATAAGGTTATTAATATAGGGGATTCTTCAGAAAATTTTCCTAGAGCAAAATTATACTATTGTAATGGTTGTAGTAATAATACTCCAGTGTTATTAGTTCATGGTTGGGGTAATGAAGCAAGTGGGGAGCAAGGAAACTGGGAATATTTAGAAAGTGAGTTAGAAAATGATGGTTATAATGTTTGGAAGATTCAGTATTATCCTGCAAATATGAGCAATAGAAAAAATGCCTATCTTGTCTCTGAATCAATTTCAAAAATAAAAGAAGAAACTGGATATACTAAAATTAATGTTGTTTCACATAGTATGGGTGGTTTAGCAACGAGAGGATATATCCAAAATATGGCTATTGGACCAGATGGTTCATTAAGACCTTATTCTAATGATATTGATAAATATGTAATAATTGCGAGTCCCATGTATGGAACATATTTTGCTAATTTAATTAATGGAAAAGGTGGGATAAATATTCCATTAGAGCATCCAAATTGTCAAGTAATTATAAACATGGGTAATTTAGGTGGATGGTCAGAAGCTACAAAAGATATGGAAATTGGAAGTGATTTTATTTGGGAATTAAATAACCAAAACATTAATAAAAATGTGCAATATCTTACTATATCTGGTAGCGAGACATTGGATGAATTATTAAATATATCTGACTTTTCTTACTGTTTATCTAATAAATTTGAAATTAATGATGGGGTTGTTTCATTAATTAATTCTAATTTAATAAAAAATGATATCCCTTCAATACTTATTAATCAATTCCATAAACGTTTACCATTAGCGGATTATGGGTCAGGAATTAATTATAATCTTAAATCAGCAGGGTTAATATCTCTTTTTTTTAATTCGACTAGTCAACTAAATCCTAATGATATCAAAAACATTATTGATGAGAATATTGGAGAAAAGTATATAACTGGGATGGTAAGTTCATGGCCAGAAGAATTAAAGGGTAATGGCTCAGTAATTATTCAAATTAAAAAATCTGAATTAGATTTATCTACTACTAACATTTCTTTAAAAAATAGAGTATCAGAAAAATTTTATATTTTAAAAAGAAATCCAAATTCAGGCAGATGGTTTTTTGTTAATTTAGAGCATAAAACTAATGAATACATTGATTTTACGACTTTATTACCTGCTGGAAGTTATGACCCTTTTATTAATAACAAAAATTCATATAAAACACTTAACATAGATCAAGGACAAGTAAACTTTGCCATTTTAGACCTAGACAATGATAATGATAAATTTGATTTAGACAAAATTGGTGGTAGTGACTGTAATGACTGGAATTTAAATGTTAATCCTAATGCAAAAGAAATTTGTGATAATATAGATAATGATTGTGATGGAAAAATAGACACAAATGATGAAAATTTACAAGATGGTTATGAATTTACAAATGATATATGTGAAGGCAGTAAATTAAAATATACTTTCAATTATGGAAATTATACAATGCCAAAAGGATTATCTTTCAATAAAGATAATTTAATTATTGACTGTCAAGATAGCACGATAAAAGGGGACAGAAATCCATTAAATGTGGGCATTAGTTTAACTGGCAATAATATAACTCTAATAAACTGTAAAATAGAAAATTTTAACCAAGCTATTTTTATAAATAGTGGGGATGGAGCAAGTTATTCAATATACAATAACAGTATAAAAAATAATAACATAGGCATAGTTTCTTTAACAGATATTAATAACAAAGTAATGATATTTAACAATGATATATTTAATAACACAAATGGAAACATTCATCAATTAAGTAATGGTTATATTAATGCTACAAATAATTTCTGGGGAACAACTAATGAAAGTGAGATTTCCAGTATGATACACCAAGGGTCTGGAGAAATAAATTGGAAACCTTTCTCTCAACAAGCTTTCTTTGAAGAAAATAGAATTTGCGAACCAAATTACCAATGGACTATGTGGGGCGAATGTATTAATGGAAGTAGAACAAGACAGAAAATAGACCTAAATAATTGTAATCAAAATTATATTCCAGAAGTTCAAACACAAGAATGTGGGTTTCAATGTCAGCCGAACTGGAATTGTTTAAGCTGGTCTTCCTGTAATAATGGACAACAGGCAAGAGTATGTAATGATATAAATCAGTGTGGAACAGAAGAAGGCAAACCAGCCGAAGTTCAATCTTGTAGTTTTTTGTGTTATGAATATTGGTCTTGCACAGAATGGAGCTCCTGTTTTAATGGAAAAATAACAAGAACTTGCACAGAATTAAACTCTTGTGGTACATATAATAATAAACCTAATGAAGAAAGTTCTTGCTCAAGTGATTCTAGTTCATCACATTCAAGTTCATCTAGTTCTAGTAAAAAGAAATCTTCTCAAATTACTTCAGACAGCGTTATATATACTGTTTCCAATGAAAATACTGGCCAAAATACAAATAAAATAATAGATTTAGTCTCTCCAATATCAAATACAAATAAAATAACTAGTAAAGTGGTGAATGATAAATCAAATAAGCCTAACTTATTATATTTCTTAATTGTTCCAATTATCTTTATAGTATTATTAACTATAATAGCACTACTCTTATCTAAAAAAATAAAGGACAATTTAAAATGAAAGGGAATGATGCGACATTACATATTATATTTATTTTCTCAATTGCAATAGGATCTGCAGTTATAGGCCAGGCTTTCAATGGAAGTAATTTTAGCACACCAGGAGTTAATTTGATTATGGGGTAATTTTACTTTTATTTGGAGCAATCACTGCATCCCAAATCAAAAATTAATTTATTTGATTTACGACAATAATTTATAAACAACTAAAATTAAAAAATTAAAATGAATAAAAGATTAGTAACATTTTATGGAGGTCTTGCAGCAGCTATTTTTGCATTAGGAATTGGAAAAGATTTTTTAACTTATAATAAAAGTAAAGATCCATTTATTTTATATCCTCAAGTTATTGAAAAAGCAGATGCTAACAAAGATGGTGATGTTACAGAAGCTGAATGGTTAAATATTTACAAATTTCTAAATAAACCATATGATGCAAGAAAACCTAGTTCTTTAAGCATTGAAGATATGAGAAAATATCTTAGAATAAATGAATAAATAAAATGAATCCTTTAGAAGCAAGAGAATTGTCAAGTGCTATTATTAGAAGAAATGAAAAAAGCTCATTGGCAAGTTCTGTTATTGGAAGAAATACAGAAACAAGGGAATTAACAGTTTATACAGAGTTTGATAGTAAAATTCATGGAGATTGTTTACCAGTAGATTATCCAGTTGAGATTAGTGATCCTTCTGGACTTTTAACTCCAAAAGATAATAAACCAGATTATAACTTAATTACAACTATGAATACACATTTAGTTATAAAGGATTTATGGGAAGGATTAAAAAAAAATGGAAGAAGATTAGTTCGAATCAGAGGATATTTTCAGGTTGAAGTTGATGATTAGTTTAAAATATATTCCCAACCAGATTGCCAAACTTTTCTTTTTCTCCAATCATTTTCAAAAGCTTGCTTCCAGGTCATTTTTTTAATTAAAACATCTAATGCTAATTGTGGTGCTTTATGAGCAACAATTGCAATATTTTTCCCATCATAATTTTTCTTTAGGAAAATAAGAAAATCATTAATTCTTAGTTTAACATCTTCATAACTTTCTCCGCTTGGAAATTTTTTTGTAATACATTTTTCCTGCATGGGTTCAACAATTTCATAAGATTTTCCATTATAATCTCCATAACTGCACTCTCTTAATCTTTTATCTTTTTTAATTGGGAATTTCCCTTTAAAACTAATTTCAGCAGATTCAACAGCTCTCTTTAAATCAGAACAAAATACAACATCAAATTTTTTATTTCCTATTTGTCTAGGTAATTCTTTAGACTGTTTAATTCCTAATTCAGATAATTCAACATCTTTCCATCCAGAAGATATTTCTTTCTCATTATCAATAGTTGTTCCGTGAACAAAATAAGTTATTTTAACAGTCATTCATTTTTATATTAAACATAATATTAAACCTTTTCCTTTCTAACAATCTTTAAAAACCACGATTTATATTTAATTAGACTAAGGGCCTGTAGTCTAGTGGCAGAATACGTCGTTTGCAACGATGAGACCTGGGTTCGATTCCCGGCAGGTCCATTTTATAAATACACAACTAAAGGTTATAAGACCTGACGGTGGTTGCAGGACTCTAAGAACCCGCTGGCGGTTGTTATTCCCGGCAGGTCCAGATTTATTAAGAGTTATATAAAAAATAAATAAATCAA
>MNVX01000010.1 GCA_001872185.1 Candidatus Pacearchaeota archaeon CG1_02_32_21 | reverse complement strand
CAAATGCTTCAAACAACATGGATTTGTTTTTATAAAGATGAAGTCCCATTTAAGAAATTTTTAATAGAATTATCAAATACTGCTAAGAAATGGGTAAAACAAGATAAAGAATAATCTTTTTACAGAGATATTAGGTTCTGTGGAAAGGGCATGTATTATTCAAATCTTGGATAATAAGATAGGTTAACCTATCTTATTTTGTTTATTGTTTCGGAGATACTGATATTTCAATAAACTTTATAAGTAAGTTCGCACAATATAAAAAATGGAAGAGGTGAAATGTCAGTTTTAATTTGCGGATTTGATGATTCTAATCATGCAGGAGACGGAAAAGGGGATATAGTAGCAGGAGTTTTTTCATCATATCTAGAAGACAGCGTTGTTACAAGATTTAAAAATCGTAGAGATAGAGAGTTATTTAGAAGATGGTTTTCAGAACACCCGCAACAAAAGGATTATAGGTTTGCAGCACTTAATGATAGAGAGTTAAGGAAAATTCAGTCAAACTTGCCATTAGTTGCACCAGCACTCATAAGTGATTATTTGTTATCTGGAGGTGTTGAATTTGATATAGCCAAACTTTACTTTGATGGAAGGTTAGAAGGATGGCATAAAGAATTTTTAAGAGATACTTTTTCAGGAAGATTCAGAAAAATTACAATTGGTTCTTTTGTGAAAAAGAAACATGTGCATGAATGTCCTACTGTAATCTACATAGCAGATATCTTAGCGCACGATATTTATACCTCTACTTATAGAGAGGTTATCAATAATGAAAAAAGAGTTGCAGTAGATGAAAGTAGACTACTAAGGATAGTTAATGGGGGAAAATATGAATAATCAGGAATTTTTGGAAAAATTAAGAATCGAATTGAAAATATCTAAGAATTCAGCATATACCTTAAGGAATTATACTAATGCAAATAAACTTCTTTTAGAATTTACAGGAAAGGTTCCAGATGAAATTAACGAAGATGATATAAAGTTATTTATGTCTGAAAAAATTTCTGATAAAGCTTCAACCTCAGTTATATTATTTTTGTCAGCAGTAAGGTACGCTTATTTAAACATACTAAAAAAAGACCCTACATTTAACATTAAACGGCCAAAAAGAGAGAAAAAGATACCAGCTGTTTTAACTAAAGAAGAAGTTAGGAAAATGCTCGAATCCTGTGAAACAAAGAAAAGCAAGTTAATGCTATCTCTCTTATATGCAACAGGCATGAGAGTTTCTGAAATAACAAACTTAAAAGTAAATGACTTGCAATTTGAGGAAAAAATAGGATATATAAAACAGGCCAAAGGTAAAAAAGACAGGATCTTTAACATACCTAATTTCCTTGAAGAAGAATTAAAAAACTATATCGTGGATAATAAAAAGAAAGATCATGATTTTGTTTTTTCTGGTCTAAATGGAAAGCTGACAGAGAGAACTATACAGAAAATTGTTCAGGGTGTGATTAAAAAGACAGATATTAAAAAACAGGTTCACCCACATACCTTAAGGCATAGTTTTGCCACCCATTTGCTCGAGAAAGGAGTTGATATAAGAAAAATACAGGAGCTTTTAGGTCACAGTGATTTATCAACAACACAGATTTACACCCATATTTCAAGTGAAGAGCTTAAAAAAATTCAATCTCCACTAGACTCACTTATGGATTAGAAGGGATAAAATTTAATTTAAATGTGCCTGATTCAGTTATATTCAACTCGCTTACTAAACCAGAATTTATTTCTAAAACATATTTTGCTTTAGTTTTTGGAAGATATATTGGACATGGAATTTCTTCACAAGGATGTGCATTTTCTTTTATGTGAACAATTTTCATATTTTCATCAACCCAGATTATATCTAAAGGTATTAGAGTATTCTTCATCCAAAAACCCCAGGTATTTTCTTCAGGAAATATAAATAATATCCCGCTTTTTTACCTAATTTTTCTCTGCCCATCAGGCCTTTCATTCTTCCATAATAACTGTCTGCAATTTCAATGTAAAAACACTCGTTGTTTAAACAAGCCTGTTTTGAATAAACAGCACTTTGAACAGCTGTTTGCTGTTTAAACAGGTATGGAAATAAAACATAAGCAACGATTAGAATAAACAATAAGATCAGCCCATTTACTAATATTTTTCTCTCTTTATTTATCCAAAATTTATCCATTTTAATAGCAAACACTTTTTCTTTTTAATAGCTTTCTTATTAAAATCTTCTTGAAAGGAAAAGGTTAAATATTCTCTTATTCAGCAAAAAATGATTAAAATGAAAGAAGCTTTCATAAAAACGAGAAATAACTCAATTAAATTAGGATATAAGTACTTACTAAAGCCAGCTTTATTTATGCAAGATCCTGAAAAGGTTCACGATAGGTTTACTATCGCAGGAGAAAAATTAGCTTCAAATAAAATAACAAAATCAACAACAAATTTATTTTTTAATTATTCTAACCCAGTTCTTTCTCAGAAAATATTAGGCATTAATTTCATTAACCCTGTTGGTTTAGCTGCTGGTTTTGATAAAGATGCTAGACTGACGGATATTATTCCAAAGGTAGGCTTTGGTTTCGAAGAAATTGGTTCAATAACTGGACAAAAATGCCTCGGAAATCCTAAGCCAAGATTATGGAGACTTAAAAAATCAAAATCTTTAGTAGTTTATTATGGATTAAAAAATGACGGCGCAGAAGATATCTCTAAAAGGCTAAAAGACAAATCTTTTGATATCCCGATTTTAACTTCAATTGCAAAAACAAACTCCAAGGAAACAGTAAATAAACAAGCTGGAATAAAAGATTATGCTAAAGCTTATGACTTGATGAAATCTATAGGAAGTATTAGTGTAATAAACATTAGTTGCCCAAATGCTTATGGTGGACAGCCCTTTCATGATAGGGAGAGCCTAGACAATTTATTAAAAGAAATTAAAAAAATTAAATCAAAAAAACCAATTTTTCTGAAAATTTCCCCAGACCTTACGAAACAGCAAATAGATAACATAATTGATCTATGTCATAAGTATGAAATAAAAGGCTTAATCTGTTCAAATTTAACAAAGAATAAAAATAATCCAAAAATTATTGACAATGACATTCCAAAAGTTGGAGGGATAAGTGGAAAGCCTACTGAAGATATTTCAAATGAATTAATAAAATATGTTTATAAGAAAACCCAAGGAAAATTAATTATTATTGGTGTTGGAGGCATATTTAATGCAGAAGACGCGTACAAAAAAATTCGGTATGGAGCATCTTTAGTGCAGTTGATAACAGGGATGATTTTTATAGGTCCGCAGGTAATATCTGAAATTAATCAAGGCCTTGTTAAACTTCTAAAAAAAGATGGATTTAATAACATCTCCCAAGCAATAGGCATAGATGCAAAATATTAGTATTAAACTTATTATCTAAAAAACTTCTTTGATTTTTCATCAAACGCAATGTAATATTCTAGTATAATAAATATAGCTAACCATATGATTCCAGATAATATCCTTCCTCCAAAAATAGCAAAAATTGATCTTATAATTCCAAGTGCTACAAATAATATAGCCAATACCTTAGCCCATTGTTTTCTATTAATAAGCCCCCTGCCAATAAATACATATAAAATTCCAAGGGCAATTAGCACAACACCTGCTACTGCAAATAAAACAGGAAGCATTGAAATAATTGTGCTTATATCGTCTACACTAATTTTGATATTTGGGTCTGTTTGCGCTATTTTTTGAACTATTTCTTCAGGTGTTCCCAATGAATCCATTAAGCTAGGAGCCATAAATCCGGCAACAACAAAAAATACTCCAAATGCTATCGCCAGAACTCCAACAATATAAAATAATATTGATATGATCTTGAGGCTTACAGGAATTTTATTTATCGGAGTATTATCAAAATTTCTAGATGATTTACTAATTTTATTAGATGAAAGTTTGCGGGAAATTTTTCGAGTAGTCTTAGTTCTTTTCACCCTCTTTTTCACCATACTATAAAAAGAGAGATTTAGTTTTTAAATCTTGTCCTTCCATTTACATCCAACTTTATTTTCAATAGCATAGTTTTCAGCATTTACAACTTCATTTTTATATTTAGAGTTCTGATCAAATCTAGCTATACAATAACCTTTTTCAACCAACATCTGATTAAAGTTTTCCCCGTCTAAAAATATCCATCTTAAATTTCTGCCGTATTTGTCAGTGTCTTCACTCTCTGATTTTAAAATAACCTTTTTATTAAGTAAAGAAAAATCCGTGAAGTTTTTTGCTTCGTTATAACACTCTCTTCCCTTTTCATCACAATCAACTCCAAGGAAACGCACAATCTCCCCACCCTGTACAATGATTGTATCTCCATCAGTTATTTTTGTAACAATCTTTTCTTCATTTTCTTCAGGAGTATAATAGTTCACTACATACAAACCTATAAACAAAAGTACTAGAATAATTAATTCGAGAATTCTAAGGTATTTATTTTTCACCATTTTTTAATTAAATTACAAACATTTACAGAAAATAAAATATAAAAAACTTCTGTAGCTAACTTAATCCTAAGGATTAATGCTCCCACGATTAATAAACATCAGATTTAAAGTAATTTTGCAGACCGAAGGTTTATAGAAGTATAACAAAATAATACTAGATTCTCTACTTAAAATAGTTTTCGAAAAGTAATTCTTTGTAAAATAATAATAGAAAAAGGTTGGACATGTTGGACATGTTGGACATGAAGCGATTATGAATTAGTCTTTGCACAAGAAAATGCTGGAATGAATATCTGAATAGAGAAACTTGGAATTTTTGAGCAGACCATAAACCTTAAATAGTACATGCGTTGGTAATACATATGCATAGTAAATACATATTAAAACACGCCCAGAAACACGGATTATCTGAAGAGGATATTTATTCTGTATATAAAATCTTTTTCGGCACTCTTTTTTCAGAGTCTAGGTTAAAAATAATTAATTTTTTAAGAAGAAGCAGAAAGAATGTCTCCGAGATAATAAAAGAACTCCACATGGGTCAAGCAAATGTGTCTCACGATTTAGCCAGATTAAAAAAATGTGGGTTTGTTAATTCCGAAATAAGCGGACAATATAGGTATTATAGTTTGAATGAAGAGACTATCAAGCCATTAATGGACCTAATAGATAAACACATGGAGGCATATTGTATACATATTTTTAATGAAACAAGTGAAAAAGAAAATGGAAAATAAAAATATTGGATGGTTTCTATTGGCAGTTTCGATTTTAATAATGATATTTACATTTTTTTATAGTAATGCTTTGGACGACGCAGTTAGAACAAGTTGTTTTTTACAACATGGTGATGTGGAATCGTGTGAAATGTTTGACAGCGTAACTAAACAAACATATTTTGCTTTAGCCATTGCAGGGGTATTATTAATTGTTAGTTTATTTTTAATATTTTCAAAACCAGATGAAAAAATAATTGTGAAAAAAATAAGGGAAAAGAAAGTTGAGAAGAAAGTAGATTTATCTTCATTCAGACCAGAAGAAAAACAGGTTTATAATCTTATTAAAGAAAATAATGCAATATTTCAGGCAGACTTAATTGAAAAAACAGAATTTAGCAAAGCGAGAATGACAAGGATTGTTGATAAACTTGAAGGGGCAGGTTTGGTTGAAAGAAAAAGAAGGGGCATGACAAACGTAGTTGTTCTGAAGGAAGATTAATTAAATCCATACAGATATTAAAATAAAAAAGGAGGTAAAATATAAATGGAACATAAATTGAATACAATAAAAGTAGCAAATAGCTTGGCGGTTACAACAGCAGTTGTCTATTTAGTTTGTATCATTGCAGTTTGGATAGCTCCGGGAATCACAACAACAATCGGCAATTATTTACTTCATGGAGTGGATGTAAGCAGACTTGTTGTAACAAGAACATTTAGTTATTCCTTAACTTCGTTGATAATCGGAACAATTGTTGGGTGGCTTACTGGTGCTTTGTTTGCAGCAGTGTATAATAAACTTAGACAATTTTAACAACCCGAAACGTTTTTGTAGTCGGAATTGCATTAATAAAAATGAAAAAGAGGTTAATATAATTAAATGGTTATCTTTAATGAGTGGCTTATATTTTCATTAATTCTTCTTGGAATATGGATTGTTATTTTTGTTTTTAGGAAAAGTATTAGAAAAGAAATGTTTTTGGTAAGCCTTCTCACAATGCCGTTTGGTTTAACTGAACCTTTGTTCGTACCAGAATATTGGAGTCCTCCTTCTTTGTTTAATCTTGCAGTTAAGACTGGCTTTGATATAGAAAGTTTAATATTTTGTTTTACTGTTGGTGGAATTGGCTCGGTAATTTATGAACTATTTTTTAGAGTGAGACATAAAAAAATGTCTAAAAATGAAACACATAACGCTAAACATAAATATCATCTATTGTCGTTATCTTCCCCAATTATTGTATTCATAATATTATGGTTATTTACAGAATTGAATCCAATTTACTCTGCAAGCATCTCAATGTTTATTGGAGGGTTGTTCGCAATGATGTGCAGACCAGATTTAAAGAAGAAAATAATATTTGGAGGAATTTTATTTTTATTTCTTTATTTTATACTTTTCGTCCTTTTTAATAACATATATCCCTATGCAGTTGAAACTTTTTGGAATTTATCTGCTTTATCTGGGATATTGATTTTGAAGGTTCCTTTAGAAGAATTAATTTTTGCATTTACATTTGGTATGATGTGGTCAAGTGTTTATGAACATATCAAGTGGTATAAATTATC
>MNVX01000018.1 GCA_001872185.1 Candidatus Pacearchaeota archaeon CG1_02_32_21 | reverse complement strand
CTTCAAAAAATTTCCTGAGATTGAAAAGGATTTATGGGGAGGGGAATTTTGGAATGATGGAGGTTATATTGGAACAGTTGGAGAAGGTGTGAATGCCGATATTATTAGAAATTATATTAGAAAACAAGGAAGAAATACAGAGCAGTTAAAATTAAGTGATTTTTAGTTCGTCGTTTGGAAGCCCCACAGCTTGCTGTGATTGGGAGGATTCACTGTTTTTTTATACAATTAATATTTTCAAAATAACTTATAAAATTTTACAGAGAACTATTTTCTAACTGACTTTACAGCCTTGAAATCTCTCCAGGCTAATTCAAACATTTGCTCTAAAGCATTTGCAAAATAAGGTGTGTTTATCCAAACTCCAACATCATAACTTGGATGTATATTGTCATCGTTCAAAAGCATAAACATTATCTGTTCTCCATCAATAATTGAAAATCTTGCGTTCAATCCTTTTATAGACCTTACTTCAGCTACTCTTGCCATTTCTTTAGCTATTTTTTCATTTTTAGGAGTTATAGGAGCAGCAATTCTTACTTTGACACCTCTTCTTCTTGCCTTAGTTATTGTAGGCATTAAAGCTTCAACTTTTCTATTAAGGCCTTCAGCAGTTGTTACAACTGTAACTGTTTTTTCAGCTCCAGAAATAAGCATGTCTAAATGATTGTACATATTATTCCTTCCTCTTAAGCTTCCAGAAAGGTCTGATGGCTCTACAAATTTAACTCCTGTTGTGAATAAAGTATTTAGTTCCTGCAAAACATCATCTCCCTTTAAGTCATCCAAACGTCTTCTTTTTTCCTGAACAGTAACCATTAAATTTTTCTTAACTCTTTCAATAACTTCTTCTGGTTTAAGAGCAACAAACTTAATCGGTTTTCCTAATTTCATAACAATGAAACCTTTTTTTTCTAAACTTTCTAAAATATCATAAGTTCTTGATCTTGGAACATCAGAAATATTACTTAATTCACCTGCTGTACTTACACCTCTTGAAAGCAATGCAGTCCACACCTTTACTTCATACAGATTAAGATCAAATATTTTTCTCAATCTACTTAAAAACTCTTCTTTCACTATCATTTTTTCAGTATTTTTAAATCAAATTGGTATTTAAATGTTTTCGTGATAATTGTTTCTTGCTAATGACAATTTTTTTTCACCTTTTACCAAGAGTGAATAACAAATTAACTTAGACCTTTTTAATATATACTTTTATTTCTTTATTTTTAACATTTATTTTATCCTCTACAAATCCTTTGCTATTGAAACTTTTATCAACTTCAGTGATATTTACACTTTTAGAATTAGTTCTTTCTTTTAAAAAATTTCTGTGTTCATCAAGCCATAGCACAAGCTGTTTGTCACAAACAATTGTTAACTCAATATGGTTGCTTTTAACTAAACCAAGCTTTTTTCTGACAGATTGCACCTGTCTGGATATATTTCTTGCATATCCTTCTGCTTCCAGTTCATTAGTTGTTGCTGTGTCTAACTTAGCAATAAGTTCTGTTTCTTTTGGAGTTTGAGATTTTAATGCAATCTCTTTAACATTTAATTGATTTTTAATAACCTCTTCCAAACCTTTAATACTTTCTCCACCTTTGAGATGTATTGTAACTTTTTGCAAAGGCCATTTTAACCCTATTCCTGCTTTGTCTCTTTCAGCAAGACCTTTTTCAATAACTTGCAAAGCTGTTTTAAATTCATTTTCAAGTCCAACATTAATTTTCTTCCCATCGTACTTTGGCCATGAGCTTAGATGCACTGATTCTTTGCCAAAAGATTTGTGAATTACTTCGCTAATATGCGGAGCATAAGGGGCAAGAAGTTTTGATACACTATCTAAAACTTCTCCAATAACTTTTTCAACATTTTTATCTTCTCTGTCTCTTATTATTTTAATATATGTTCTTGAAAAATCGTTTGTTACAAAATCCATTAAAGGAGTCAGGCCTTTTTCTATCTTATAGTTCTCCAAACTTTCTGTCATTTCCTTTATTACAGAGTTTAATCTTGACAAAATCCATTTATCTTCCACTTTTATTTCTGCTTTGCTGTTGTTATCTAGCTGTTTGTAGAATTGATAGGTGTTCCATAATACATTTAGGAAAGGAAGGACCTCTTCTTTGACCATATTTACACCAAATCTTTTAGAGCTTCCTGCATCTATAGTGCAAAACTCAAGCCTGACAGCATCAACTCCAACTTCGTCCATTACTTTATCAGGGTCTAAAACATTTCCTTTGCTTTTGCTCATTTTTTCTCCCTTTTCATCTATTATATGTCCTGCACATATAACATTTTTATAAGCAATATCTTCGAATAAAATTGTGGACAAAACATGGAGTGTGTAAAACCATCCTCTTGTCTGGTCTATTGCTTCAGAGATGAAATCATAGGGAACTCTTTTTGCAAATTCAGATTTATTCTCAAAAGGATAGTGAAATTGTGCAAATGTTGCTGCCCCGGAGTCATACCAGCAGTCAATAACATCACTAACACGAGACATTTCATCTTTGCATTTTGGACATTTTAATTTTATACTGTCTATCCACGGTTTATGGAGGTCAATTTCATCATGGTTTATTTTTTTAACAGACATTTTTTTGAGCTGTTCAATACTTCCAATAATTTCCTCATTTCCACAAGAACACCTCCATACTGGCAAAGGAGTTCCCCAGAACTTTTTTCTTGACAATGCCCAGTCCTTAACATTTTCAAGCCATTCACCAAACCTCCCATTTTTAATATGTGAAGGCTCCCAGTTTATTTTTTCATTTAGTTCTATTAATTTTTTCTTGTATTTTGTTACATTAATGAACCATGATTTAATTGCATAATACATTAAAGGAGTATCACATCTCCAGCAAAAAGGGTAGTCATGTTCATAAGGAATTATTCTAAATAAATGATCGTTTGCCTCCAGCTTTCTTATTATTTCTTTATCAGCAGTTTTTATGAACTTTCCCTTAAGGTCTGGAACTTCGTCAGTAAATTTACCAGTTTCATCAACAGGCTGAACAAATGGCAGCCCTTTTTCCTTACATACTTCATAGTCTACTTCACCAAAAGCAGGGGCCATATGGACAAGCCCTGTACCATCTTCAGTAGTTACAAAATCTCCGTCTATTATTCTAAAGGCATCTTCATCTTTGAAATAAGAAAATAACGGGCGATATTTTTTCCCAACTAAATTGCTGCCCTTTACAACTTTTACTATGTTTGGGTTTTCAAACAATTTACCTGCAAGTTCTTTTGCAACAATATAAACTTCTCTTTCTTCCACATAGGCATATTCTATGTCCAGATTAACTGCAATAGCTAAATTAGAGGGTAAAGTCCAGGGTGTAGTAGTCCAGACTAAAAGATTTTCTCCGCTTTCAAGCCTGAATTTAACAACAACAGAGTCTTCCTTAACTTTTTTATATCCTTGAGCAACTTCATGACTTGATAATGGTGTTTCACATCTTGGACAGAATGGAACTACTTTATGCGCTTCATAGAGTAATTTTTTATCATATAATTCTTTTAATGACCACCAGACACTTTCAATATAATCATTGTTTAGTGTAACGTATGGCTTTTCTAAGTCTATCCAATAGTTTAATTTTTCTGTTGATTTATTCCAGGCCTGAATATAAGAAAAAACACTTTGTTTGCACTCGTGAATAAATTTTGTTTCTCCATGCTTGAGAATGTCTTTTTTGCTGTTCAGTCCAAGCTTTTTTTCAATTTGAACTTCAACAGGCAGACCATGGCAGTCCCATCCTGCCTTTCTTGGTACATTGTAGCCCTGCATATACTTGAATTTGTTTATTACATCTTTGTAAGTTCTGACCTCTAAATGATGTAATGCTGGCGGAGCGTTTGCAGTTGGTGGTCCTTCAAGAAAACTAAAAAGCTCTTTTCTTTTTTTATCATCACTGACAGCTTTTTCAAAGTCTTTTTTTCCAACCTCTTTTTTTGCCTCCCTTTCAACAAGCTTAAAGTCATACATTTTATCTCTTATATAACTTGGAAATATTATTTATTAACCTTCCCACTTTTGTTTAACCATGTTTCACCAAAATCCCTGTCACTGAATTCCTTAACTAACTCTTCTGCAAGCCCATTACCAGACTGTCTGATTGTTCTGGCAATTGCGCGGTTTAACCATCCGGAAGGATAGTTGTTTCTCTCTTCAAGTTCTCTTGCACATTTGAATCTTCTATCTTGTAATACTTCTACATAATCTCTTAAAATCAGAAGCATTTCTCTTGGGGTGTAATAATGCCCCTCTTCATCTGTGTAACCCGTTAGTTCACTATCTTCAAAGTAGAATCTTTGCGTCCTTCTTTGTGTTCCCCGTGTTCTTTGCTCATTATCTGGTTGTGTTTTTAAGCCCATAGTAGTAAGTTCTTGTGCACTTCCTGTTAGTAGAAGTGCTTATTTATATAATTATAATAACATAAGCTATTGCTATAGAATTATTCAGTTTTGATGAACTTAAATCTTTAGTCATATTAGATAATTGCTGGCGGGCATTTTAAATCTTTCCTTTGAACTTCTCTAAACCCTAAACCTCTTACTTTTTTGAAAAATCTTTCTAATTCGTGCCTGTGCTCATCATCTCTTGGCTCTATAGATGAAAGAGTTACTTCTTCATCATATAAGAAGCTATCTCCTCTTTCTTTTGCAACTCTTAACTCTTCTTCATTTAAATGAGTGTTTTCCCTATAAGGTCTTAGATTGACTCTCCTTAGACAAAGTTTGTAAGCAATCCCGTCTTTAGACCATAATGCATGCCACCCGTCCATATCTTGAGGTATATTACCAGTATAGTTTCTTACAAAACTGTCAAGCATGCTTCTCCCTGCATAATTTGGAACTAATCTTCCGCTATCATTGTTAAAAAAAACAACATGGTTCTTGGATAAAAAATACCTTCTCTCTAATCTCCTCTGAACTGCCATAAAACTAGATGTATGGTCTTATTTTTAAGAATTGTTATAATAGTTTTAATGACTCTTCTTCATCAAAAGAAAGTTTGCCTGGAATTATTATGCAATAGGGAGCTTCTACCTTCTTTTCATCAATTTTATCTAAGGTTTCATAAATAAACTTAGATTTAACACCTAATCTGCTGCATACAATTACTTTTCCAAATTTGTAGTTTGATTCTCCTAATTCTTTTCTTGCATCTTCAAATTTTAATCCAATATCTATCAAAATAAGTGTATGCGCCCCTATAGACTGGTTTTCCTTTATTACCTCAATAAAACTTTTTGGTTCAAAATTCTTCTGCCATTTTGGAAGAGAAGTTATTTTGCCAAACTTATACAATTGCAGTCCAGATTCGGCAACAGCATCAAACACACTGGAAGAATGTATTATTTTAAACTTAACTTTATTTTTCTTTGCAGAATTTATCAAAGAAATGTGAGTTGTAGCAACAAGAGGGCTTCCATAAACAAGCAAGGCAACACCCTCTTTCTTAGATAAAGAAACAATCTCTTCACTTTCAACAAAAGCTCTGTCAGCTGGAATTATTTTTATCTTTAATTCTTTCTCAAGCTCTTTTTTTGTATAAGGAAAATCAACAGTATATTCTTCCAAGTATATTTTCTTTATAGCAGCGCTTTTTAGAATCTTTTTGCCATGTAAAGATATTCCGCTTTTATCAAGCCCAAGTCCGATTATGTATAGCATTTTAATCAAAAAATAATTCAACATCCTCCTTTTTAATTATTGTGAATTTATCACATATTTGTTTTAAGTGGTATGAAAACTTATTTTCAAAGCCAATATTTTCTATATTTTTGCCTATTTCTTTAACAGCAAGAACTGCCGGTACAAAATCTCCATCACTGGAAATTAAGATTGCAGTATCATAAGCGTTATTATAAGCAAGTTTAACCATATCTACTGTTAAGTGAATATCATCTTCTTTTACTTCATATATTATTTTACCATTAATTTTTCTCTTTTGCATTCTACAAAGAACAAAAGTAAAATTAGGAAGTCTTTGTATTTTATCAAAGAATTTTTGTTGTTTTATATAGCTTTCTTCATCTTTATTCCGATCTAATGGAACGTTATAGTAGTAGATTCTTACAAGTTTTCTTCTTCCAGTCAAATACTTTGTAAATTTTTCAAAATTAAAATCATTTGGTCTCTTATTAGGTAATAATGTTTTTACAACATGATACAAATTACTTCCATCAATAAAAATTATTATTCGTTCGTCAAAGCTATTATCTTCCATAAAACAAGTAGTAAAATAAGTTTAATAAAACTTTAGAAAAACCTAGGGTTGCAGTGCAAACCTAGGGGGTATATGTAAATCTTACCTATTTAGACTTTTTAATTCTTTCGATATTCCAAAAGTCCGATTATGTATAGCATTTTATAAACTATCTAAAGGTGATTTAATATTCTGCAATTGAAAATTGGAAACATGAGTATATATTTGTGTTGTTTCAAGTTTGTTATGCCCCAGCAATTTTTGGATTACTCTGATATCAACTCCATTTTCAAGAAGATGGGTTGCAAAACTATGCCTTAATGTGTGGCAGCTTGCTCTTTTTTCAATTCCGGATTTTTCAAGAGCATTTTCAAAAATCTTCTGAATAGTCTTTATTGTAATTTTTCCATTTCTTCCTGAAAAAACATATTCTCCTTGATTTAACTTAATGTAACTTTGCAAATCATTATACAAACTTTCTGGAAGATTTACATACCTGTCCTTTTTACCTTTAGCTTCTTTAATTAATACAATTTTTCTATCAAAATTAATATCAGATGTCTTCAAATTTTGTAATTCACTAACTCTTAATCCAAGTCCATATATTGTTTTTAATATTAACTTATGCTTTGGATTATCTAAAGAATTAATTATTCTTTTTACTTCTTCTTTTGATAAAACAGAAGGCAGCCTTTTTTCTTTTGTAGGGTGTTTAATCGCTCCGCAAGAAATCCTTGGCTTTCAAGCCAATGAATGAATTGTGGTGAATATTTATTTCT
>MNVX01000003.1 GCA_001872185.1 Candidatus Pacearchaeota archaeon CG1_02_32_21 | reverse complement strand
TATTTTTCACTCCTGTCTTCAGATAACTAATTATTTTTAATTATTAAAGGTTGTGGTTTGTTTTTTTGATAAAAAATAGGTAAAAAGTAATATAATTAATTATGATTAATATTAAAATTATCCTTTTTTACGATGCCTGAATATTATAAGCATAGTGCAATATTAACTAATGATAAATTAGGTAAGGATATCTTGTATTTTAAGAATAAATTATCTAGGTTTAAGATTCACTTTTATTTCGTTTTGGAAACCTTCTGAAAAGGTTTAATTAACTATTCTGAGCTCCTGAAAACCTTGACCTCTCGCTTGACATCTGTCCTCCAAGCTCTCTTGGAACAGAGCTAAATCCTAATCCACCATAACTCTGGAAATGATAATCAGGGAAAAGTGCAGATGGGAACTGCATATAATTTCCTCCACTCCAAACAGCCTGATTCCAATATCCTCCTCCAGCTACAACAGGAGAGCCAAACGCTTCAAGCATATAAGGAAAAGGACTTTGTTTAAACTGATTTACAAATCCTCCAATCTCATTAATAACCATAGTATCGCTGTTCTTTCCAAGAACTCCTGCTTTTTCCAAGGCCTCAAGATGTTTTTTAATAGGAACATTACCCATTCCAGGTGCAAGATGAGAATCACTATATCCAAAGTTATCAGTTAAATGAACATGCCTAATATCTTTGCCAAGAAGTTTTGTAGCTTCAACTAAATCCTCTTCTTTAAATCCCTGTTTTCTAAGCATGTTGAGATGTCCAACATCCCATGTAACACCAATAACCTGCTCAGCAGCCCTTCTAGCTTCTTCTTCACCCATGCCTGACTTTTTAGCTCTTTCAACAAATTTATCTCTGGCAGTATGAACTAATTTTTTAAAATCTTCTGGCTTTGCAAATGCCATTCCAGTATAAAGATTTTCAATACTTACAATAGGAGCTTTATCTTTATACTTGTCATAAGAATGCCATGCAACATTTGCAAAAGTTTTAGCTGAGTTTTCTATAGCAAACTCTTCAACTGGCTTAAAAACTTGCGGAGCATCTCTTTTTTTTGTAGGATCGTCATAAATATGGTCTAGCTTAACAAGTGCATTATCAAGAACATTGCTTCTTAACTGAATAATTTCAGTCTGGGCTGAAAGAGGCTGACCAATAAAGTTTTTAGCAAAATCCTCACTTCTATAACCTCTTAAATTTTCAGTCCACTCTTCTGCAAGTTTTTTTAATTCTTTTTTTGTATCTTCATCAGAATACTTGTAAGCCTGCTCAAACATAGCTCTAAAAGAAGTTTCTGTATTTTGTAAAAAAATATCTGCTTTAGAAATTTTCTGGCCAATATAATTTTCCTCATTTTTGCTTAAATTAATTGGCTCACCAGTTTTTTCTCTTGCAATAGCATTAACTATTGCTGGTTGAGATGAAAAACCCTCAATAATCTCATCTGTGTTTTTTTTAAAACTGGCTAATTCATTAACCCTGTTTATCCACTGAGAATCATTAGCAACTTTTAATTGCCTGCTCGGAGAATATAATTCTGGTTTTCCAGTAGTAGCAATAGTTTCTGGATAGAATCTTAATTCTTCTCTAAAAACTCTATTTACCTCACCTGTTTCTTGATTAATTGCAACAAGCTCATGCTCTTTGAATTTTGCCTCTCCTTTTTCAATATCTCCTCTTATGTACTGCGTTCCAGGCATATTTGCAGAATGTATAGTTACAGGAGTTGCAATATCCGGATTCATTTCATGAGCTTTGTCAATAGTATCTTTTAATTTGCGTTCAACAATCTCTCTGTTTAATTCACTAAACCTTGATCCTCCACCACCTTCACCTAAAATACCAGAAGCTTCTATATCTTGTATTGGTGCATGCATAGAAGCTTTAGCTCCAGTTAGTTTTGTAAGTCTGTTTATTTCTTTAAAATGTTGTTTCGGTATCTGATCAAGAATCTGGCTGTTAATAGCACCAACTTCAATCTGTTTAAAACCTTGGTTTAAAATATTAGTAGCTTCAACAATTTGAGCAGCAGTATCTGGTCTAAGTGAAGTTCCTATCTGGCTCACTGGCAGCCTATATCCAATAAAACCCCCATATCCCCCTTCCAAGCTATAAGGAGTCCCTTCATAAAAATTTTCATAGCTAACCATTTAAAATAACAAACCTCTTAATAAAATCAAACAAAAAGAACTATTTAAATTATTTCTTATTTAATTTATACTTTCTCTCTTGCGACTCAAAAATACCCTCTTTTCTATGATCTCCAACTTCATAACTAGCTCTTGCTTTTTGAGACATAGACTCGGTGCTATCTTCATCTTTACTTACATCAGTTCTATGCCACGGATTTCTTCCAATTTCAAGACCAGTGTCATGCCTAACAGTCCCAATATTTCTTTCTGGTCCAGAACTAAGGGTTACATATTCAACAGCTTCTTCCTTTACTTCCTGATAATGATCGTTATCTCCTTGTTTAACATTTTTATAAGAAACTTCCTCACCCTCATCATCAATATCTCTTCGGGTTAATCTAATTCCAGAAACTCCTCTCTCCAAATTTTCAGACTTTACTATTTCTCCCTGTTCAAATCCGGATAATGGCTGTAAAAAAGCACTTATCTCCCTAAGTCTAATGCCTTCAGACTCTTCAATTTCCTCTTCTAAACCCTGATTCTCTTGATATCCTGAATCTTCTTTCCTTTCAGATTCTTCTTTTTTATTGTCTTTGTTATTTTTCTTGTCTTCACTTTTCTTCTTTTTCACCATTGATAATAAACAATAATTGAATATTTAGATTTTTTGTAAAAGCTTATAACCATCCTTCTTATATATTTTTATGATAAACAGAAGATTCAAGGCAAATAGGCCTAAAATAGTTGGAAGTACAGATATAACTCCTTACTGGAAGCTGATAGAACAGATAATAAGTGAATCAGACATAATACTAGAAGTTGTAGATGCAAGAATGCCGGAATTATCAAGAAATGAAGAATTAGAAAGGATAATGAAAAGAAAAAATAAAGCGCTAATAATTATTTTGAACAAATCAGATTTAATAAATGCAAATATGCTGAGAAGAACTTTCAATAAATTAAAAAAAGAATGTGAGGTATTTTCAGTATCTACAACAGAAAAATTAGGAACAAGAAGGTTAAGAGAATACTTAATCAGATTGTCAAAAAAACAAAATATAAAAATAGGAGTTTTAGGCTATCCAAATACTGGAAAATCATCAATTATAAATTCATTGGTTTTAAGAAAAAAAGCTCCTATTTCTTCAAAAGCTGGAACAACTCACGGCATACAATGGGTAAAATCATCAAATTTAGAGGTAGTTGACTCTCCAGGAGTTATTCCTATAGGGCAGGATGATGAGATTCGATTGAGCTTGATTGGATCAAAAAACCCTGAAAAAATAAAAAATCTCGAACTGGTTGCTTATAAGATAATAAACTTATTCCCAAGTAAAAATAAAATTTTAGAGAACTATAAAATAAAAGAAAAAACAGAGGATAATGAAGAAATAATAAGGCTAATAGGAATAAAAAAGGGGTTTATAAAAAAACATGGAGAGGTTGAAGAAAACAGGGTTGCTATGCAAGTAATAAGAGACTGGCAGAGGGGAAACTTAAGACTATAAATTTATAATTTGGTGTCCCAAAAGGGACACATTATTGCGAAATTTGCAGGTTTCATAAATATTCTATAATTGTCTAATTAACAGAGGTTTTACTTTGCATTGGTTACCTTCATAGGAATGATACCGATAGTTTTTCTTCTTAGTTTCTTCGGCTCTTTGATTCAGCCCGACCTTTCAATTATTTTAATTATGATTGGAATATTTTTTGTTTTATACATTCTGCATTTAATTTTCAAGAAAAGCAATAACTTTATAATCGTTCTATTCTAATCAATAACATGCATACACTACCTCAAGAAATAGAAGTCTGGTATATCATTCCTGCAATAAGAAGAGAGATGGCTATGTGTTTTTCCAGGGAACACAAAATTAGTTATGATAACGTTGCTTTAATGATGGGCTTAACCAAGGCTGCTATTTCGCAGTATATTGCTGGGAAAAGAGTTGAAAGGATAAAGATGCATCCAAAGGCTTTAGAAGAAGTAAAAATCTCCTGTAATCGAATTGTAAAAAATAAAAGCAACGTAGCAAAAGAAATATTGAGAGTATTAGAAATTATAAAAAAGAAAAAATTACATTGTGAAATGTGTGGGGAGATGATTGATGGGGAACTGCATAATTGCAAAGAGATTAAAATCCCAGAAGTAGTAATGTGATTAAAATGGTTGAAGAAAAAATTGTTAATGGTAAAAATTATTTTAAGTGCTCAATATGCGGATTTTTTTACAAAGAGGAACAATTAGCACAAAAATGTGAAGATTTTTGCAAGGCTTATAATGGATGCAGTCTTGAGATAACTAAGCATGCAGTTAAAGTAGATTAGAACTTTACATTCTTAATTTTTTCAAATGTTTTTTCATGTGCTTTTCAATATAATGCAATTTTATGCATCCCTCACAGTAACATTCATTGCATTTTCTACAACATTTTGTTGCTTCAGCGTTCAAACATTCAGCACAAATTTTTATCTTTTCCATCCTGCACCTCCAGATAAACTGATTATTTTTTGTTTTTATAATTTCAGTAAACTCTGTTAAGGAAAAAGTTAACCAAGTTCACTAAATGCTTATAAGGCCTGTTTAATGAAAAATAAGATGACTGAACAACCAAAAACCTTGAGAGACCTTTTAGAACAAGAAGTTATTAAACTAGCGAGACTACCACAGAAAAATGATTTTTTATTGGTTGATGATAGGATTGATTTATCAAGATTAGATTCTTTAGAGGGTTACACTATTCCTTTAACAGATCATGATTATGGAGCAAAAACGCCCTTAATGTGGAATTCACTTTATGAGAGATTGGGGCTAAACATTCGAAATATAATGGTAGTTGCAAATCCTAAAGATTTGGAATTAATTGTCGATGTATTTAGACAGGATCCAAAATACCTTGGAGGAGGTTTTGGTTCCGGATTTAAAGATGTAGGAATTAAATATTTAGATAAGGTTTCTCCTGAAGATCTAGAAGCTGTTAACATTGTGGTTAAGAAGGAAGGTAAAATTGTTGGATATAATACGGACGCACAAGGTTTCCTCAGAAGTTTAGAAGATAAATTTAAAGAAATTGGTAAAGATACTAAGGGAGCTAACTATGTGATCTTGGGTGCTGGTGGAGTTGCTAAAGAAATTGTAAGACTGATTGCTCAAAAAAATCCGGGAAGAATCGCAATTTTGAATAGAACTATTTCAAAAGCCGTAGATTTGGCTGCTAAAATAAATGCACAATATGGAGGAAAATCTGGAATTGCTGTTGCAGGTGGTGAAGATATTATTAGGGGTTATTTATTAAATTCTTTTATTAGACCGGATGCTATCATTAATTTAACAAATAAAGGATCTGATGGAACATTTGAAGATTTTGCCGCCTTTGCTACTGCAGACGATAAGGGATATAATGAAAATATTTCGAGAACAATCGCAAGAGAATTATCTAGATTAAATCCCGAAGTTATTGTTGCGGATATTACATTGCATAAAAGTGGAAAAACTAAGACGCTGCGTATTGCAGAAAATGAAGGTCTTAAGAATATCATTGATGGAATTCCGATGGTTGTTAACCAGGCAGCCCCTGCTTATATTTATGTTCAGGAAGCTCATCCTAAAATACACAAGAAAATAATCAGCGAGGAAGAAGCTTTAAGTGTTTTTAGGGAAGTTACTAAGTTAGAATAATAAGAGATTTTCAGTATCAAGAAATCAACAGGCAACTACTTTATTCTTAGTTATATATTCATAAGCTGAATGAGCTCCAATGCAACCTTCTGCTACTCCAGTTATAAGTTGTTTGAAAGGAGTATCTGCGACATCTCCTGCCGCAAAAATTCCTGGAACATTTGTTAATGCAGTTTTATCTGTTATTATCTCTCCTTTTTCGTTTGTTTTCACTCCTAAAGTTTTTGCTAAGTCTGAAAGAACAATATGCCCTATTGCAATAAATAATCCATCCAATTTTAATTCCTTTGATTCTTTGTAAGGTTTATCAAGAATAACTTTTTCTAGAAATTTACTGCCTTTTATTTCCGTAACGTTTGTATTATTAATAATTTCTATCTTTTTGTTTGCTTTCACTCTTTCCATATTTATTGGCTCGGGACGAATTTGTTCTCCTCGATAGATAATGTAAACTTTTTTTGTATATTCTGATAAAAGCAAAGCATCTTTAACTGCAGAGTCGCTTCCCCCAACTACTCCAACAACTTTGTTTTTGAATAATACCCCGTCGCATAAAGCACAGAATGCTAAACCTTTATTCTCAAATTCTTTAGCTCCTGGAACATCAAGTTTTCTCCACTTTGTCCCTGTTGCAAAAAGAATTGTCTTTGTAGAGTAAGCAGACTTATTGGTTGTTATCTTAAAGCAACCTTTATGTTTCTCAATTTTCTGTGCTTTCTCTTCTTTTATTGTTACTAACTCATAACTTCTTGCGTGATCTTCTATTTTCTTTGCTAACTCTGTTCCTGTTAATTTAATGAACCCAGGGTAATTTTCTACAATGTTTGTTGTTGTGATAACTCCGCCAACTGGAAGCTCTGATCCATGAGATGCTCCAAGTACAAGGGTTTTTAATCCCAATCTTCCAGCATACATTGCAGAAGCTAGACCAGCGCCGCCAGCTCCCAAGATTATATAATCAAAACTCTCTTCTTTCATTTAAATAAATACTCAAAAAGGTTTTTATATCTTTAGTAATACGCAATTCAAAAAATATTTTTCTAATGGAGAATAAGGAATTATGGGCTTTCAAGGGGAATAAATTTGATTTTTTCTTTATTTTTAGAGTGGGATAATTGTGTTTTCTTTACTTTGCAACGAAAACGATTTAATATAACATGGAAACTTTATAAAGGACTACAACTTTTAAGTTATAAGGAGAACAATATGGGAACTGATGAAGGATTTAAAGTAAATGCA
>MNVX01000015.1:30328-31933 GCA_001872185.1 Candidatus Pacearchaeota archaeon CG1_02_32_21 | reverse complement strand
AAATACAAGTGTTATTATTAGTGGATGTTATTTATTAAATGATGATGTTAAAAATAATGAGTTATTTAAAAATGGAGAAGATAGTAATGGGGATAAAGTTCATTATGTTGAAGACGAGAAAATTTTCGAGCATGAATATGTTGTTGTTGATGATGGAGATGGTGGAAGTGTTTGGGAGTTAATATCTATTTATAATGATACAAGTTCTGCTACAGGTAGTGAAATAAAATTTAGAAAAAATGTAGTCGATATTCAAGAAGTTAGTGCAAAAACAACAAACTGGGGAACTGGAACTATTGGTTTTGGCACTAAATCTTATACTTTCAAGTTTAGTGATAATAAAATTATTGAAAATGATGAATATGTTACTTTAGATTTTTTACAAACTCCTCAAGGAGAAGTTATGAGTTTTGAGAATTGTGTACCTAATATAAAATATTCTTATTTGAATGCTTATCCAAGTCTTGTTAAAATAGGAGATAATGTTTCATTTAGCTATTATGCGTATGTTACTAAAGATACTTTAAGTTTAATGCCTCAAAATTATAGTATCGACATTTTAGATGAAAATAATGTTAATGAAAAATCTGTTAACATTGACAAGCTTCCTTATGAGCCTTATTGTTATAATGATGATTATGATGGAGTTATTTGTCAAGTTAGTTATTCCAGTTCTTATCCTAATTATTATTCTCCAAATTCTATTGGATTTAAGACTTTTACATTGAATGATAAAAATAAAAAAATTTATGTTGTTGAGAGTAGCTATTTTGATCAAACACTTGTTTTAGATGAGCAATATGGAACTTATCACTATTATGGCTATTATGATGATTATTGGAGAAGCATTAATTTAGATATGAATTATCTTAAGTCTAATAAAAATTATGAAGTAGTATTTTATGAATTTTTTAATGAAACTTCTTCTGAAATGTTTTTTAACCAAGTACTTAACGAAATTATAGACAATCGTTATACAATAAAAATTTCTAATGAAAGTGATAATATTATTTATTTATTAGGTTACAAAATAGGAGCAACGGGGATTATTGCCTCTTTTTGGAAATCTGATAATGAGTTAGTTGTTGTTAGTAACCGGGACTTTAACTTTAATACTACAAGTCCTGCTATTGATGCTCAAGATCTTGTAAATGCATTAGTTGGACAGGGAAATTCATATTCATTGGAATCCCCTAATTTAGAAGATATTGATCCAAATCAATTGGGCATAATAAAAGCTTATTTAGAAAAACATCCGTCTACTTTAACTGGTAACGAGTTGAATTGTATTCCAAAATGGGAGTGTTCTTTAAATCCTTTAGTTTGCCCTTCCCATGGGGAGCAATTAGAATTATGTGAAGATGCTAATAAATGTAGTTATTCAGTTCAACAGAGAACTATAACTTGCGTTCCAGGAATATGTTCTGGATGCTTAGCTGGTGTAAAATATACAGAAACTGGGAGTGTTCCCGGTTGTGTACCTTATGGGTTTAGAGTTTCAGAATTAAAATATGATAGCAAAAAAGGAGAGGAAAGGGATTTCTTTAATTATTGTGATATTGGTGGAAGAATAATGGAACAAAAAGGGGATGGGGCTAAGTGTAA
>MNVX01000015.1:0-30315 GCA_001872185.1 Candidatus Pacearchaeota archaeon CG1_02_32_21 | reverse complement strand
TAATAATTATGAATGTTATAGCAATGAGTGTAGAGCTGGGCAGTGTACAGACACTTATGTAGAAGTTGTTGCTCAGGCAGGACTTTTGAAAAGAATATGGTGCGCGATAACAACAATGTTTGGTACTGATGAAGAGTATAGGCAATGTTTGGTGGCATAGAAAATTTAATTTAATACTTTTTATATTTAGTTAAAATGAGAAAAGTTGCAAGTCCATTTGTAAGTCCATTTGTATTAGTTTTTTTATTTATTATTTGTATTAGTTTTGTTAGTAGTGTAGGAGGAAGTTCTGGAGAATGTTTACCTAACGTTAATTATTATATAATGAATGAAGGAGATTATGTTCAATTTGGGTCTACAACATTTAAATTATTAAAAATATATAATGGTTTTTTAATTGATTATATTGATGTGGATGTAGAAGGGACCAAAAATAGAGTTTATTCATTGATTCCTAAAAATGTAGAGAATTTGAAACTTTCTTTTCCCATTGTTATTGGCAATTCTGTGAAGGTTAAAGTTGAATTAACTGAGTGTGTTATTGTTCCTGAACTAGATGAGATAGATTATAAGACAATATTATCAAATAATGAACATTCAGAGTTTTTCTCCAATCAAATGACTTCATTGATGTCTGAATATTGGAGTGAAGATGGGAACTGGATAGGTGACATGCAAAACGATGCAACAGCATTTGCCCCCCAATTGATGTTTAAACTATATCAGGAAACAGGTAATGAAGAATTTTATGCTAGGGGAATGAAAACAGTTAATTATCAGAAAGAGCTGTTAAAAGGTTTTGTTGAGGGTGAAGGAGAATTAAATTTGGATTTTATGGTTGGTTTTTATTCTGTGTTTTCATGTATGGATTATGCAAAAGATAAGATTACAAGAGATTCATGTAGTTTGTTTGCCGGTTCAGTTATAACTGCTTTGGACTATATATTAATTAATGATGTTTTGGATAGAATTCCTGAAACATATACCTTAAAACATTCAGATAATACTGATTTAAGTAAAAGTATAGATTTAAGCGAGGTTTATTCTGAAGATATGCAATCTTTTGTTTATTCCTTTGCATCATGGGTTTCTTCGGAGTATTATGAAAGAACAAAGGTTAATTTGTTTTTATCCAATGCTGAAAAATTAATTGAAAAAAATGAAAACAATAATTTTAATTCTTCCACCGGATTATTTAAAGGTAGCTCTGGTGGATGGTCCGAATCAGCCCCGCTTATTGCTTATTCTAAAATATATTTAGTTACTAAAGATGAAGTTTATCTTAATAAGGCAGATAATTTGATTGAAAGTTTGAAAAGAGAGAGAAAATTTATTGATTATGAAGAGAGTGCTTTTGCAGATTATTATGCTGGCGGAGGTACTTATTGCGACCAATGGGGAAATTGTGAGTATGTGGAAGTTCCGGTTAATGATTATCCCACCACAGGGTTTTCTACCCATATACAGTATATTATTGCTTTTTTTGAATTGTATAAAGCTACTAATGATCCTAAATATCTTGAACTCTCAAAGAATTTTATTGATTTTGGTGTAAACCAAATGAATCTTTATGGGGCTTATCCAAATGGAATTTATGATCAGTGGTTGAATAAAATTCAAAGAGTCCCATTTGTTTCACATCATATTTTTTATACTCGTGATGATAGTTTTGATCTTGGAAGAATACTTGTAAATTCTCAGAGTTATTGTACTGGAGATAATTTTTATCTTTTAATTGATTTGTTAGATTATAAAGAATTTAGTAAATTGGATGAAATAGGTGAAGGTAATTGTGGCAATGGGATTATTAATGGAGGAGAGGTATGTGATGGTGATAGTAAAGAGTGTGTTGATAGTAATGGTTATTCTGGAAGTCAGAGTTGTAATATTCAGTGCGATGGTTTTGATTCATGTACAGCTAATGAGTATTGTGGTGATAATACTGTTAATGGAAATGAGCAATGTGATGATGGAAATAAAGTAAATGGAGATGGCTGCAGTAGTTTTTGTTTAATTGAATATTCTCAAATATGTGTAGATAACGACGGTTTTAATACAGCTATTGCTTCAAGTGTTGAGTTTGAAGGGAAAGAATATGTTGATTCTTGTGTTGACGATAAAACAGTAAAAGAGAACTATTGTGGTTTTAGTATTTGGAAAATGTCTAGAATTCATAAAGAAAGTATTAAGTCTTGTGAGTTTAATTGTGAGAATGGAGCTTGCGTTGGGCAGGAAGAAGTAGTTTATGAAGTATGTAAAGATAGTGATGTTACTAATGATGTTTCTATTAAAGGAAGTGTTGATTTTGAAGGCAATAATTTTGATGATGAATGTGCTGAGAGTGGATTAAGTGTAAGACAGTATTTTTGTGATAGTAATCAAAAGTTAAGAAACTTTGTAAAAAGATGTCCTGAAAGGTTATTTTGTAATGAAGGAGTTTGTAAATAGCGAGAGTATTTTGATGAAGATATTTGAGACAGAAGGAAAAGGAAGTTATGATACAAAATGAAAAGAATAATTGTAGGAGTAATTTTGATAGTTTTATTTTGTATTATATAAGAAACGATTTAGTCATTTGGGAGCATAATTTAAAAACTTGTTTTGCATTTTTATACTGATTAAAATGAAATATTCTGAACTTTGTGAACTGTATGATAAACTTGGCAAAACTAGCAAAAGACTTGAGAAAATTGATATTTTAAGTGACTTTTTAAAAAAACTTGCTAAGAGTAAAGGAGATAATGAATGGATTTATTTGTTGCGTGGAAGAGTGCTGCCGGATTATGATTCTCGAGAGTTTGGTATTTCAAGACAGTTGATAATAAAGATAATTTCAAAAGCTTCTGGAGTTTCTTCTGAAATTGTTACTAAAGATTTTAATAAAGTTGGAGATTTGGGAGAGGTTGCTGAAAGTTTAATGGCTAAAAGAAGACAGCATACTTTGTACAGCTCGTCTTTGACAGTTGAAAAAGTTTTTACAAACTTAAGAAAAATATTTGAAATGGAAGGCAAAGGAAGTGTTGATAAAAAAGTTTCTTTAGTTGCTGAGCTTTTGATTAATGCAAACGGGCTTGAAGCTAAGTATCTTATAAGGATTGTTTTAAATGACTTAAGGATTGGAGTTGCAGACTCTAGTTTGAGAGAGGCTATTGCAGAAGCATTTTTTCCATCTGAAAGAAAAGAAATGTTAGCTAGAATAGAGGAAGTTTATGATTTGGCAAATGATTTTGCCCTTGTTTTTGAAGCTGCAATAAAAGGCAAGAAGGCATTTGATAATATTGAAGTACTTCCTGGAAAAGCTATGAATGTAATGTTGCCTGTTAAAGTCACAGAGATCAGCGAGGCGTTTAGAATATGCGGAAAACCTGCAGCTATAGAACATAAGTATGACGGGTTTAGAGTTGTCATCTCTAAAAGCAAGGACGGAAATATCAAGCTTTTTACAAGGAGATTAGAAGATGTAACTAATCAATTTCCAGATGTAGTTTCTGTTGTTGAAAAAAACATTAAGGGAGAGAGTTTTATTGTTGATTCTGAAGTAGTGGGCTTTGATCCTAAAACAAAAAAGTATAAGCCATTTGAATCCATTTCACAGAGAATTAAAAGAAAATATCATATTGAGAAATTAATCAGTGAGCTGCCTGTTGAGATAAATGCATTTGATGTTATTTACTGCAACGGAAAGAGTTATGTTAATGTTTCATTTGCCGAGAGAAGAAAACACTTGGAGAAAATGATTAAAGAGGAGAAGATGAAAATTAGACTATCTTACCAAATAATAACTGATAGCGAAAAAAAAGCTTTAGAATTTTACAACAATGCTTTGAAAATTGGAGAAGAGGGCATAATGATTAAAAGCCTGGATTCAGTTTACAAACCTGGCAGAAGGGTTGGGCATATTGTCAAAATGAAACCCGAGAGCAGAGATTTTGATTTAGTTATAGTTGGAGCAATGCACGGTACAGGAAAAAGAGCTGGATGGTTAACCAGTTATATTGTTTCATGCAAGGATAAAAAAACTGGTAAATTTTTAGAAGTTGGAATGGTAAGTTCTGGGTTGAAGGAAAAAGAATCAGAAGGAACAACTTATGAAGAGATGACTAAAATGCTCAAGCCCTTAATCGTAAGTGAAAAAGGAAGAATTGTAAGAGTTAAACCTAAGATTGTTGTTAGCGTCACATACCAAAATATTCAAAAGTCTCCCACATATTCTTCTGGATATGCAATGAGGTTTCCAAGAATAACTGCTTATAGGCCTGATAGAAACACAAACGATATTGCAAATTTGAACGACATAAAAAAAGAAGCGAATTAGTAACTTTTAAGTAATAACTATATATTTTTTTATAATAATCTTTATAAACCAATTTGTTATTGCAGTATTATGGGTTTTAAGGGATTGATAAAAAATATTTTTTTGTTATTGTTTGTAACTGGCCTGGTATTTTTCTTAAACGTATTAGCTATTCCTGCTGTTTTTGCACAAAATCAATGTAGTAATGATATTCAGTGCGGGTTTACAGGATTTTTTGGAAGCGAATTCTGTAAAAATGATGATGTTTACAAAAACTATCAAACTGCTTTATGTAACGAACAGTGCCAAGTTAGTGTAGAAGAAAGATTAGTTAATGATTGTGACGACGGTGATGGTGGTACATTAGATACATGTATAGAGGAAGAAAACCTAGCTTATTGTAATCACGACCTTGTACAATGTGTTGAAAATGATGAGTGCGGAAGTCCGACAGAGCATTTCTTTTGTCAAAGTGGAGATGTTTGGCATCAGGTAAATAATCCAGTTTGTAACACTAATGCTAGCCAGTGCATATTTGATTCTTTTGATGAGCTATATGAAGACTGTCAATATGGATGCAATAATGCTTCTTGTATAATTCAAATTGCCTGTAATAGTAATGCAGACTGTCCAAGCCCCCATTATTTCAGACAACTTTTGTTTTAGCGATGATGTTGTAAGAGAAAATACCAGTTATACTTGTGTTTATCCTGGAAGTGCTGCCAGTTTTTGTCAGCAAAATACTCAAAAAGAAATAGTACAATACTGTTCTAATAGTTGTTCAAATGGTCATTGCACAGCTGATAATGATGATAATGACGATAAGGAAAGAGGAGGAATTAAAAATTTTGATGATTTAGACCCTTTGTTTTTTGAGAAAAAAGAAGAAGCTATTGTCTTTGGATCTATTATCCCTCCAAGTGATTCAAATGAAACAATATCTCAAGTAGCAAAAAAAGGGTCTAGCTATGCCGATTTATGGATTTTATTCTGGTTGTTTTTAGTTCTTGTCCTTATTTTATTGATATTGGTTGTAATAGTTTTAGCTAAAAGAAGGTGAGTTTTTCTGGTTTGTTTTATTTTGAAAGCACTTATAAAAATTTTTAAACAGGCCAAAAGCTTTATAAATGGACTGCCTTTATAAATGCCATGGCTAAGGGAAACTTGACTGTACAAAATATTGTCGCTACAGCTTCTCTTGGAAAACCTGTTTCTTTGACAAAATTAGCCAGAACCCAAAGTAATACCGAATATAATCCTGAACAATTTCCCGGCTTGGTTTTGAGGATAAAAAAGCCAAAATCAGCTGTTTTAGTGTTTTCTTCTGGAAATTTAGTATGTACTGGTACAAAATCAATTGCTCAGGTTAAGGAGGTAATTAACCAAGTAATTAAACAATTGGCTAAGATAGGGGTAAAAATTACTGATAAACCAAAGATAACTGTGCAAAATATTGTTGCTTCAGGAAGTATTGATTTAAAATTAAATTTGAACTATCTGGCTTTGGCTTTGGAAAATACAGAGTATGAACCAGAACAATTTCCAGGTTTGGTGTATAAGTTAGCTGAGCCAAATGCTACATTCTTATTGTTTAGTAATGGGAAGCTTGTTTGCACTGGAACTAAAAATAAGCAACAATTAGATGAAAGTATGATTATACTTAACAAGAACATAAAGGAAGCTTTAGCAGATTATAAATAACTATTTTAGAGTTACGTCTTATTAATTGGTTTTGTTTTAATTTCTATATCACTGGATAGAAATTATTATAAACATACCATATTTCCATAAGAAATGGAGGTTTTGAAAAAAGAGGAGTTTATAGCTGAATCAAAAAATTTCTTTAACATTTACAAGAAAAAGATAGGTGAAGCTATAAGAGAATCTGATAGAGTGATATTTGTTAGTTTTAATGATTTAGTAAGCTTTTCTCCAGAAATCTCAGAAGCAATTTTAGAAAAGCCAGAGGAAATGATTTCTTCTTTGGAATTGGCTTTAGACGAGATTGGATTAGTTAAAAATCCTAGAATTAGATTTTTGGACCTGCCACAGAATAGTTTTGTTAAAGTAAGGAATATAAGATCTAAACATCTGAATAAATTTATCTGGATAGAAGGAATTGTTAGACAAGCAAGTGATGTAAGGCCTCAAGTGGTTAGTGCTAAGTTTGAGTGTCCTTCATGCGGTACTTTGATTTCTGTTTTGCAGCTAGACAAAAAGTTTAAGGAGCCTTCACGTTGCAGCTGTGGTAGAAAAGGGTTTTTTAAGTTAGTGAGTAAACAAATGGTTGATGCTCAGAGATTGGTAATTGAAGAAAGTCCTGAAAGTCTTTCTGGAGGAGAACAGCCAAGAAGAGTTAATATTTTTCTTAAAGAAGACCTTGTAGAACCAAGAATGGAGGAAAGAACAACTCCTGGAAGCAAAATAAGAGTATTTGGGGTATTAAATGAAGTTCCTGTACCATTGCCTACTGGAAGCGTGAGTACAAGGTTTGATCTTGCTATAGATGCAAATAATGTTATTCCTTTGGAAGAAACTTATGAAGACTTGAAAATAAGTGAAGAGGATGAGTTGCAGATTAAAGAGCTGTCCTTAGACCAGCATGTTTTCAAAAAACTGGCTGAAAACATTGCTCCAAGTATTTATGGTTATGAGGAGGTAAAACAAGCTTTAGTTTTGCAGTTATTTGGAGGAGTTAGAAAAGAAAAAATAGATAGAACTGTTTCAAGGGGAGATATACATGTTTTGCTTGTTGGAGATCCTGGAGTTGCTAAATCAGTTACCCTGAAATTTATTTCAATTATTGCACCTCGTGGAAGATATGTTGTTGGTAAAAGTGCTTCCGGAGCTGGATTGACAGCTACTGTTGTCAGAGATGAATTCTTGAAAGGTTGGTCTTTGGAAGCTGGAGCTATGGTTTTGTCTAATAAGGGAATTGTTTGTATAGATGAAATTGAAAAAATGGATCCTAATGATAGGAGTGCGATGCATGAAGCAATGGAGCAGCAGACAGTAACAATTAGTAAAGCAAATGTCCAGGCTTCACTAAGAGCTGAAACCTCTGTTCTTGCAGCAGGAAATCCTAAATTTGGAAGATTTGATCCTTATCAGGCAATAGCTTCTCAAATTGATATTCAACCAACTTTGTTAAACAGGTTTGATGTTATTTTTATTTTAAGAGATAGTCCTGATAAAATTAAAGATGACGCAATAGCTTCTCATGTTTTGCTTGAGCATAAAGATACAAAAGCAAGAGGAAGCATTGATTCAGAGCTATTTAGAAAGTATATAGCTTATGCTAAAAAAAATATTCATCCAAAGCTTACCGATGAAGCTATAGAAGAAATTAAAAAGTTTTATGTTACTTTAAGAAATGCTCCTACTGCTGCTGATTTACCATTAAGGCCCATTCCTATAACTGCCAGGCAGCTGGAAGCTTTAGTAAGACTAAGTGAGGCAAGTGCTAAGACAAGATTGAGCGAAAAAGTTGAAAAGCAGGATTCTGTACGGGCTATTAATTTAATGAAATACTATTTAATGCAAGCAGGATATGACTATGAAACAAAAAGTTTTGATATTGATAAAATAGTCACAGGCGTTACAGCTAGCAAAAGAGGAAAAATACTAGAAGTTAAAGAAGCAATTATAAGACTTGAATCTAAAATTGGAAAGTTAATTCCTGTTGAAGAGATTGAAAAAGAATTAGATGGAAAAATGCAAAGAGCTGATTTGGATGACTCTTTGGATAAATTAGCTATGTCTGGAGATATTTTTCATCCAAAAAAAGGATATATTCAAAGAGTGTGACTAAGTAAATAAACCTTTAAATATAGTATTTTCCAGAAGAGAGTAAGCTTATCTAATAAAAAAGAGAAAAATAAAATGGTGGATTATAAAAGACATATTGCATATAAACTCAAAATAGGTGATGTGCTTCAGGGAAAAAGAATTTTTGATGCAGACAAATTTAGTTTTATAGAATTAGGAGATAAAAAAATAAACAGGATTAATTTTGTTGCAAATGTTGTTGACAGATATTCTTCAGTTGAGAAGTCTTATATAAGTTTAACAATTGATGATGCTTCTGGACAAATTAGAATAAAAATTTTTGGAGACGATGTTAATAAATTTTCTGATATTTCCCAGGGAGATAGTGTTTTGGTTATTGGATTAATAAGGGTTTATAATGATGAGCTTTATATTACTCCTGAAATAATAAAGAAAAAAGACCCGAAGTATCTGCTTGTTAGAAAGCTAGAGTTTGATAAATTTAAACCAAAAAAAGTAGATAAAGAAGTTATCCTGGCTTTGGCCGATAAGATAATTGATAAAATTAAAAATTCTGAACCAAATGGGATTGGAAGCGATAAATTAATGGAAGAATTTAAAGAGGTTGAATCTTCTTTAATCAACCAAGAGATTAAAAAGGCTTTAGAGGACGGAATTATTTATGAGCCAAGACCCGGTATTGTGAGATATTTGGGATAATTATCCATACAATTCCCTATCAATTCTAGTAAGGGAGTGCCTAAGCAAATATTTAAACAAACTTTCTGCATATTCTACTTCTTTTGTTTCCACGTGCTCTCCCTTTCTTATTTTTTCAAATGTTGCTTTAATTCCTTCTATTGAATGGGGAATGTTTGCAATTCTATTTTTTCTTGCAAATTGTAAATAATGGTTAAAGGCGTCAATTTGTTCTTGAGAGTTTAGATGAATTATTCTTTCATTGTTTAATTCTTGGCTAAATTCATATCCCTGGCTTACTGAATCCATATATTTTGCTGCTTCATCTAAAGAAGTCAAATCTTTTGGTTTTAATTGTATATTACATTTAGACTTTCTTAATGCAAAAAAAGCTCCGTCTGATAAATGCCCTAATCTGAACTGTTTTGATATTTCTTCTAAGTCCCTTCTTTGTCCACATGCCATTATTATATATTGTTTTAAGGTTTATAAAAATATATTTGCTATATTTCTACAAGTAACAAAGCTGCCATTACTAAAATTCCTAATACAAATAAAATGAGCTGTGTTAAAGATATTTTTAATTTTGTTTCTTTGTGAAGCTCAGGTATTAAATCAGAACATGCAATGTAGATGAAATTTCCTGCTGCAAAAGGTATTAAGAGAGTTAATATATTTTCTACACCTGTTCCGATTAAGAGAGTTATAATTGCACCTATAACTGCTGTTAGTGCTATCAAAAAATTAGCTAACAGTGCTTTTTTCTTTGTAAATCCTCCATAAACTAAAACTCCAAAATCACTAATTTCCTGAGGTATTTCATGGAAGACAACTGCAATAGTTGTTGCTATTCCTACCGGGATGGATACTAAGTATGAAGTTGCTATTATAATTCCGTCAATAAAATTATGCACACTTTCTCCAACTAAATTCATTTTGGATAAATGGTGCTGGTGGTTTTTGGTAATTGGATGATGGCAATGGCGCCAGTGAATTACTTTTTCAGCTGTGAATGAAAATGCTATTCCTGCTAAAACTGAGAAAGAAATCACTGAAGAAAATCCAGCTACTTCAACTGCTTCTGGCATTAGATGGATAAAAGCATCTCCTAATAAAGCTCCTGCTGAAAAAGAAATCATATATACCAGAATTTTTTCAAGTTTTTCTGATTTTAAAGAAAGAAAAACTATACCGACTAGAGAAATAACACTTATAGCTATTATGCTTATTGTTGTGTATAGCCATACTGATAACATTATAAGAATAATTAAATTTAGTTTTTAAAGGTGATTATTTCCTTTTCCAAAATCTTTTTCTTTTAAGCTCTTTATTCAGCCAGTATGCCAGGAAAATTACAATAACTAATCCAACTAAGGATATTATAAATCTGAATATATCTGTTGCATCAGGCCAGTAATTTCCAGCTCCATAAATTAGAGTAACTACTCCTCCGCCCATAATTCCTGCTCCAACAGCTTCTAAACTAAATAAAGCTCCTCCAACAAGCAAGAGAATTATGCCTATTGGAACTGTTATAATAAAAAGATTTCTTGAGTAAATTTTATTCACTGCTTCATAATCCTGTCTGCAATAGTAATCTAAATCACAATATCCATTTGGACCATCTACTGGTTTAGGGCCGTCAAAAGTATTCCATCTTCCATTTAACTGTTCACATCTCGCTGAACTGTTCACGTATTCTGCGCTTCTTATTTCTGGACAGTAATTATTATATTCTGGCCTGTCATAAAATGCCTGTATTCCGTAAATAACTACAAAACTAGTTAAGACTATTATTGCAATTGCAAAGATAATATTTTTTATCCATGAAAAGCTATGCTCTTTTTTAGCCATGTTTAGCTAAGGTTTTTTGTTTTTATAAAGCTTTACAGGAAAGATTTAAATAGTATGCTACTACTATTTATACGTATGAAAATTAGTAAGGAAGACCTATTGAGGGTTAATCTTGGATTTGGAGGTAATTTAAGAAGTGGGTCAAGTATTGACTTTGCCTTTGATGTAATTGATAATAAAAAAATTGGAATATACAAAAAGTTAGCTTATTTATTTAGAGCTATTTTAGTTGACCATCCTTTTAGTGATGGAAATAAAAGAACTGCAATGTTTCTTGCATTATCCTTTGCAAGCGAGTATAAAAAGCAAATTGATGAAGAAGTTTTAGTTCATCAGATTATTTCAATAGCTAAGAAAAATGAAACAAATATAAGGAATATAGGGTGGAGGCTTAAGAATGCAATCAGGTAATTTGAAAAAAGAACATAAAGAAATATTAAGAAAATACAAACACTTATTTGAGATTTTAGAAAATTATGATAAAACTAGAAGGTTGCCATTTCAGAGAAAAAGAATTTATATAACTCTTTCAAATGAAACAATAGATGAACTTAAAAAAAATAAGAAAAAACTGGGTAAATCAATTTCTAAACTAATTGAAGAAAGTTTAAAAAACTCATGAAGAGGTAGTTGCTATAGGTTTTTATACTGGTACTTTATTTATAAAATATGGAAGATTATGAAAAATTACTCGATGAGGCTTATAGCAAGGTAAAAAAAATAGATTCTAAATCTGGGAGATTTGAGATTCCGAAAGTTGACGTTCAAAATGTAGGAAATAAAACAATTCTTTCTAATTTTATCCATATAGTTTCATATGTAAGAAGAACTCCAGAGCAAGTGTACAAATTCTTAACTAAAGAGCTTGCTAGTTCAGGAAAAATAGAAAATGACAGACTTATTTTTAACAGAAAGATTTCTTCTTCTCAGGTTCAGGACAAATTTAACCTTTATGTTAAAAAGTATGTTTTATGTAATCAGTGTGGCAAACCTGATACAGAAATAGTTAAACAGGATAACTTGCAATTTATTCATTGTTTAGCCTGCGGAGCCAAACAATCGCTTGGAAGATAGATTAATTATAATAAAAGCATTTTTAAACATCAGGTTTTTTAGATGATAAATTAAATGTGTGACTTAAGAATCGTATAAATAGATTTTTAAACATAAAAAACAATGAAAATAAATGGTAGAAACTAAAAGTACAAAGGAGGTAGCTTTATGGTAGAAGGATATTGTGTTAAATGCAAATCAAAGTGCGAGATGAAAAACCCTGAAATTGTTCAAAATGTCCGTGGAGGATTTATGGGCCGTGGTACCTGCAAAACTTGCGGAACAAAGATGAGTGCTATGATGTCTAAGGACAATGCAGAGAAAGCAGTTAAACAAGGCGCTAAGAAAGGTTATTAATTTTTTAATTTAATTTTAATTCTCTTTTAATTTTTTATAAAAATGAAAAAACATAATAAAGTTATCTTAAGTGAGCAACCGGAACAAATAACTAGAGTTAGGCTTCCTAGGGGAAAAGAGATTCTGGGAATTATAGACCAGAGAGTTGGTGGAGGAAGGATGCTTATTCATTGTGCAGATGGAAAAATCAGGAACTGCAGAGTTCCAGGCAGGTTAAAAAGAGAGTTATGGATAAGAGAGGGCAATGTTGTTATTATAGAGCCCTGGGAATTTGATAATGATAAAGGAGATATTTTGTTTAAGTATAATCCTGCTCAAACTGAATTTCTCAGGAGAAATGGGCATTTAAGCTTATTAGAAGGGGGACAGTAATATTTTTTAACAGTCTTTCTCTTTCTTAAATATTAAAATGAAAAAACTGTATGTTTCTAAGGTAAGAAAAATTTCTCAAAACAAGAATGAGTTGGAAAAAGCTCTAAATGTTAAAATCAGCATAACTGGCAGAAATATTGTTATTGATGGAAAAGAAGTTGACGAGTATTTTGCCTCTAAAGTTATAGGCGCGTTAGATTATCCTTTTCTTTTAGAAGATGCATTATTTTTGAGAGATGAGAATTATATGATGGAAGTGCTGCATATTAAGGATTACACTAAAAGAAAAGACTTTAAAGTTATAAAAGGAAGAATTATTGGCACTCAAGGCAAGACTCTTAGAACTCTTAGAGAGTTAACTGGGTGTGAGGTAGTTGTTGAAAACAATGATGCTGCTATAATTGGAATGGCTGAAAATATACTGGATGCAGTGCAAGCGGTTATTTCCCTAATACAAGGGAGCAAACAGGGAAATGTTTATGCCAGATTAGAGCATAGGAATAAAGAATAGTTTTATAAACCTTATCTGTACTGTTAGCTTATTATGGAGGTAAAAATATTTAAATGCTAGTTTATTTTTTATTTAATGTACATAGAATTAAAAGATCAGTCTAGTTTTATACAAAAGGCCATTATTAAAGCAGGTTCTCAGAGAAAATTATCAAATATTATAGATATTCCACATTCATCTATAGATAGATATCTGTCTGGAGGTTTTATTCCTGATAAAAGATTTGAGTTAATCTCAAATTTCTTAGAAATTAAAAATTCAAATAAATTAATCAAAAATAAATTTGAAAACAATTTTAGACAAAGAATTGGAGGAAAAAGTTGCGTTGAATTTAAGAAAAGAAATGGGACATTTGAACGAGATATGAAAAATATTCAAAATAAGCAATCTGAAAGGCTTAAACAATGGCATAGCAAAATGAAAAGAGATAATCCCAAAGAATATTATTCTAAACAATATTCAAGATTCAAAAAAATTGGAGGATATAAGTATAAATCTAAGAATGGAGAAAAAGTTAGGAATTTATTTGAAAAACAAGTGGCCGATATTTTGTTTGATTTGAGAATAGATTATGAGTATGAGCCTCTTATTAATGTTAGAGATCAATATTTTTTCCCAGATTTTTTGATAAACAAAAAAATTATTTTTGAAGTTACTGCTTGGGAAGGAGAGACAAAAGCATATAAATTAAAAGATAAAATTAGTTACCTTGATGAGAAATATAAGGTTTATGTTATTATCCCGAAACATTTATATAAGTATTATAAGATTCTTAATAATCACCTGATTTTAGGATTAGATGATTTTGCCTCGGTAGCTCAGACTATTTTAGCTGATATGGTGAAAAATAGGAGCAATAGGTAGAGCATACGGCTGTTAACCGTAGGGTCGGAGGTTCGAGTCCTCCCCGAGGCGCTTTCTTTTTTTAATGTGATTTAAATTAATATAATAATCTTTATAAGGGTAAGGCTAATCAGGAATTTATGGAATGGGACGAAATTGGGTCTCATTATAACAACGATTTAAGAGACTAAATGGGATTATATTTTGGCGGAATATTTACAGTGATTGGATCTCGACCAAATGCTACTATTAAAGGAATTCTTTATTATAATCGTGGAAATAGCAGAGATGGTAAAGGCCACACAATTATTTATAGATCAGAGCAAAAAAAGGGTAAATGGACTGCAGATATTACAAACATTATAGAAATTAGTGATACAGTATTAACTCATAAAGCTACAATTGAACGTTGTAGACTTTACTGTGATTAACTTTATTCTCCAAGATAAATTTATATATAAATACTTAAAAAGTATTTTTTGCTTATTTGAAAATGAAAATAGGAGTTGAAGATAAATATCCTGAAGATTTTTACAATCATCATGACATATTGCAATTTGCAAATTTTATTTTACTTGGTCTTAGTGTTTGTAGAAGTGCACAAGAAGGTAATGAAAGTTCAATTAGATTATTGGGTGATGAGCAATTTTTTGATGAAAATGCAATGATGAGGGTTAAGTGGTTAATGGCAGATGCAGCTTTGAAATATTTTAAGACAAAAGAAGGAGAGAAACCAGGACATTTTCCAATGGGTTTTGAAAGTTATATGTTTCGTGCATTAAAAGATTATGCAGTTAAAATTGATCCTGTCACACTTGAACAGAATGCACATATGGATAATCTTGCCTTACAAGCTTATCTTGGTGGAAAAGAGTTTGAGAGATTTCATGAGTTTAGTGTTAGAAAATTAAAATCTCCAGAAAGGTATTTTGATGATCGGCTATTTGACAGATTAGAAAAATTTTCAAAAGATTTATCTGGAATAGCTTCACAGTATTTTTTTGAAAGTGGTGGTTTTAGAAGAGGTTTAGTTGCTTAAAGGGAGAGAGGGTAATTTTATAAATAATCTTTACATGATTTAGTTATGGATTTTGATAAAGTTATTAAGGAGAGAAGAAGTGTCAGGAAGTTCAAGAAAAAAAGGCCTGACTGGAGAGATATTCTTGATGCAATTGAAGCTGCAAGATACGCTCCTAGTGCTGGTAATTTACATGCAGTAAAATTTATTTTAGTTGATAATCCAGAGATAATAGCTGATTTAGCTGAAGCAGCTGACCAGGATTTTATTTTAGATGCTCATTATGTTATAGTTGTTTGCTCAGATCCGACACAAGTTGAAAGGTCTTATTATGAAAGAGGAGAAAGGTACGTAAGGCAGCAGTCAGGAGCAGCAATTGAAAATTTTCTTTTGAAACTGACTGATTTGGGTTTAGGAAGCTGCTGGGTTGGAGCTTTTGTAGATGACCATGTAAAAAAGGCTTTGCGTATTCCAGAGAAAGTTGCTGTTGAAGCTATAATTCCTATTGGTTATTCTGCTGATATTTCAAAAAGATCTAAGAAGCCAGATGAAGACTCATTTTTTTACTTCAATAAATACGGAGCTAAATTCCTTAAGCCAAGAAGAGTTGTCGAAGAAAGATAACAGAAATTTTTATTAAGTAGTATATATGTGTATTTTAATGAAAAAGACCATTATTGCCTCTGGACCAGTTATTATTGAAAATGGGAAATTGCTTGTTAACAAGGATAACTTTTATAAATTACCTGGAGGAACAGTTGAGGAAGGAATTGAAGAGATGGAAGAAGCTTGTTGTTGAGAAGTAAAAGAAGAAATTAATGCTGAAATTGAAATAATTAGACCATTAAATCCCATGATTGTCTATAAAAATCAACAAACTAATGAAAGTATGACTATTGTTTTAATTCATTATTTAGCTAAGTTAAAAAATAAAAAAGATATAAAGCTTATTTATTCTGTTAAAGAAATTGCTTGGTTAGATATTAAAGATATAAAAAAAGGAAAGTATAATGTTGGAAAAAATATTTTATTTCTTATTTCAAAAGAGGATATAGAATAACTAAAGATGAACCTTATATCTTAGAATAGCACCAATTCCTGAAAGACTTGTGAATTGCTTGCCTTCATCTGTTTCATTGCTTACTAATATAACTGTTGTTCCCATTTGTTCTGCTATTGTTGTCAACTCTTTTATTATCGGCTTTTCTAAAGTTTCTGATAATAACAAAGTGTCTACAGCACCCATTTCAAGAACTTTTTTAACTTTGGAATATTGGTAAACTCCTTTACCAGGATCTTTTCCTAGAATAGTAAAGAATTTTTCCATTATTTTTCTTTCTTTTGTAATGTCTTGCTCTACAAGTTCTTCCTGAGCAGCTTCTACTAATAATCCTAACCCATGCTCATCTGCATATCCTATGTCTTTTACAGCAATTACTTTATTTTTTAAAGCTGTTACTAATTGGCCATCTTCTAAAAATTCTTCTTTTGTAGGAATTGGACCGCCTATTAAAATACCTTTTAGTTTTTTCATCTCGAAAAATTCTTCTTTCATTGTTTCTGCAACTCTTCTATAAAACTCTTTTGCCATGCCCTCAGTTATTCTCGCAAAACGCTGAGAACTCTGTCCTCCTGCTCTTATTTTTCCTGGAACGCCAGAGGTCATTTTTTGCAAGACTTTAATTCTTGTTCCCTCTAATAATCCTATAGTTGCCTCTTTTCTTTCTATGACCAATAAACCGTAAACTTCAGTTGTTTCAGTCATTTCTATCAGTGGATCAGTAACAAAGGTCTGGTCACAACGATATAGCCTTGTATTTAATGGTTGAGGAGGCTCTATAACAAAAAATTCTATATTTGGTTTGCCCTCATCTAAACTTGTGTTTCCGCAAAATATTGCAATTCCATTTTCATATTTTTGCTTGCCCTGTTTTAATTCCCTGATTATTTTCTCCAAAGCCTCTATAACATTGTTTCTTGTTGAACGTGATTTAATGTTATTGGCAGTTGATTTTTCTGCCTCTAACTGGCTTACAACTGCATTGATATTGTAACCTGCAGGTATTAAAACACTAACCAACTCTGTGTGTCTGCCCCTATATCCAGACATTTTTTCCACAAATTCCTTGAAGTCTATTTGTTTTTGATCGACCATTTTAATTTATAAGAATGATAGTTTAATAAACATTGTCAAATTTTGTGACAAGCCTTCAAATCTTTTTCAAAATCTTTTAGCTCTTTTGGTATTTTTATTCCTTCAATTGGTTCTCTTAAAGAAATACCTTTTTCTTTTTTTGCTTTCCATATAGAACTATTGAAGTCTATTATTTTTTCAATAAGTTTTAAGTTTGATTTTCCGAGTTTTGCCTTTGGAAATTCTATTTTTAATAAATCCAGATTTTTTTCTTTTCCAATTATTGTTGTCACCTGCGGGATTATGGGATACATTAATATGAGGAATCTTTCAAGCAAGAAGTGCAGAGTATATTTTGCAGAATCACTTTCTTCTTTGCCAAAAGTATTTTCCTGATTGTAAGCACGATTTTTAACAATTTCTATATAGTGCGAAGCAAATATCTCCCAGATGAAATTCCTTAGTTCTGTAGCAGGATGAAAGAAATCATAATTGCTGTAAGATGTGTCTGATTTTTTTGTTAAATCTTCTATGTAGTCTATAAATAATTGGTCTAGTTTTGTTAACTTTTTTAGTTTTGGTTTTTGGAACTGCAGTATAAATCTAGAAATGTTTAAAACTTTGTTAATTGTTTTTGTTTCTCCCCGTATCCTTTCTTTTGATACTTTTAAATCCTGTTTTGATAAATCCCCTTCAGTTGCAGCCCAGATACGCATTGCCTCAGCACCGTATTGCTTTATAATTTCCTTTGGGTCTATTACATTACCTTCTGATTTTGCCATTTTTTTACCCTTTTCATCTGTTAAGTGCTGATGTATCCAAACATCTTCAAAACAGGATTTTCCTGTTTCTAAAAATCCTCTTAACAATGTATAATACAACCATGTACGAACTATTTCTTTTCCCTGAGGACGCAAACTTGCAGGGTATGCCTTTTTGAAAAATTCTTTGTTTGACCCATACTTGAGAATATAAAGTTCTGAAATTGAGGAATCCATCCAGGTGTCAAATACTCTTTCCTCACCTACCCATTTTTTATTTTTAAAATCATTTATTTTCCCTATCTTTTTTCCGTTTTTGTAAACTTCTGATTCTTTTGGAGGCGACTGCTTCCAGGGGATGTAATATTCTCCTGCAGGCGGCAATGCTATTAAATTCTCGTCTTCACAATGCCATAAAGGTATTGGTGTTGCATAAAATCTTCTTCTTGATATTGGCCAGTCTATACTTATTGAATCAATCCAATCATTTAGTATTTTTATAGATTCTTTTGGATAAAATTTAATTTTTTTTGTTATATTTTTTATGTCTTTTTTAAATTCTAACTGTTTGATATAAAACTCAGGCATTTCTATAAACTCTATTTCTGCCTTTGAACGTTCAGATATTGGTGTCCTGTGACTAATGTTTTCCTGTTTTGTAATTATTTTTTTTTCTTTTAATAGCTCTATTATTTTTTCCCTGGCCTTTTTTACAGGAAGCCCTTCAAAGACTCCTGCATGTGCATTCATTGTTCCATTCTGGTTTATAGCAATTATTGGCTTTAATTTTTGTTCTCTGAAAAATTGTATATCTGATAAATCTCCTGCAGAACACATCATTACTATTCCAGAGCCTTTATTTGGGTCTGCTAAAGGATGAGATTTTATTGGTATTATTTTATCAAAAATAGGAGATGTAGCATGTTTTCCTTCCAAATGCTTATACCTTTTATCTTCTGGATTAAATATAACCATGCCGCATGTGCAGATCAATTCTGGTCTTGTGGTTGCTATTATTATCTCTTCCTCAGTTTCCTTAACTTTCCATTTTACATAATTGAATGTGCTTGGTATATCTTTGTACTCTATTTCTGAATCTGCAATAGTTGTCTGTAATTTTGGGTCCCAGTTATTTATTCTTGCATCTTCATAAACAAGGCTCTTTTTATATAGTTCAATAAATGTTGCTTGAGTTAGTGCACGATATTCTGGAGAGTCTGTTTTGTAAACAGCTCCTATGTGTTTGCCTTCTTTGTAAGAGGTGAAAGATATACCAAGTTTTTCAAAACTTTCAGTTGTTCCTGTAGAGCCTTCATTGATTAATTTTTCACAGTATTCTATGAACTTATCTCTACCTATTTTGAATGGAGATACATCAAACTTTTTTTCAGTAGCCATTTCTATAGGAAGGCCATTTCTGTCCAGCCCTAATGGAAATAATACAGCGAAACCTTTCATTCTTTTGTATCTTGCAAAGAAATCCATATAACAATATGTTGTTGCCTGAGCTATGTGGATAGGAGAATTAACATAAGGAGGAGGAGTGTCTATAGAGTATATTTTTTTACTTGATTTTTCACTAATTAAAAATAGCTCTTTATCCTTCCATTCACTAGTTATTTTAGTTTCTACTTCTGGAGTCCAGCTCTTTATATCTTTGAATTTTAGTGTCATGATTTATGTAAGAATGTTGGGATTAAAAATATTAAGGTTTATCATTATTCTTATATATCCCGAAGTATTATACTTTTTATGGATTTTGACTACCTTAGTTATGCTAAGTGGCTTGTTCAGGAGTATGGCTTTAAAGGGGAGGCACATGATGAAAAAGAGAGATTTGTTGGAAGCAGTTTTATTCTTTGTTTTGAGAGGTTACAAATAATTTATTTTGAAAGTGAAAAATCAGGAGATTTTGAAATTTTTTATAATGGAAGGGCAGTTTATAATGAAAATGTTCTTGGTAATATTACGAAAGTAACAATAAATGATTCTGAAGGATGGCCTAACTTGCTTAGACAAAGGTGGTTTGATTTTTCCAGAAAATTCTGACATAGTAAGATTTTTATATACTTATTTGATTGTATTTTTAGGTAATTTTGTAAAATGGCGAAAGACGGATCAATAAACATGCCAGGAGTTTTTGGCGGATTAATGAGATATAATGAGGAGTATGATAGCAAGCTAAAAATAACTCCTTTGCAAGTTATTATTTTTGTTGTTGTTTTAGCCATAGGTGTTGTTGCTCTTAAACTATTCTTGCCTGTTGCTTAGATAAATTAAAATGATGCCTGGAATAGATCCTAAAAAAATGCAAGCTTTAATGAAGCAAATGGGCATTAAGCAGGAAGAAATTGATGCTATTCGTGTTATTATTGAAAAAGAAGACGAGAATATAGTTATAGAAAATCCTTCTGTTATTAAAGTTAATATGTCTGGAAGCGAAAGCTGGCAAATAACTGGGGATTCTAAGATTGAAGAAAAAGGCATTAGTACAGAAGATATTAGCATTGTTATGGAAAAGACAGGAGTTTCAGAAGGAGAAGCAAGAAAGGCTTTGGAAGATTCTAAAGGCGATTTAAGCGAAGCTATAATGGGTTTGAGTGAAGAATAACTAAGTTTAGCATAATAATTTTTAAGCTCTTTTAATATTGGTTTTTATAGTAGCTGTTAAAAGAGAAAGTTTAATTGAAAAAGTAGTTGATTTTGCAGGTAGTGCACTCGATGTTAATGAGATTTTTCAGTCACTCTATATGTCGAGAAGGGACAGGAAAAAGATAGACAGAAGAGTTGAGGAAATAAAAAGCAACAGATTTTATTATAATTACTTATTTGATGTCAATAATATACATCCAGATGATAGGGAGAGGTATATAGAAATTTTAGCCTACCTTGCATTTTAGTAGATACTTTTTTATATGGGACACTATTTTTTAATTTATGGAAATTAAAAGTTTAAAACCAGGTACAAATGCTAAACTTCACACCAAAACAGGGGATTTTGAGTGTGTTATTCTTGAAAGCCCTAATCCAGAGATTATTCTTGTAAAACTAAATTCTGGTTATAATATTGGTATTAGGCAAGAGGATATTTTAGATGTAAAAATTATGAAAGGTAAAGAAAGCAAAAAGGAAAAAAATAAACCAATAAAACAAAATAAGAACCTTAAAAATATTGCTCTTGTTGTTACAGGAGGAACTATTTCAAGCAAGCTAGACTATAAAACAGGAGCTGTTAAGTGGCTTACTGATCCAGAAGAACTCTTGGAGTTTTATCCAGAACTTTTGGAAATTGCAAATGTTAAAAAGATAACTGTTCCGTTTATGAAAGCTTCTGAAAATATGGATTATAAAGACTGGAAACTAATTGCTGAAAGTGTGGGAAAATTATGCAATGACTCTAGTATTGATGGAATTATTGTTACACATGGTACAGATACTTTACATTACACTGCAAGTGCACTTTCCTTTGCTCTTAAGAATTTGAACAAACCTGTTGTGCTTACTTATTCTCAAAGAAGTAGCGATAGGGCTTCAAGTGATGCAAGACTTAATTTGATGTGCTCTGCAAGAGCAGCTATTTCAGATGCAGCTGAAGTTATGTTAGTTGGGCATGCTTCAATAAATGACGATTTTTGTTATGCTTTGCTTGGAACAAAGGTGAGGAAGATGCATACGTCAAGAAGGGATACTTTCAGACCAATAAATGCAGAACCTTTGGCAAAAATAACTCCTGAAAAATTTGAAGCTTTTACTAGTTATAGGGTTAAAAATAATGAAAAAACTGGGGTAAGGGCTAACTTTAGCGGAAAAGTTGCTTTAGTTAAATTTTATCCTGGACAAGATCCTGAAATTATTGATTATTATTTAAAAAAAGGATATAAGGGGTTAGTTGTAGAAATGACAGGATTAGGACATGTATCAACTGGAGAAAGCAGTAGCAATTGGATTCCATATATAAAAAAAGCAATAAAATCCGGAATGACAATTTGTGCAGCTCCACAAACTATTTATGGAAGACTACACCCCCTGACTTATAGCGTTGGAAGAGAATTAGAAAAGACTGGGATCATTTATCTTAAAGATATGCTTTCTGAAACAGCTTTTGTGAAACTATCCTGGGTACTGGGAGATAAAATTATGTCTAGGGATGTTAAAAAGAATATGTTAAAGAATTATGCCAGAGAGTACAGTGATTATATCAAAGTAGAGGATTTTTTGAACTAGACAAACATTTTTAAAACATAATTCCAAGCTGTTTAATGGCATCTAGTGTTAAATTTACTAGTTCCAGGATTGGTTCAAACCCCGGAGGCAGGTGTTATTTTAGTAGCGACAGGCTTGAATTTAGCGGATATGTTAAATATTGTGTTGGTTCTCATGTAAATGGGAATAGTTCTTTTAGAGCTGATCATCAGCCTGTTTATGAAGCTATGACCTTTGAACTAGCAAGAAAATTTGGATTGAAAACAGTAGACACTTTTTTGATAACTAACCTTAATAAAGATGTTTCTTTTTCTGCCTTTAAAGAGCATAATGAACCTGATCCTTCTGGAAGGTTTTTTTACTTTATTAGCAGAATATCTCAAAATCCTCCATGTGGTAATGGTAATGGAGATCAAACTTGCTGCGATGTTCCAGAGACCGAGCATGTATACCTTGATAGCTTGCTTATTGCAGATATTATTGGAAAAAAACAGAATTATATTATCTGCCCTGCTATATCTCCACAACCAGTTTATCTTGATTTAGGATGTAGTTTTGTTCATGCGCATGAAGGTTTTATTCATCACTCTCATAAATTAAAACTTAATGAAAGACAGTTAAAAAAGGCTAAAAAAAGACTTCAGGGTAAGGGCATTGTTGGTGCAGATAATGAAACAATAGTTAGTTTTGATGAAATAGTTGAAATGCCATTTTCAATTAGCTTAACTTGTTTAAATCCATGGAGGCTTATCCCTATTAATCATTTAATAGGACATGATGAAAGCTCGGAAATACAAAATCACCTAATTAGCTCTCTTTGTGAAAATTTTAAGAGATATCAAGAGCAAGGTTTAGTATTATGATAAGTTTTAATAACCTTTTATATCATCATTATACATTATGGAATACCAGAAATTTGGATTTAAATCTGGATTAGAAATACACCAACAGTTAGACACAAAGAAACTATTCTGCAATACTTCTAGCTTTCTAAGAAGTGATGATCCAAAATACAGTGTTAGGAGAAAGTTACATGCTATTGCTGGAGAAACTGGAGAGATAGATGAAGCTGTTAAACATGAAGCAAGTTTAGACAGGGAATTTATTTACCAAGGGTATGATTCTATAAGTTTAATTGAATTAGATGAAGAGCCACCTTTAGCTATTAATGAAGAAGCTCTTGAAATAGGATTGCATATTGCTTTACTTTTAAATTGCGATATTCTTCCAGTAAGCCAGGTTATGAGAAAAATTGTAATTGATGGAAGCAATACATCAGGTTTTCAGAGAACTGTCTTAATTGCCAGAAATGGATATGTAGAAACTAAAGATGGGAAAGTTAAAATTGATACAGTTGTTCTTGAAGAAGATGCTGCAAGAATAATTTCAAGGGAGAAAAACAAGACAGTATACAGGCTTGATAGGTTGGGAATACCTTTAGTTGAAATTGCAACTTCTCCTGATATAAAAACTCCTGAGCAGTTTAAAGAAGTCGCTCTACATATTGGCGACATATTGAGAGCTTGCAAAGTTAAAAGAGGAATAGGAACTATCAGACAGGATGTTAATCTTAGCATTAAAGGACATCCAAGAATTGAGATTAAAGGATTTCAGGATGTTAAAATGTTTGTTGCAACAATTAATAAGGAAGTAGAAAGGCAGATTAAAAATTTAAATTCTAAAAATTTAAATTCTGAAGTTAGAAAAGCAAATCCTGATGGCAGTACAGACTTTTTAAGACCAATGCCCGGCAGTGCAAGAATGTATCCTGAGACAGACCTTCCGCTTTTGTTTATTTCTAAAGAGCAAGTTGACAAGGCTAGAAGAAATATTCCTAAATTAAGATCAAATATTCGCGAAGAATTAAAAAAACAAGGCTTAAACGATGAGATGATTGGTTTAGTACTTGGAGAAGGTAAGCTTGAGGAGTTCAAGTCACTTATTCATTTAACTAAAGATGCTAATCTTGTGGCTAAGGTTATTGTTTTATGGCCTAAAGATATTGCAAAAAAATTAAATAAAGATATTGAAGAGATTTATAAGAAGTTATCTTTAGATATTTTTGAGCGTGTTATAAAAGAGTCTGTTAAGAACAATCTTAGCAGCAGCGAAATTCAGGATGTTTTGACTAAAATTGTTAGTGGTTTAAAGTTAGAAGAAGCTGTAAAAGTTGAGAAAAAATCCCTTGATGAAATTGAAGAATTTGTCTCTAAACTTGTCAAGGAAAAACCAGGCTTGAGTACTGGAGGTTATATGGGTTTGATTATGGCCAAGTTTAATGGAAAAGTTTCTGGAAAAGAAGCTGGAGAAATACTTAAAAAGTATGTAAAGTGAGTAATAAAATGTTAAAAGAAAAGAAAAACGAGTTGGAAAGAACTTATATTAAAGATGCTTTTTCTAAAAATGGAAAAGTTTTTTTGAAAGGCTGGGTGTATGAGGTTAGAGATTTGAGCAAGATAAGGTTTGTTATACTTAGGGATGTTTCAGGACAAATACAAACTATAGGCCTTGATTCTAAAACAGATAAAGAAAGTTTTGAGTTAATGAAAAGCCTTAACAGAGAAAGTGTTATTTCAGTTATTGGTGATGTTAAGGAAAGCAAACAGGCTCCTGGTGGAAAAGAGGTTTTGGTTGAGAAAATTGAGGTAATTGCTAAAGCAGAAAATCCATTACCTATTGATGTATCTGATTTTTCAAAAACTGAACTGCCTAAAAGATTAGACTATAGGTTTTTAGATTTACATAGAAAAGAAACTCAGGCAATTTTTAAAATTCAGTCAACTATCCAACAGGCCTATATGGAATTTATGATTAAAGAAGGAGCTGTAATGGCCCAGTTTCCTTCAATAATTGGATCTTCAAGTGAAGGTGGAACTGATTTGTTTAATGTCCAGTACTTTGAGAAAAAAGCCTGTTTGTCTCAAAGTTGCCAGTTATACAAACAAATGCTAGCCTGCTCAATGGAAAAAGTTTTTGCAATATTCACAGTTTGGAGAGCTGAAAAGCATAATACTGTAAGGCATTTAAATGAGTCAAGGCAGTTTGATTATGAGCAGGCATTTGCAGATGATAAAATTGTTATGGAAGTTTTAGGCAGATGTGTGCAGTATATTGTTAAGAGAGTTATGGAATTGAATAAGGAAGAACTTGAAGTTTTGAATGTTAAGTTAAAGGTTCCTGGTGTTAATTATCTAACTTTTGGTGAGGTTTCTGAAATGATGAAAAAGTATAAAATCCATGTTGGAAAAGATGATTTATCAGGAGATGCTGAGAAAAAACTTGGAGAGTTATATCCAGATACAGTTGTTTTTGTTCATGACTGGCCTTTATCAGGAAAACCATTTTACATAATGCCTAAGGGTAAAGATTTGAGCTATGGTTTTGATGCAATTTATCAGGGAATGGAAATAAGCTCTGGGGGACAAAGAGTTCATCTTCCAGAATTATTAATTGAGAGATTGAAGGCTAAGGGGTTAAATCCTAAAGACTTTAAGGCTTATGTAGACAGCTTTAGATTTGGAGCTCCGCCGCATGCAGGGTGGGGAGTTGGATTAGAAAGAATTACAATGTTAATTTTAGGTTTGCCTAATATAAGGGAAGCTGTTTTATTTCCTAGAGACAGAGATAGACTGACTCCTTAATTATCTAATTTTTATAACCTTAGGTTTTATTCTTAACCTTTCTAAAAGAGTTTTTTGCTGTGGTGGAAAGTCTTCTCCAAGTCTTATGTAAACTCTTCCATTTGAAATTTGAGGTAAATCAGAACCCTTTAAGATTATATTATCGATCCATTCTCCATCAGTTACTTTTAATAAACCTTCAACATTATCACTAGTTGGGTATACTCTTTTTAGCTCATCAACAAACTCTTTATATGAGTTCTGCCAGTTTGGATGTGGCCATTTTCCATTTTGGAGAGTATACCATTTCACAGGATTATTGGATTGGTTAAAATTTGTCCCTTCAAGGATATGGATATTGTAAGGTTTTAAGTGCATATCTTTTATGATTCTTCTAGACTCACTTGGTTTTCCTAATACTCTTATTATCCCCCTTTGAAACATCTTTTTCAGATTCTTCATCTGCTTCTTCATCAGCTTCTCTAGTTTGACCAACCCAAGCCACATTAAATCCTAAAGGTGCAGAAAGCCAGTCAGCAATATGCAAATATGTAATTGTAGCTCTTTGAGCGTCTCCATACTCTTTTTCTTCTTTTTTTGAATAAAGGGATCCTAGTTTTACTCTTGCTAATTTCAAATCAGGATTTGAATCTGTTAGGTGAATCATAGTACTAAACTTATTTTTATGTATTTTATAAGGATTATTATTGTTAAGATTAATTTAAAAATTCTTGTTCTTTTAGAGTTATATGAGAATATTAGTTTTAGGAGACTTTCACGGAAAATTTCAGAAAAAGTGGGAGAAAATAATAAATAAGGAGAAAATAGATTTGTTAATTAGTAATGGAGATTATCTTCCTTTTGCCTATAGGAAGTTATGGTTTAAGCATTGTTTTGGAAAAGATACTGGTTTATGGGAGGTAATTGGAATGAAAAAATATCGAAAGCTTGTTAAAGATGATTTGAAGTCGGGTGAAGAAGTTTTAAAGAAAATGAATAAACTTCCTACCCTAATTTTTACAGTTTTAGGAAATATAGACTGGCCAATGCCTGATGATGTTACAGAGTATATTAGCTCAAATTTAAAAAGCAAGGCAAAAAATAATGGTCCTAGTTTTGATAAAAAAGAAAATTTTGCAAAAATTATTAAGAAATATCCAAAAATAAAAAGGATAGATTACTCTTTTGCTAAAATTGGGGATTATGTTTTTATAGGAATGAGAGGGCATAGTTTTCCAGGACATGTTAAAAGTAAGCCATTTAGAAATCACAGAAAAAAACTTGATAAATTATTTAAAAAGTTCAAAGAAGAAAATAAAAACATGAGAGTAATATTTGTTTCCCATAATGTTCCTTACAATACTAGACTTGATAAAATAACTTCTAAAAAAGCTGATAAAAGAGTTAGAGGAAAGCATTATGGCAGCAAATTAGCAAGAAGAATTATTGATTTTTACCAGCCTGTTTTAGCTATTGGAGGCCATATTCACGAGTCAATGGGAGTTCAGAAACTGGGAAAAACTTTGATTGTTAACCCTGGAGCTGCTCATGAAGGTAATGGAGTGATTGTTGAAATTGATAACGAGCGTTTAAAGGCAAAGTTTGTAAGATAATATAAATTTTTAAACTACCTCTTTTTCTAATATTTATGGCAAGTGAATTAACTTGGAGAAGATTAAGTGATAAGGAAAGAAAGGAAGTTGAAGAAAAGGCAAAAAAGATAATGCTTGAATTTGGTAAAACACTTGAAAGCTTACCTGAAATTCCTGAGGCAGTTGTTGAAAGAGAGAAATTTGAAAGAGAAGAAGGCAAGGGAGATTTATGCGATGATATTTTTAGAGATATAATGCTTGGGAATGCTCCTAAGAAAAATAAGAATTTTATAATTGCTGAAAAGGGAGGATGGACAAAATAATGGTAACAGATTTTGCGGAGGATAGATTGAATGGAAGGAAGAGTAAATAGGGTTTATCATGTTAGAGAGATTTTAGCAGAAGTACTTGCTGAGATTGTTAATAGATATTATTCTAATGTTCTTATTGAAGATGCATTTGAATATCTTGGAAATATTCAGACAAGATTAAATTAAAATGGAAAAAATAAGTGCAGTTGAAAAAGTTGAGTTAATCAAGTCAGGAAAATTGAGTGCAGAGAAAAACATAAAGGATTTTTTGGAGAAGATTAAAAGTGAAAATAAAAGGATAAATGCTGTTCTTATTATTAATGATAAAGCTATAGAAGAAGCTAAAAAAGTAGATGATAAATTAAAGAAAAAACAAAAGTTGGGAAGATTGGCGGGGTTGGGAATTATTGTTAAGTCTAATATTTGCGTTGAAGGGATTGAAATAAACTGTGCCTCAAAAACTCTTGAAGGCTGGGTAGCTCCTTATGATGCAACAGTTATTTCCAAGATTAAAAAAGAAGACGGGATAATTTTAGGAATGGCCAATATGGATGAATTTGCCTGTGGGGGAAGTGGAGAAACTAGTGCTTTTGGACCGACTAAAAATCCTGTTCAGGCAGATTTAATTCCTGGAGGAACCTCAAGTGGAAGTGCTGCTTCAGTTGCAGCCGGATTTTGTGATTTAGCTTTGGGAAGTGATACAGGAGGAAGTATAAGAAACCCTGCTTCACATTGTGGGGTTGTTGGTTTGAAACCAAGCTATGGTTATGTTTCTCGTTATGGATTGGTTGATATGGCTATGAGTTTTGATCAGATAGGACCTATTTCTAAAAATGTTGAAGATGCTGCTTTATTATTGGATGTAATTAAAGGAAGAGATGAAAAAGACCCTATTAGCTATGAAAGGGAAAGTATAAAATTAGAAAGCTTAAGAAATAAAAAAGTTATAATTGGGGTTATAAAACCTTTAGCAAAGCCAAATGTTCAAAATTTAATTGACAGTAAAATTGAAGAAGCTATTAAAAGATTTTCATGGAACAAAAAATTAGTTGAGATTAAATACATTGATGTAGCTGTTCAGATTTATTATCCTATTGTTTATACAGAAGTTTACTCTGGAACTAGGAAATTTGACGGCCGTCGTTTTGGCAAGAAAATTGAAGATGTTGCAGGACCTGAATTATTAAGAAGAATTCTTGGGGGAAGTGAGATAACAAAGGCAGAGTATGAAGGAAGATATTATAAAAAAGCACTTCAGGTAAAGGAGCTTATTAAAGAAGAGTTTGAAAAAGCTTTTAAAACTGTGGATTGCGTGATTGTTCCAACTTGTCCTGGTTTGCCATGGAGGATTGGAGAAAGCATGAATTTGGAAGAGGTTTATGCTTATGATGCTTTGACAATTCCAGCTAATCTTGCTGAAATTTGTGCTATTAGTATTCCTGCTGGAAAAATTAATGGAATTCCTGTAGGCTTGCAAATATTTTGCGGTAAAGGGCAGGAATCTAAATTGTTATCAATTGCAAAAGAGATTGAGAGTTTGAGATAAAAGTTTGTATTAATTTTGTTACTACTATAAAATTTACATATAAGAAAGATTTATAAATCTTAGATTTCTAAAGTTTCTATGGCATTAAAACTAAATGAAACAAGAGAAGCGTATAGAGAATTTTATGGTAGAAATGTAGAGCAGATGCCGAAATTAATAGCTGAGGGCAGAGTTCCTATGTCTGTTGCTGGATTAATGCAAAGAAGATTAGATGTTAGAAATTCTGATGCTGATATAAAAGGTTCTTATATAGATAATTATTTTGATACTAGCGATGCAGTTGTATATCATCCAGATGGAAGAGTAAAGATAGTTCTTGATTCTCAAACTTTAAGAGATATAACTCCTCAAAGTAAATTAATAAATGGAGCATTAGTTTTAACAGAAGATGCTTATAATGCTTTGCAAGGTGAAGAGTTTAAGAAAGGAAAACTTGGAAAGACAAAATCTCCGCTTTCAAGAAAAGATGTTAAAGCTCATCCAGTATGGAAAGTTTTAGCAAGAGAACAAGCTTTGCTTGATGATTATGTTGATTATATTTTTACTGAAGGAAAACAAAGATTTAGTTATGATACTGCAATGGGAGTTTACCCAAGTTCTGCCCAAGGAAAAACACCTGATTTAAAGGCGTGGTATGTCTACTGGCTCGGGGGCAGGTCTTATGCTGATGGCAGGATCCTTCTTGATTGTGGCAGTGGTCGGTTCCTCGGTATAGCGCCAGAGGCGCTAAGTGCACCTGGTAAATGTGCTTCAAATATAAAGGCATATACAATGGCAGACTTACAAGCTGTTGATAAAACTATGAAAGGATTAGAAACAACAGTTAGACCTGAATTGTTAGAACCCTTTGCACAATTAAGAAAGAAACTTTAAGCGTAGTATATCTAATTGGTTTTATATTACTACTACCTTTCTTTTTTAGCATGTTAGACAAACTTCCTGATTCTTATGCTTTGGGAGTTATTGCTGTCTTGATTATTGTTTTTATGTATTGTTTTATTCCATATAAAATCTGGAAAATCACAAAACCCTCTTTGTGTACCACACCCTAAAAGGTGTGGTTTGTTCTTATGGTTTTGAGGTTAAGCAAAAAAATCTGCACATTAAAACTACACCCTAAAGGGGGTAGATTTTTTTTAGGATTGAAAAAATGAGCTCATCAGTTTTATACACAAGAGGAATACCAATATTAATTGGAGTTATAATATCTATTATGCTCTATCTACTCTCACAATGGCTTTTAAATAGAAACAAATGAGATTAATTTTAATTAATATATTTTCTTTAATTTTTACGATAATTTTCTAAGCTCTACATTGTAATTACTAAGTAGTAACTAACCAAAAAGTTTATAAACCTCAGATTTTTAAAGTTTGTAT